>CAZPLW010000093.1:0-16100 GCA_964587315.1 uncultured Lysobacter sp.
GGATCGCGAAGGCGAGGGCGGCGTACGCGCTCGACCTGAAGCTCTACCCCGACAGCCCCGGCGCGGCGCGCGTGCGGGAGCGGCTCGCGGCGCTCGGCACGGCGCCGCCCCCGGGCCGCCCCGAGCGGGTGGCGAAGCCGGCCGAGAAATCGGTGTACGGCAGCCTCTCCTCCACGTACTACCGCGGCGCCACCAAGTACGACGCGACGCTCGCGCCCCCGCTGCCGGGCCTGCCGCCGCCGGACCAGGTCTCGCTCACCTCCACCGACCAGTCGGCCTTCGTCACGAACATCGACCTCACGGGCCGCTACCAGGACGGCCCGTGGGACAACAAGCTCGTGTTCCGCGACACCCAGACCACGACGCTCATCGCCGGCGACAAGAACGAGAACCGCCTGGCGGCCGCCTATTACGAGATGAACCAGAAGGAGCGCGACGCGAGCCTGCGCCTGGGCCGCCAGTCCTCGCCGGGCGCGGGCGTGCTGGGCCGCTTCGACGGCGGCTGGGCGCGCCTGGGGATCACGCCCTCCCTCAAGCTGAACGCGGTCGGGGGCCGCACGGTGGAGTACTACGCGGCACCGCGCCGCAGCCTCTATGGGGCGAGCGTGGACATCGGCCCGTGGGACAACCGCCTCACGACGAGCCTCTACGCCATCGCCCAGCGGCTCGACGGCGTCGTGGACCGGCAGGCGGTGGGCACGGAGATGCGCTACTTCGACCCGACCCGCAACGCCTTCCTCATCTTCGACTACGACACGAAGTTCAAGCAGGTGGGCACGGCGATGCTGCAGGCCAACTGGATCGCCGCGTCCGGGACCAACTACGCCTTCCTCTACGACCGCCGCCGCACGCCGCCGCTGCAGGTGTCGAACGTGTCGAACGCCTACGCGGGCGCGAGCCTGGGCGACCTGATGGATTCGGGAATCCCCTACGACGAGCTGCGCAAGCAGGCCCTCGGCATCACGCCCGTCTCGGACCTGGTGTCCCTCGGCGTGACGCACCCGCTTTCGGCCAAGTGGCAGCTCGGCGCCGACGTGAAGCTCTCGCGCGTGAGCGGAACCGAGGCCGTGGGCCAGTACCCGGCCTCCCCGCCCACCGGCAACCTCTGGGTCTACACCGTGCAGGGGATCGGCACCGGGCTCCTCGCCCAGAACGACGTCTTCGTCGCGAGCCTCGCCCTCAACCGCGCCGTGACCTTCGACGGCACCTCGGTGAGCGCTTCCTACGTCCGCGTGATCGAGAAGTGGCGGCTGGAGGCGGGCCTCAAGTATTACGGCCAGAAGGACGCGAACGACCTGAGGCTGACCCGCTGGACGCCCAACGCCAAGGCCGGCTACCGCTGGGCCGACCACCTCACCTTCGAGGGCGAGGCCGGCGCCGAGTTCTCCAAGCTGAAGGGCCCCACCCAGACGGAAGACACCCGGCGCCACTATTTCAACATCGGATTCCGCTGGGATTTCTACTGACCGCCGGCCCGTTCCCGGGGCCGCCGGGGCCCTTCACCCCCCGTTTTCCGCATTTCGTCGCTTTCCGCTTCAGGCCGGCCGGGCGCTTCTTTAGATTGGCGTCATGTCGAACGCGCCCGCCGGGCGCCGACCGGAAAAGCGGAAGGACCCTCACCATGAACAAGCTCGGACACTTGGACACCCTGAACACCGTCGCCATCGCCGTGGTCGTCGCCGGCCTCATCGCCGGATGGGTGAACCACACCGCCGAACAGGTTCGCTCGCTCCCGGACGGCGACGTGTCGATCACCGACGACGGCCGCATGAAGGTGACCGTCACGGCCGAACGCCTAGAGGCCCCGTCCTCCCGCACCGCCTCGGCCATGCCGCTCGCCCGCCAGATCTAGGACACGCCTCACCGGCCCGCAGACGGGCCCCGCGTCAAGCATCCCTGAAGGTGGACCCTCCTGCCCCGGCCCTTGCCGGGGTCTTTTTTTGGGGTCAGGTTCATTTTCCAATCTGTCCCCATTTCGCTGGAAATCGGGGACAGATTGGAAAATGAACCTGACCCCATCTTTCCCGTCCCGTGACGGCGTATTCCATTCCCATGACGGCGCATTTCGTCGCGGGATCGTCGCCGCGGGGCGGGCGCCCGAAATATCCTTGCAACCGAACCCTGAGGAAACCCAGCCGTGAGAACTTCCCCGACCCGTCCGATGCCCGTGCCCTGGAAGACGCGCCCCCAGCCCGCCGCCCAGGCCCCCCGCTCGCCCGAGCCCAAGTCGCCGGCACGCCCCGGCATCCGCGGGCGCTGGAAGCCCGTCCACCGCGTCGGCCCGGCGCGTAGCTGATACGCTAGCGGCCGATCGTCCGGAGCTCCCCCGCCCGTGAACGCCTACGCCCACCTCTTCGAAGGCCTCACCCTCAAGCGCGCCGCGCTGGTGACGTTCCTTTGCGTGTGGGCGGCGGGCATCACGGTCTGGTTCTTCATCAACACGTATTTCGACCTGCTGGTGTCCGCGCTGTGCGTGGGCTACACCTGCATGGTGCTGTTCACCATGGCGACGAACGTGCGCCAGGACCGCGTCCCGCAGTGGGTGCTGCAGGTGGCGGGGATCATCGCGGGCTCGTTCCTGGGCACCGTGCTCGCGGGCCTGGTGAAGGGCCGCGACCTGTCCATGATGTTCAGCGAGCGCATCTTCGGCGTGCTCGTGACCATGGGCCTGGGCATCGGCTTCGGCTGCATGGTGCTGTGGGTCTACATCTTCCGCGAGCGCGAGTCGCGCCACGCCGCCCAGCTCGCCAACGCCGAGGCGCTGCGCCACCAGCTCGAGAAGAACGTGCTCGAATCCCGCCTCGCCCTCATGCAGGCGCAGGTGGAGCCGCACTTCCTCTTCAACACGCTCGCCAACGTGCAGCACCTCGTCGAGACGAACCCGGCCGCGGCCTCGCAGATGCTCGAGAGCCTCATCCAGTACCTGCGGGCGGCGCTGCCGCGCATGCGCGAGGACGTCACCACCGTCGGGCGCGAGGCGGAGATGGCCCGGGCCTTCCTCGAGATCCACCGCATGCGCATGGGCTCGCGCCTCGACTTCGAGATCGACGTGCCCGCGCCCCTCGCGGACCGGCCCTTCCCGCCGATGATGCTCATCACGCTGGTCGAGAACGCGCTCAAGCACGGGGTCGACCCCTGCTGCGAGGCCGGGCGCATCACGGTGCGCGCGCGGGAGGAGGGCGGCAAGCTCCTCTACAGCGTCGCCGACACGGGCCTGGGCATCTCCACCAAGAAGGGCACCGGCGTGGGCCTCGCCAATATCCGCGAGCGCCTGAAGGCCCTGCACGGCTGCAATGCGCGCCTGGTGCTCGAGGAGAACGTGCCCCGCGGCGTGGTGGCCACCATCGAGCTGGAGGCGGACGCGCCCGTGGAGGCGATCGTCCCGGCGCGGGAGGCGAAGGCCGCATGAGCGCCGTCACCGCCGTCATCGCGGACGACGAGCCGTTCCTGCGCGCGCAGCTGCGTTCGCGCCTGGCGAAGCTCTGGCCGGATCTCGCCATCGTCCACGAGATGGAGAACGGCAGGGACGTGGACCGCGTGCTCGACGAGCATTCGCCGACCCTGTTCTTCCTCGACATTCACATGCCGGGCGTGAACGGGCTGGAAGCGGCCCGCGCCGTGGGCAAGCGCGCGCACGTCGTGTTCGTCACCGCCTACGACCAGTACGCGGTGGAGGCCTTCGAGCAGGGCGCCATCGACTACGTGCTCAAGCCCTTCAACGAGGAGCGGCTCTCGACCACCGTCGCGCGCCTCAAGGAGCGGCTGGCCGTCGGCGCCCCGCCCGCCCTCGACGACCTGGTGGAGAAGCTCGCGGCGCGGCTGGGCGGCAAGGCGAGCGACTACCTCAAGTGGGTCAAGGCGAGCGTGGGCCAGTCCGTGCGGCTCATCCCCGTGGAGGAGATCCTCTTCTTCCAGAGCGACGAGAAGTACACGCGCGTCGTCACGGCCGATGGCGAGGTGCTCATCCGCAAGCCCATCAAGGAGCTGCTGGACGAGCTGGACCCGGAGAAGTTCTGGCAGGTGCACCGCGCCACGGTGGTGAACGTGGACGCCATCGCCTCGGTCCGCCGCGGCATGAAGGACCAGGCCGAGATCGGGCTGAAGGGCAGCGCCGAGACGCTCATCGTCTCGCGCAACTTCGCCCACCTCTTCAAGCAGATGTAACCCCTCTGAAGGGGACGCACGCCTTCACCTTGCCTGAAGGGGACGGAGGGATTTTCGCAACAAGGCGTTGCAGGAAAGCCTCCGTCCCCTTCACCCGGCCTGAAGGCGTGCGTCCCCTTCAGGCCCTTCAGTGGGGGCCTCCCGTTGGCCCCGCCGGGCGACGGTTCACCCCCCGACTTCTGCATTTCGGCGCTTTCCGGGGGTGATTTGCCTCCCGCCCCCCTAATCTGGCCCCATCGCGCCGTCCCCCCGGACGGTCCCACCCCTGGAGCCGGAAACCCCATGGAGTCCGCAACGCCCCTCCTCACCCTCGTCCTCGTGTTCGGAGCGCTCACGCTCTCCCTCACCATCGTCGTCCTGGCGATGCTGCTGGACGACTGAACGGACCCCGGCGTTTCCCGGTATCTTCCGCGAGGCACCCGCCCCCCGCCCCATGAAATCCCTCTCGAACCTCCTGCATCGCGTTTCCTGGCCCGTCCTCATCGTGGGCGGCATCCTGATCGTCATCGGCCTGGCGGCCTTCGTCACGCCGATGCACCTCATCGACTACCGCAACGACGGCGCGTCGGCCGAGGAAAAGCGCGCCATCAAGCGCGAGATCGACAACACGTTCGCCGAGGGCGCCCTCGACGTCTCGCGCCAGGCCATCCTCGCCATGCGCGGGGCCACGAGCGACCCGGCCCGCCGCGAGGAACTCAACCGCGCGCTCGAGGAGCTCGACCGCGTCCGCGAGGAGCTTCGCCAGGCCGGCGCCGAGGTGCTGCAGGCCAAGCGCGAGGCGGTCGACACGGCGCGCGAAGCGGTGCGCGAGGCGACCACGGCCATCGAGGAGGCGCGCCAGAACGCCGACGAGGCGCTCAAGCAGGCGGGCGTCGAGAACGCCAAGGTGCGCGAGTCCCTCGACCGGGCCCTCAGCGCCACGAAGGAGGCCGAGGAGGAGGCGAACGCCGTCCTCGCCCGCGAGAAGGGCCGCCGCAAGCTCACGATCGGCCTCTCGACCGACAAGGACAAGCCGCTCGTCGACATCGAGATCGGCAAGGCGGAACCCGGCGACAAGTCGGGCGTGCAGCTGCAGCCGCCCGCCCCGCCCGTGCCGCCCGCGGCCGTGCCTCCCGGCGAGATCGTCCCGCCGGCGCCCCCGGTGCCGCCCAAGGCCGGCGTCGTGCTGCCCCCGGAGCTGCGCGACCGGATCCGCCGCGACGTGAACACGGACCTGAAGAAGATCGGCATCGGCGCCGGCCTCATCCTGCTCTTCATCCCGGTCTTCATCCTGGCCATCATCGCCAAGATCTTCATCGACCGCTCGCGCGCCGCGATGCGCCTGGCGGACCTGAAGAAGAAGGAGGCCGAGTACAGCCGCATGAGCCAGCAGGTGACCGAGGCCAAGCTGCAGGCGCTGCAGGCGCAGGTGGAGCCGCACTTCCTCTACAACACGCTCGCCAACGTGCGCGCGCTCACCGAGGTGGACCCGGCGCGCGCGGGCACCATGGTGGACCACCTCATCTCGTACCTGAGGAACGCCCTGCCCAAGATGCGCGAGTCCATCTCCTCCGTGGGCCAGGAGATCGAGCTGGTGCGCGCGTACCTCAACATCCTGCAGATGCGCATGGGCAAGCGCCTCGCCTTCGACATCGCGGTGCCCGCCAGCCTCACGGCGCTGCCCTTCCCGCCGCTCATGCTGCCCTCGCTCGTCGAGAACGCGATCAAGCACGGCCTGGAGCCGCAGCGCGAGGGCGGGAGCGTGCACATCAGCGCGGTGGCGGTCGAGGGGCGCCTTCGCCTCACGGTGGCGGACACGGGCCGCGGCTTCGGCGAGACGGTGGGCAACGGCGTGGGCCTTTCCAATATCCGCGAGCGCCTCGCGGCCCTCTACGGCGAGAGCGCGAAGCTCACGCTGGAGGCCAACACGCCCGCCGGCGTCATCGCCACCATCGACGTGCCGGTGGAGGGGATGCGACCCACGGCCGCGCCGGCGATGCCGGAAGCCCCGGCGCAGCCCGCCCAGCCGAAGACGGCCGCCGGCAAGGTGTTCTCCGCCATGGGCACGGCCGAGCGACTGTGGCGCAAGTCGCTCTCCTTCGCCTTCGTGGGCCTCACCGCGGTCGCGGCCGTGCTCTCGGGCCTCGCCATCGCGGGCATTCTCACCGGCGTCGTGCCCGTGCAGATCGGCGAGGAGTCCATCAGCGGCGCGGGTGGCGCGCTCATCGGCACGGCGGGCATCTTCCTCGCCTTCAGCGTGGTGGTGATCGTGCTCGCCGCAGTGCTCGCGCTCGTCTACGGGCTGGGCTTCATGTTCGCCGGGCTCGCCATCTTCATCCCGCTGGTGGTGATCGTGGCGATGTCGCCGGCGCTCGCGCCGCTGGTGCTGCTGGGCCTGGGCCTGTGGTGGCTCATCCGCCGCGGCAAGCGCAAGTCGGTCGAGGCCGCCGCGGCCAAGGTGGAGCCGAAGATGGAAACCGCGCCGCCGGCCATGCCCGCCGAGCCGATCATCCGCCGCTCCGCCGACACGCCGCCGCCCATCCCGCCGGAAGATCCGCCGCGCGCCGGTTAGAATCGCGCCATGGCGAACCCGACGGCAGTCATTGCGGAAGACGAACCCATCCTGCGCCAGCAGCTCGAGACCAAGCTGAAGAAGCTCTGGCCCGAGCTCGAGATCCTCGCGAGCGTGGAGGACGGCGAGGCCGCCCTCGAGGCGCTGGAGGACCGCGCGCCCGACTTCCTCTTCCTCGACATCCAGATGCCGGTGATGACGGGCGTGGAGGTGGCGAAGCACGTGCGCGGCCGCTCCCACGTGGTGTTCGTCACCGCCTACGACCAGTACGCCATCCAGGCCTTCGAGACGGGCGCGGTCGACTACGTGCTCAAGCCCTACACGGACGATCGCCTCGCGGTCACGGTGGAGCGGCTCAAGGCCAAGCTCTCGACGCCGCCACCGGCCATCGACGCGCTGGTCGCGAAGCTCGCCGAGCAGCTTCGCGGCGGCGGCGGCGAGCAGCTCAAGTGGATCAAGGCGACGGTGGGGCAGAACCTGCGCCTCATCCCGGTGGCCGACGTGCTCTTCTTCCAGAGCGACGAGAAGTACACGCGCGTGGTGACGGCCGAGCTGGAGGCCCTCATCAAGACGCCCATCCGGGAGCTCATGGACGGCCTCGACCCGGAGGTCTTCTGGCAGGTGCACCGCTCGACGCTCGTGAACGTGAACGCCATCGCCGGCGTGACGCGCGACTTCCGGGGCCAGGCCCACGTGAAGGTGAAGGGCAAGGACGAGGTGCTGACGGTCTCGCGGATCTACTCGCACCTGTTCAAGCAGATGTAGCGGGCGGCAAACCGGGAAGCGGCCCCGGTTTCAGGCGGCCCGTACCCCGGAATCGACCCTTCGTCCCGTCCAGCCCGGCGTTCGCCCCGGAATCGGCTACCCTTCGCGCCATGGGATGGAAGACGTTTCTCGAGTCATGCGAGGCCCGCGCCGACGGCTGGGCCGCGAAGCGCCTGTCCGCCGACGAGCTGGGCGAGGCGCTGGAGCTCGACCGCTACCTGAAGCGCCACTGGCTGCGTCTCGCCGCGGGCTACCTCGCGGTCACGGCGGTGCTCACGCTCCTGCTCACCGGCATCAAGCCCTCGCTGCCGGTGGGCGAGACCTTCTTCCTCGCCAACGTGCTCATCATCGCCACGATCGTGGCCATCATCGGCGTCTGGTTCGGGCACCGGCGCAGCGCGGGCAAGTCCGTCTGGAAGCTCTCGGTCACCGTGATCGCCATCACCTGCGCGGGGGCGCTCACGGGCGCGCTCATCGGCCGCACCAGCAAGGGCGAGACGATCCTGTCGCTGGGCACGGCGGAGATCGTGCGCATGCTGTCCGTGGGGCTGCTCACGGGCATCGCGGTCGCGATCGTGCTCGTGGGGATCACCGTCATCCGCAATCGCGAGACGCGCGCGCGGCAGGCCGCGCTCGAGGCCGTGGCCGAGCGGGAGCGTCTCGAGAAGCGCAACCGCGAGGCGGAGCTGCGCCTGCTGCAGGCGCAGGTGGAACCGCACTTCCTCTTCAACACGCTCGCCAACCTGCGCCACCTCGTGCAGAAGGGCTCGGCCGACGCCCTGCCGATGCTCGACCACCTCATCGACTACCTGCGCACGGCGCTGCCGGGCATCCGCGAGGAGCATTCCACCGTGGGCCGCGAGGCCGCGCTCGCCCGCGCCTACCTCGAGATCATCCGCATCCGCATGGGCGGGGACCTTTCCTTCGAGATCGACGTGCCGGCGGCGCTCGCCGACCGCGCGGTGCCGCCTCTCATGCTCATGACGCTCGTCGAGAACGCGGTGAAGCACGGCATCGCGCCGGTGGGCCGCGGCCACGTGCGGCTGGCGGCCACGGCCGTCGACGGAAGGCTGGCCGTGCGCGTCGAGGACGACGGGCGGGGCCTCGCGGACGACATGAAGCCCGGCGTGGGGCTCGCCAACGTGCGCGAGCGCATCGCGACCCTCTACGGCCCCGACGCCTGCCTGGACCTGCGCGCGCGCGAGGGCGGCGGCGCCGTCTCCATCCTCACCCTTCCCGACCGCACGCCATGACTGCGACGACTGCCGTACTGGTTGACGATGAGCCCCTGCTTCGCGAGCAACTCAAGGATGCGCTCCTCGAAGCGTGGCCCGGGCTCGAGATCGTCGCCGAGGGCCGCAACGGCGCCGAGGCCGTGCACGCCGTGCGCGAGCACCGGCCCGCCATCGCGTTCCTGGACATCGAGATGCCCGGCACCAACGGCCTGGAGGCCGCGCGGCTCATCGGCGAGTCGGCGCACGTGGTTTTCGTGACCGCGTACGACCGCTACGCGCTGGAGGCCTTCGAGCGCGGGGCCATCGACTACGTGCTCAAGCCCGCGACGCCCGCGCGCCTCGCGCAGACGGTGAAGCGGCTCCAGGCGCGCCTCGCCACGCCGCCCGCCTCGCTCGACGCGCTGGTGGCCGAGCTCTCGCGCCGCATCCCGCCGCCGGCGCCCCGGCTGAAGATGCTCCAGGCCACCGTCGGCAACGCGGTGCGCCTCATCGACCTGGACGAGGTGCTCTACTTCCAGTCGGACTCGAAGTACACGCGGGTCGTGACGCGCGAGGGCGAGTCGCTCCTGAAGCGCACGCTCAAGGAGCTCATGGCCGAGCTCGACCCGGAGCGCTTCTGGCAGGTGCACCGCTCGACGCTCGTGAACGTGAAGGAGATCGACTCGGTGACGGCCGACGAGCTGGGCCATCGCGAGATCCGCCTGAAGCGCCACGGCGACGTGCTCGAGGTGAGCCGCTCGTTCGCGCACCTGTTCCGCGGCGGGTGACGCGCCCGGGCACCTCGCCCGGGCCGCCGTCGCCCATGCCCGACACCCCGCCGTCTTCCGGGTGAGGCGTCGCGATTTCCGGCGCTCGATGCACGCCGCGGCAAGCGATTTTCCGCCGTGTGCGGGCGAATTTCCCGCAAATTCGTCGCTTTGCCGGCGCCTTCGTTTGACCCATGTCAACCGCCGGTCGAATGCCCCTTTCGTCCCACCCGCGCGCGTCCCACTCTGGCACGACGACTGCCTCACCCAGTGAGCGCGGCCCCGCCGGCGGGCCGCAAGGAGCGGGACCATGCAACCGAAATTCGTTCGCGCCGTCATCCAGTTCGCCGCAGGCCTGGGCTTCACGATGCTGGTCGCCACCGCGGCCCGCGCCATCCCGGATTTCCAGGCGGACCTCTTCGCGCGCTACCCGAATGCCGTCTCCCTGGGCTGCGCGGCCTGCCACGCGGACCCCGCGAACGGCGTCCTCAACAACTTCGGCCAGGCCTTCCTCGAGGGCGGGCTCGCCTTCACGCCGGCGCTGGAGGCGCAGGACTCCGATGGCGACGGCGTTCCCAACGGCGAGGAGCTGAAGGCTTCCCCGGCGAGCAACCCGGGAGACCCCCAGTCGCGGCCCGGGATGGGACCGCCGACGACCTCGCCGGCCGCGACCGACGGCGCGGCGCTCTACGGCAGCTACTGCGCTTCCTGCCACGGCGCGCTCGCCACCTCGGCCAAGCGCGGCGCCAGCGTGTCGAGGCTGCAAAGCGGCATCGCCGGGAACATGGGCGGCATGGGCTACCTTTCGATGCTCACGCCCGCCCAGCTCGACGCCATCGCCGCCGCCCTCGCGACGACCTCGAGAGCGGTGTCGTCATCCAACTACACGGGCCTGTGGTGGAACCCGGCCGAATCGGGATGGGGGATCAGCCTCAACCACCAGGGGGACACCGTCTTCGCCGCCCTCTTCACCTACAGCGACGCGGGAACGCCCATGTGGCTCGTGATGAGCTCGGGCCCGAAGCAGGCGGACGGCAGGACCTTTGCCGGCACGCTGCACCGCATGCGCGGGCCGGCGTTCGACGCCGTGCCGTTCACGCCCCTCGGCGCGGCCGACATGACCGCGGTGGGCAATCTCTCGATCACGTTCGAGAGCGCCACGAGCGCGACCCTCACCTACGCGATGAACGGCGTCACGGTCACGAAGCGGATCGTGCCGCAGGTGTTCGGCGGGGCCGCCGCCACGTGCACGGCCACGACGGGCAGCCGCGCGGCCCTCACGAACTACCAGGACCTCTGGTGGAACCCGGCCGAATCGGGCTGGGGGCTCACCCTCACGCACCAGGCCGACACGCTCTTCGCGGCGCTCTTCACCTACGACCGCTCGGGCAACGACCTGTGGCTGGTGATGACGCAGGGCACGAAGCAGGCGGACGGCTCGTGGCGCGGGGACCTCTACCGCACGCGCGGGCCGTCCTTCAACGCGCAGCCGTTCACGCCGCTCGCGGCGGCGGACGTCACGAAGGTGGGCGAGATGCGCCTCGCCTTCTCCGACGGCGCGACGGGCACGCTCGTCTTCAGCGTCGACGGCAAGTCGGTGACGAAGGCGATCTCGCGGCAGGTGTTCGCGGCCACGACGCCTTCGTGCACCTCGCCGGTGGGCACCGTCCTGCCCGTGGCCGGCACCGACGGCCCCACGCTCTACGCGAGCTACTGCGCCTCGTGCCACCAGCCGCTTTCGAGTTCCACCAAGGGCGGGACCACGCTCGCGAGGTTGCAGTTCGCCATCTCCGGCAACGTGGGCGGCATGGGCTCCCTCGCGAACCTCGCCACGGCGCAGCTCGAGGCCATCGTCGCGGCTCTGGCGCCGCTCGTGCCCACGGCCCCCGCCTGCGGCAGCTGCCACTCGGTGCCGCCCACCACCGGCGGGCACGTGCCGCACGGGACCCGCGCGACCTGCGCCACCTGCCACGGCGCCGGCTACGGCCTCGCCGCGGTGAACGCGGCCACCCACAACAACGGCGTGAAGGACGTGCTGGCGGCGATCGGCTGGAATGCGGCCGCGCGGTCCTGCACCAACGGCTGCCACGGCGCGGGCACCTGGTCGACCACCTCGACGCTCGGGTGCACGAGTTGCCATGGCGCGCCGCCGGCGACGGGCGCGCACGCGAGGCACAACACGGCGTATGCCTGCTCGACCTGCCACGGCGCCGGCTACACGGCGAGCACCGTGAACGCGGCCACGCACCGCAACGGCACCAAGGAGACCCTCGCGAGCATCGGCTGGAACGCGGGCACGCAGTCGTGCGCCAATTCGTGCCACGGCAGCACGCCGTGGTCGCCGACCGCCACGTTCACCTGCACGACGTGCCATGGCGTCCCCCCGGCCACGGGCGGGCACGCGAAGCACGACACGCGATTCGCGTGCAGCTCCTGCCACGGCGCGGGCTATTCGTCGAGCGCCGCGAATTCGGCGACGCATCGCAACGGCGTGAAGGAAGTGATCGCCTCCGTCGGCTGGAACTCGGCCGGCAAGACCTGCACGAACTCGTGCCACGGCGCGGGCACCTGGTCGGCCACGGCGACGCTGCCGTGCTCGAGCTGCCACGGCGTGCCGCCATCCACCGGGCGCCACAGCAAGCACCGCTCGCGCGAGTGCTCCGCGTGCCACGGGCCGGGCTACACCTCGACCACGGTGGTGGCCGCGACGCACAACAACGGCACGAAGAACATGGCCACCTCGAGCGGGTGGACGGCCTCGACGCGAAGCTGCGCCAATTCCTGCCACGGCCGGGAGACCTGGTAGGCGCCTCGCGGCGCGGGACGTGCGGGCGAGGGCGAGGCGCTACAATGGCGCCTCGTTCCCCCGACCTTTCGTCCCGCGATGATCTACTCCCTCGACGTCCGAACCCCCGTCCTGCGCGGCGACAACTTCGTCGCGCCCAACGCCGCCGTCATCGGCTCGGTGGTGCTCGAGCGCGGGGCCAACGTCTGGTGGAGCGTGACGATCCGGGGCGACAACGACACGATCACGATCGGCGAGAACGTGAACGTGCAGGACGGCGCGGTCATCCACACGGACAGCGGCTTCCCGTGCGTCCTGCACCGCAACGTGAGCGTGGGGCACCTCGCCATGCTGCACGGGTGCACGGTCCACGAGAACTCGCTCATCGGCATCGGGGCCATCGTCCTCAACCGCGCGGTGATCGGGAAGAACTGCCTCATCGCCGCGGGCGCCCTCATCCCCGAGGGCAAGGTGATTCCCGACAATTCGCTCGTGATGGGCTCGCCGGGCAAGGTGGTGCGCGAGATGACGCCGGAGAACATCGCGAACAACACGTGGATCGCCGAGCACTATGTCGAGCGCGCCGGCCAGTACCTCGCCGGGCTCAAGCCCGCTGCCTGAGGCGCCGCGCCACCGGGGCGCGCTCCTCGCCTGGGCGCTGCTCATCGCCTACGCGAGCCTCTACCCGTTCCTGCCCGTGCGCCTGCCGGGCGGCGATGCGCTTCCGCTCTTCCTGCGGCCCAAGTTCATCTCCGACTTCGACATCGCGATGAACGTGGTGGCGTACGCGCCGCTCGGCGCGCTCGCCTGCCTGCACTTCCTGCCCGGCCGCTCGCACGCGGGTGCGCGCTGGCGCGCGGTGCTGTTGGGCGCCGCGCTCAGCGTCGCGATGGAGACCTCCCAGTTCTTCATCGCCACGCGCGTCGCCTCGCTCTTCGACATCCTCGCCAACACGGCGGGCACGCTGGCCGGAACGCTGCTCTTCCTCGCGCCGGTCGAGCGCGTGGTCGTGGAGCCCCTGGCGCGCCTGCGCGAGCGGCTCTTCATCGGGGGCGGCGCCGGCGACACGGGCCTGGTGCTGGTCACCCTGTGGCTGCTCGCGCAGCTCAACCCGGCGCTGCCCTTCTTCGAGGCCGGCAACATCGTGGACGCCACCGGGCCGCTGTTCGTGGACTTCGCGGTGACGACGATCTCCGTCGCGCTGTCGGTGGCGGGCTTCGGCCTCTTCGTGTCCGTGCTGCTCAAGGCGGAGCGCGGCGCGCTCGGCGCCACGCTGGCGCTGCTCACCGTGGCGCTGTGGTGCAAGTTCACGATGGCCTCGCTCATGCTCAAGCCCAACCTCGCGGCGATGTGGATGTCCGAGGGGCGCGTCGCGGGGATGGTCGCGGGGCTGCTGCTGCTCCTGCCGCTCAGGCGCCTGGGAAGGGGCGCGCGCACCTACCTCGCCCTGGTGTGCCTGCTGGCCGGCGCGCTCTTCGCCAAGATCTTCGGCGAGTACAGCGCGCTCGCGGATTTCCTGCGCCTCTTCCACTGGCCCCACGGGCTGCTCGCGAGCTTCGCGACGCTCACGCGCTGGCTGCACGAGGCCTGGCCGCTCTTCGCGCTCGCCTGGCTCATCGCCCGCTTCGTGCGCCGGCCCGCCCAGCCGATACAATAGCGGCCCAACCGCCATCGAGACCGTCATGGGTTACTACGAGCGCCACGTGTTCTTCTGCGAAAACCTGCGCGAGGAGGCCGACCGGGCCTGCTGCGCGCGCAAGGGCGCCTCCGACATGCGCGACTACTGCAAGGCGCAGGTGAAGGCGAAGGGCCTCGCGGGCGAGGGCAAGGTGCGCGTGAACAAGGCCGGCTGCCTGGACCGCTGCGAGGAAGGTCCCTGCGTCGTCGTCTACCCCGAGGGCGTCTGGTATACCTACGTGGACAAGGCCGACATCGACGAGATCGTCGAGGAGCACCTCGTGAACGGCCGCGTCGTCGAGCGGCTCAAGATCTGACCGTGGAAGGTCGCGCCCGCGAGACGATCGAGGGACCGGCGGGCGCGATCGAGATCGCCGCGGCCATCCCCGCCGCGCCCCGCGCCATCGCCGTCGTCGCGCATCCGCATCCTCTCTTCGGCGGGACGATGGACAACAAGGTCGTCACCACCCTCGCGCGCGCCTTCCACGACGCGGGGGCGGCCACCTTCCGGTTCAATTTCCGCGGCGTGGGCGCGAGCGCCGGCGCCCACGACGAGGGGCACGGCGAGACGGACGACCTGCTGCACGTGGCCGGCCATGCCGCGCGGGCGCTGGGCGAGCTGCCCCTGTGGATCGCGGGCTTCTCCTTCGGCGGCGGGGTCGCCATCCGCGCCAGCACGCGCGTGCCCTTCGCGCACCTCGTGCTCATGGCGCCGGCCCTTCGCCGCATCACCGGGCACGGCCTGGGCACGGCGCCGGACCCGCTCGATCCCTCGCTGGGCGAGGTGGGCCGGCACACCGTCGCCAACACGATCATCGTGCACGGCGACAAGGACGACACCGTTCCCCTGGTCGACTCCTTCGCCTGGGCGGCGCCGCGCGAGGTGCCGGTGCTCGTGATCCCCGGCGCGGACCACTTCTTCCACCGCAAGCTGCACATGATCCGCGACGTCGTCGGGCGCCTCGTGCGGCCGGGCGCGTAGGCCGCTCCCCATGGCGATCCTCGACGCGAAGGCGCTTCGCAAGACCTACGACGGGCGCGAGGTCGTGGCGGGCATCGACCTGTCGCTGCGCAAGGGCGAGTGCTACGGGCTCCTGGGCCCCAACGGCGCGGGCAAGACGACCACGCTGCGCATGCTGCTCGGGCTCACGGCGCCGGACAGCGGCACCATCGACCTGCTGGGCCACCCCGTGCCGCAGGCGGCGCGCGAGGGGCGAATCCGCGTGGGCGTCGTGCCGCAGATGGACAACCTCGATCCCGACTTCACGGTGAGCGAGAACCTGCTCGTCTACGGCCGCTACTTCGGCATGAGGGAGGCGGAGGTGGCCGCGCGCCTGCCGAAGCTGCTCGAGTTCGCGGCCCTCGAGACGCGGGGCGCCTCGCGCATCCAGGCGCTCTCCGGCGGCATGAAGCGGCGCCTCGTGCTCGCGCGCGCCCTCGTGAACGACCCCGAGCTCATCTTCCTCGACGAACCGACCACGGGCCTCGATCCGCAGGCGCGCCACCTGATGTGGGAGCGGCTGCGGCTGCTGCTGCGCCAGGGCAAGACGATCCTCCTCACCACGCACTTCATGGACGAGGCCGAGCGCCTGTGCGACCGGCTGGCCATCATCGACCACGGCCGGATGCTGGCCGAGGGCACGCCGCCCGCGCTCATCGCCGAGCACATCGAGCCGGAGGTGGTGGAGGTCTACGGCGAGGGCGTCGAGGCGTGGTTCGGCGAGCACGCGCAGGCGCTCTCGGTGCGCGCGGAGATCCACGGCGAGACGGCCTTCTGCTACCTGCGGGACGCGGACGCGACGGTCGCGAACCTCAAGGGCTTCCCGCACCTGCGCTTCCTGCACCGCCGCGCGAACCTCGAGGATCTCTTCCTCAAGCTCACCGGCCGGGACATGCGCGAATGATCGAGGCGCTCCTCTCCGGCCGCTGGGTGGCGGTGTGGTACCGCAACTACCGCGTGTGGCGCAAGCTCGCAGCGGCCAGCATCGCGGGCAACATCATCGACCCGCTCTTCTACCTGCTGGGCTTCGGCCTGGGGTTCTCCACGATGATCCCGGAGGTGGAGGGCGTGAGGTACATCGCCTTCCTCGCCGGCGGCACGATCTGCTACACCACGATGCTGGCGGCCTCGTTCGAGGCGCTCTACTCGGCCTTCTCGCGCATGCACGTGCAGCGCA
>CAZPLW010000094.1:0-944 GCA_964587315.1 uncultured Lysobacter sp.
GGCGTGCCGTCGAGCCGCGTCGGGAACACCGGCCGCGCGGCGACGAGGCCTTCCTCTCGCCGCACATCGGCGACCTCGACAACGGCGCGAGCTGCGAGGCGCTCGAAGAGGCGGTGGCCCACCTGGTCGCCATCCTCGAGGTCGAGCCCGTTCGCTGCGCCCACGACCTGCATCCCGATTTCTTCTCGAGCCGCTTCATCGCCGGGTACGCGGAGCGGCGCGGGCTGCCCGTCGTCGCCGTCCAGCATCACCACGCGCACGCGGCGGCCGTCCTCGCCGAGCACCGGCGCGAGGGCCCGGCGCTCGCGCTCTGCCTCGACGGCGTGGGCCTGGGCACCGACGGCACGGCGTGGGGTGGGGAGCTGCTGCGCGTCGACGGCGCGACGTTCCGCCGCCTCGGCCACCTGGGACCGCTGCGCCTTCCGGGCGGCGATCGCGCGGCGCGCGAGCCCTGGCGCATGGCCGCCTCGGTGCTGCACGCCCTGGGCCGCGGCGGCGAGATCGTCACGCGCTTCGGGCGCCCCGCGGCGAAGGTCGTGGCGGAGATGCTCGCCCGCGACGCCAATTGCCCCGAGACGACGTCCGCCGGCCGGTGGTTCGACGCGGCCGCGGGCCTGCTGGGCCTGGCCGACGTGGCCGGCTTCGAGGGGCAGGCCGCCATGAAGCTCGAGGCCCTCGCGACCGCGCACGGCCCCGTGGCCGCCAACCCGGCGCTCTGGGGCATCGCGCTCGACGGCACGCTGGACCTGCTGCCCCTCGCGGCGCGGCTCGCGCAGGAGAAGGACGCGGCCTTCGGCGCGGCGCTCTTCCACGCGACCCTCATCGAGGCGCTGGCGGAATGGGTGGCCGAGGCCGCCCGCCGCGAGGGCCTTCGCGCCGTCGCCCTGGGCGGCGGCCTCCTCCGGAACGCGACCCTCTCGCCCGGCCGCGCCCCGCGGGCCGGG
>CAZPLW010000094.1:954-15854 GCA_964587315.1 uncultured Lysobacter sp.
CGTGGTGGCTCGGGACCTGCGGGCCTTACCCCGCGATCCTCTCGCGCGGCGTCGCCGCGCGGCTCGAGGAAGCCGGGCTCGAGCCGCTCCAGGCTCGCGAGGCGCCCGCCGGCGACGGCGGCCTCGCGTTGGGGCAGGCCTGGGTCGCGCAATACGCGGTCGGTGAACTGGCCGGCAGCGACATGAACGAGGAGATCGCCTGACATGTGCCTTGCCATCCCCGCGAAGGTCGTGGAACTGCGTGAAGGCGACCAGGCCGTCATCGACCTGGGCGGCGTGAGGAAGGAGATCTCCCTCGCGCTCGTCGAGGGCGTCGAGGTCGGCGACTACGTGATCGTGCACGTGGGCTACGCGCTGCAGAAGGTCGATCCCGAGGAGGCCGCGAAGACGCTGGCGCTCTTCGCCGGGCTCGAGGCGGGCGAAGCGAGCCCCGCATGAAGTACGTCGACGAATTCCGCGACGGCGAGCTCGCGAAGGGCATCGCCGCGCGCGTCGCGGCCGAAGCCGACCCCGCGCGCACCTACCACTTCATGGAATTCTGCGGCGGCCACACGCACGCCATCTCGCGCTATGGCGTGAAGGACCTGCTGCCGGCGAACGTGGTGATGGTGCACGGGCCGGGCTGCCCGGTGTGCGTGCTGCCCATCGGCCGCATCGACATGGCCATCGAGCTCGCCATCCGCGAGAAGGCCATCCTGTGCACCTACGCCGACACGATGCGCGTGCCGGCCTCGGGCGGGCTCTCGCTGATGAAGGCGAAGGCGAAGGGCGCGGACATCCGCATGGTCTACTCGGCCTCGGACGCGCTTCGGGTCGCGCAGGACAACCCGGGCCGCGAGGTCGTCTTCCTCGCGATCGGCTTCGAGACCACGACGCCGCCCACGGCGCTGGTCGTCCGGCAGGCCGCGCAGTTGGGCCTCGCGAACTTCAGCGTGTTCTGCAACCACGTCCTCACGCCCTCGGCCATCGCGCACATCCTGGAGTCGCCGGAGGTGCGCGAGCTCGGCACCGTGAAGATCGACGGCTTCGTGGGCCCGGCGCACGTCTCGACCATCATCGGCAGCCAGCCCTACGACTACTTCGCCGAGGAATACCAGAAGCCGGTCGTCATCGCGGGCTTCGAGCCGCTGGACGTCATGCAGGCCATCCTCATGCTCGTGCGGCAGGTGAACGAGGGCCGCGCCGTGGTCGAGAACGAGTTCTCGCGCGCCGTGACGCCCGAAGGCAACGCCAAGGCGAAGGCGCTCGTCGCGGACGTGTTCGAGCTGCGCCGCGCCTTCGAGTGGCGCGGCCTGGGCCGCGTGCCCTACAGCGCGCTCAAGCTCAAGGACGCGTGGATGGCCTTCGACGCCGAGCGCCGATTCGACATGCCCGAGCGCACCGTGGCCGACAACAAGGCCTGCGAGTGCGGCGCGATCCTGCGCGGCGTGAAGAAGCCCACCGACTGCAAGGTCTTCGGCACGGTCTGCACGCCGGAGACGCCCATCGGCTCGTGCATGGTGTCCTCCGAGGGCGCCTGCGCGGCCCACTACACCTACGGCAGGTATCGCGATGCAGCCTAGCAACCCCACCAAGGGCGTCCGGAAGGACTACGTGAGGCCCCTGGACATCAAGCGGGGCCTCGTGGACATGAGCCACGGCAGCGGCGGGCGCGCGATGGCCCAGCTGATCGACGAGCTCTTCCTCGCGGCCTTCGACAACGAGTGGCTGCGCGAGATGAACGACCAGGCGCGCCTGCCCATGCCGGCCGGGCGCCTCGTGCTCGCCACGGACAGCCACGTCGTCTCGCCGCTCTTCTTCCCGGGCGGGGACATCGGCTGCCTCTCGGTGCACGGCACGATCAACGACGTGGCCATGGCGGGCGCGAAGCCGCTCTACCTCACCTCGGGCTTCATCCTCGAGGAGGGCTATCCGCTCGCGGACCTGAAGCGCATCGTCGATTCCATGGCCGCCGCGGCGCGCGAGGCGGGCGTGCCCATCGTCACGGGCGACACGAAGGTGGTGGAGCAGGGCAAGGGCGACGGCGTCTTCATCAACACCACGGGCGTGGGCGTCGTGTACGACGGCGTGGACGTCTCGGGCGCGAACGCCCGGCCCGGGGACGCCATCCTCGTGTCCGGCACCATGGGCGACCATGGCGTCGCCATCATGTCGCTGCGCGAGAACCTCACCTTCGAGACCACCATCCAGTCCGACACGGCCGCGCTGCACACGCTGGTGGCGGCCATGGTCGAGGCCGTGCCGGGCATCCGCGCGCTGCGCGACCCCACGCGTGGGGGGCTCGCCACGACGCTCAACGAGATCGCGCGCCAGTCGAAGGCGGGCATGACGCTCAAGGAGGCGGCGATTCCCGTCCGGCCGGAGGTGTCCGCGGCCTGCGAATTCCTGGGGCTCGATCCGCTCTACGTCGCCAACGAGGGCAAGCTGGTCGCCATCTGCGCGCCCGGCGATGCGCAGGCGCTCCTCGCCGCCATGCGCGCGCACCCGCAGGGGCGCGACGCGGCCATCGTGGGCGAGGTCGTGGCGGACGCGAACCATTTCGTGCAGATGGAGACGGGCTTCGGCGGCCGGCGCATGGTGGACTGGCTCGCCGGCGAGCAGCTCCCGCGCATCTGCTGACCATGAAGATCCTCTTCCTCACCCACGCCTTCAACGGCCTCGCGCAGCGCCTGTTCCTCGACCTGGAGGACGCGGGCCACGAGGTCGTGATCGAGTTCGACGTGAACGACGCGGTGACGGCCGAGGCCGTGGCGCTCGCGAAGCCCGCGCTCGTGATCGCGCCGTTCCTGAAGCGGGCCATCCCCGAGTCCCTGTGGTCGAGCCTGCCGTGCCTCGTGGTCCACCCGGGCGTTCCGGGCGACCGCGGCCCCTCGTCGCTCGACCGCGCCATCCTGGAGGGTGAGCGCGAGTGGGGCGTCACCGTGCTGCAGGCCGTCGGCGCGATGGATGCGGGCCCCGTGTGGGCCCACGCGGCCTTCCCGATGCGGCTCGCGGCCAAGTCGAGCCTGTACCGGCGGGAAGTCACCGAGGCGGCATCGCTCGCCGTCCTCGAGGCCGTGGCGAAGTTCGCGCGCGGGGAGAAGCCCGTGCCGGCCGAGTCCCTGGGCGCCGTCGCGCGCGGTCGCGAACGCCCGCTCCTGCGCGCCGCCGACCGGGCCATCGACTGGGCGGTCGACGCCACCGAGACGGTGCTGCGCAAGATCCACTCGGCCGACAGCTTTCCGGGCGTGCGCGACGAGCTCTTCGGCATGCCCGTCCGCCTCTTCGGCGCCCACGACGGGCGGGGAGACATCGAAACCGGGGACGGTGCCCGATTTCGCGCGAAATCGGGCACCGTCCCCGGTTTCGTGAGCGCGAAGCGGGACGGCGCCATCCTGCGCGCCACCGTCGACGGCGCGGTGTGGATCACGCATCTCGAGGAGATCGCGGAAGGCGCCGAACGGCCCCTGAAGCTGCCGGCGACGCAGGTGCTCGGCGGCCGGCTGAGCGGCGTGAAGGACTTGCCGGTGGCCCTCGACGCGCCCGCATCGCCCGCCACCTGGCGCGAGCTGCGCTACGAGGAGGCGGGCGAGGTCGGCGTGCTCCACTTCGCCTTCCACAACGGCGCGATGAGCACGGCGCAGTGCCAGCGGCTCCTCGCGGCCCTGCGCCACGCCAAGTCGCGTCCCACGAAGGTGCTGGTGCTCGCGGGCGGCGAGGACTTCTGGTCCAACGGCATCCACCTGAACGCCATCGAATCCCACGCCCGGCCGGCCGACGCCTCGTGGGAGAACATCAACGCCATCGACGACGTGGCGCGCGAGATCGTGCTCTCGCCGGACCACCTGACCGTGGCGGCGCTCGCGGGCAACGCGGGCGCGGGCGGCGTCTTCCTCGCCCTGGCGGCGGACCGCGTGTGGGCGAGGAAGGGCACCGTGCTCAACCCGCACTACAAGGGCATGGGCAACCTCTACGGCTCCGAATACTGGACCTACCTGCTGCCCCGGCGGGTGGGCGAGGCGAGGGCGCAGGCCATCACGGCGCGGCGCCTGCCCATGAACTCGCGCGAGGCGCAGGCGCTGGGCCTCGCCGACGCCACGTTCGGGCACGAGCCGCGGGCTTTCCTCGATGCGGCCGTGAAACGGGCGCAGGCGATGGCGACGGATCCCCGCTTCGCCGAGACGATGCGGGCGAAGCGCGAGGCGAGGGCGCGCGACGAGGCCGCGAAGCCCCTCGAGCGCTACCGCGAGGAGGAACTCGCGCGCATGAAGCTCAACTTCTACGGGTTCGACCCCAGCTTCCACGTGGCGCGCTTCCACTTCGTGCACAAGCTGCCGAAGGCGCGCACCCCGTTCTACCTGGCCTCGCACCGGGCCGCGAAGGGACGGCTGCAAATAAAGAAACCGGCGGACGCCTGAGGAACGCCGCCGGTTGAAAGACGCCATACCTTGTTGGGGGCATGGCGGGGAAGCCTCACGCGCGGTCAGGGAACCGGCGCACATCCAGTCTAGGAGGCAGGGCCCCGCGGCGTTTGACCCCGATCAAGAAACGGCGTCGGTTTCCGCCCCGCGCTCGCGCGCGACCTCGTGCAGGGCGGCCTCGATCGACGGGCCGGCGAATCCCGGGCCGTCCACCGCCACGGCGCGGCCCGCGGCGCGGCGCGAGCGCAGCTCGTCCAGCGCGATCGCGAAGGATCGCCCCGCCGAGAGGTCCTTGAAGACGCAGGCGCCCTGCACCGGGCTCACCCAGTTGAGGCGGCAGCGATGGCGCCGGCCGTCCTCCTCGGTGAACTCGAACCAGGCGCCGCGCACGAGGCCCTCGTCCTCCAGGGCGCGGCTGGCGACGTTGAGGGTGGCCGTCACGTCGTCCTCGTAGGACGACGGCGTGCCCGCGGTGACGCGCAGCTCGCCGTGGGCCGCGGCGGCCGGCGAGCGCTCCAGCTCGGCGTGGATCTGGCTCATCTGGTCCATGAGCGCGTCGGCGTCGGCGCGCGTCATCCCCGCGCGCAGGAACCCCTGCTTCATGCGGTAGCGCAGCGAGGGCAGCAGCGTGGTGAGGCGAAGGCGCTCGGCCTCCGTGACGCGCGGCGTGAGGGTCCAGAGCAGGTCCTCGAGCGTCTCGAGATCCGCCTGCCACAGGGTGCCGCCCTTGCCCTCGCCGCGGTGGTCGTGCGCGAGCACGGGCCGCCAGGCATGGAAGGCGAAGCTCGCGGCGGCCACCGGGCAGTGGGCGGCGCCCACGCGGTGCGCGATCTCGAGCGAGGCGTCCTGCACGGCCGTGAGTCGCTTCTCGTCCTCGCGCAGCAGGGCCACCACCTCATCGAGTTCCGCTTCCGCGTCGTGGTGGCGCTCGGCGATGGCGGCGAGTCGGTCGCGCGCGTCGGCGAAGGCCGCGGTCTCGCTCGGGTCGGAGGCGACCAGCGCCTCGGTCTCGGCCACCAGCCATTCCGTGGGACTGCGCCCGTCGACGCGCGGTTCGTCCGGGGAGGCGCCCAGCTCGGCCATCGCGTCGATGAGGCCGCGGATGGGGTGGTGGGGGTCGGTGAAGAGGGCGCGGTCGGCGAGGGCCGCCTTGAGCACGGGGACCTGCAGGCGCCCGATCTGCGCCTTGGCCCGGTCCGTGAGCGCCGCGCCGGCGAAGAGCCGCTCGAAGAGGGCCTCCACCAGGTCCGCCACGAGCGAGTCGACCGGCGTGAGCGAGGCGGACATGGCCTCCTTGGCCGCGCGCACGGACCCCAGGGACGCGTTCGCCTCGGCACCGTGGGAAGCCCGGGATTCGAGCGCCCGCAGGGCCGCCACGAGCTCGGGGCGGATCTGCACCGTGACGAGGCCCGCCGTCGCCCCGGCAGTGTCGCCCGATGCCACGGCGCCGGGCGCCGGCGCGGCGGATGCGGCCCCGCCGGAGGCCCCGGAATTCGCGGTGGCGACGATGCGCTCGAAGAGCTGGGCCTCGCGTCCCGGCACGGCGGCGGGCCCGGGCGCCGTGGTCACGCGGGCATTGCCGCCCACCGCCTGCGGGGCGCCGTAGCTGCGCTTCAGGTTCGGCAGGATCCCGTGCTCCTCGAGCAGGGCATTGGCCGCCTTGTAGGTCGCGGGCATCGCGGCCAGCAGCGCCGGCGAGAAGGCCCCGAAGGCCGTGAAGCGGGCCTGCGCGCTCACGCCCGGCGCCGCGAGCGAATCGAGCAGCGCGCGCGCGAACACCCGCGGGTAGGCGGGGTTGCGGTCCTCGGCCAGCGACCCGCCGCCCAGCGCCTCGGCGAGCCGTTCCGTGACGAGGAAGAGCTCCTCCGCCACCACCTCGCGCAGTCGCCGCGTCGCGTTGCCGACCACGATCTCCTCCTGCACCTCGTCGTCGGCGACCAGCGAGAGCGCCGACAGCGACAGGGCGGAAGTCTTGGACATCGCGTTGTCGCCCGGCGAGAGCTTCGCGTCGTAGCGCTCGATCACGTGCCGGCGCACGGCGCCATCGAAGCCCGGCAGCACGGTGCGCAGCAGGTCGATGGCCTCGCGCAGCGGGCGCCACTTCTCCCGTTCCGGCGTCGTGGCGAGCTGTTGCTCGAGCACCTCGAGCACGCCGGCCGCCTCGGAGGAGATCGATGCGGCGAAGACGGCGGCCATGCGGTCCCGGACGGTGCGCGCCAGCGCGGCGTGGCGCAGGGGTGTCTGGCTCGAACTCATGAGGACCCCAGTTTAGGCCAATGGCAAGGCCGCCGGTTTGAGGCAGGGCAGGCGTCCGGCGGGCCCCGGGAAGGGGCCTGTAGAATGCCCGTCTTCGCCGACCCCGGAACGCCTCGCGCCGCCCATGTCCGCCGCCGCACCCGCTCCCCCCACCCGCCTTCGCGAGGACGCGACCGTCATCTCGCTGGTGGGCTTCGTGCACGGCACCTCGCATTTCTTCCACTTCATGCTGCCGTCGCTCTTTCCCTGGCTCATGAAGGATTTCGGCCTCACCTTCACGCAGGTGGGCCTCACGATGACGGCGTTCTTCGTGGTCTCCGGCGTGGGGCAGGCGCTCGCGGGGTTCGTCGTGGACCGCTTCGGCGCGCTTCGCGTCCTGTGCGGCGGGATCACGCTCCTCGCGCTCTCCGGTCTCGTCCTCGCCTCGGCGCAAAACTTCGCGATGCTCATCGCGGCCGCGATCGTGGCGGGCCTGGGCAACAGCGTGTTCCATCCGGCCGACTTCACGCTCCTCAACCGGCGCGTGTCGACGCCGCGCCTGGGCCACGCGTTCTCCGTGCACGGGCTCTCGGGCAGCCTGGGCTGGGCGGCGGCGCCGGTGCTCATGATCGCCGTGGCGGACACGTGGAGCTGGCGCGCCTCGGGCGTGGCCGCGAGCGGGGTGGGCTTCTGCGCGCTCGCCTTCCTGCTCGCCAACCGCTCGCGCCTGGCCGACGCGCCCCAGGCGGCCGCGGACGCGAAGAAGGCCGCAGGCGGCACGTTCGATTTCCTCGCGAAGCCCATCGTCTGGATGTGCTTCCTGTTCTTCTTCCTCACGGTGATGGCCTTCGGCGGGCTGCAGAACTTCGCGCCGCCCATCTTCGAGCGCGCCTACGGCATCTCGATCGCGCTCGCGGGATCGGCGCTCACGGCCTACCTGCTCGGCAGCGCCGCGGGCACCGCGGCGGGCGGGTTCTTCGCCTCGCAGGGCGACCGGCAGGACGCGAAGGTGGCCGTGGCGCTCACGGTCGCGGCGGCCTGCGCCATCGCCCTCGCGCTCGCCATCCTGCCGGCGTGGACGGTCGTGCCGCTCATGGCCTTGATGGGATTCGGGGCGGGGTTCTCCGGGCCTTCGCGCGACATGCTCGTGCGGCGCGCGGCCACCGCGGCGTTCGGGCAGGCGGCCTTCGGGCGCATCTACGGCTTCGTCTACTCGGGGATCGACACCGGGCTCGCCTGCGCGCCGCTGCTCTTCGGCCCGTTCATGGACGCCGGCAACTACACCCACGTCCTCTGGGGCGTCGCGGGCCTGCAGAGCCTCGCCATCGCGACCGCCCTCACCGTCGGCACGAAATCGCGCCGGTAGGCGGCAAGCAGCGGGCTGCGCGAAACAGGCAGCGGACGGCGTGCGGCGTTGTCCTCGCGCAAGCGAGGACTGTCAGACGCACCCCATTGCAAATGGACGCGCGGGTATGGGACGCGTTTTTTCGATCCGGGGCCGAGTGAACTTGCGATCACCCTCGTTCGCCATTGTCCGCATCGACATAGGGCAGGACCTCGACTGTCGCAGCACCGTGAGTCGGCCCCGGATCGAAAAGAACACGTCCCATACCCCCGGTCCTCTGTGACTTCGGTGACGTCGTCGCATTGACGCGCGGCTTGACGGTGTCAACGTGCCTGCTGCCCACGATGCTTCGTGCCCGCAGCAGGCACGTTGACAGTTTGGCCAGATGCACGAAGCGGCGCCCTTTCCGAAGCCGCGGACGGACCGGGGGTGTGGGTCGCGTTTTTCGGATTCCTGCCGATTCACGGTGGCGCGACAGGCTCAAGGAAGCCCATGTCGACGTCGTCTAAGGCGAACGAAGACCATCGCAAGTTCACTCGGCAGGAAATCCGAGAAAACGCGACCCACACCCGCGTGTCCAGTTGCAATGGGATGCGTCTGACAGTCCTCGCTTGCGCGAGGACAACGCCGCACGCCGAATGCTGCTCGTACCCCGTCGCCGTTCTATCGCTGCCGGCTGTCGGCTGCCCTCTGCCCGCGCCTTTGCCTCAGCGCCGGTTGCGCGTGTGATGCGGGCAGCCGACGAGGTGGTCGTCGACCATGCCGGTGGCCTGCATGAAGGCGTACATGATCGTGGAGCCCACGAAGGTGAAGCCGCGCTTCTTGAGGTCCTTGGACAGCGCGTCGGATTCGGGGGTGGAGGCGGGAACCTCCTTCATCGATTTCCGGGCGTGCACGAGCGGCTTGCCGCCGACGAAGCGCCACACGTAGGCGTCGAACGAGCCGAACTCCTTCTGCACGGCGAGGAAGGCCTTCGCGTTCCGCACGGTGCCCTCGACCTTGAGGCGGTTGCGCACGATGCCCGGATCGAGGAGCAGCTTCTCGACCCTGGCCTGCGTGAATCGCGCGACCTTCGCGGGATCGAAGTCCGCGAGGAGGCGCCGGTAGTTCGCGCGCTTGGCGAGGATCGTGGACCAGGAGAGGCCCGCCTGCGCGCCTTCGAGGATCAGGAACTCGAAGAACACGCGGTCGTCGTGGACGGGCACGCCCCACTCGGTGTCGTGGTAGCGGATGTACTCGGGGCTTCCGAGGCACCACGGGCAGCGGCCGCCACCCTCGTCGTTCGCGCTCATCGCTTGATCACCAGTCCCTGTCCCGTGGGCAGGGGCATCACGCGGTAGTTGCGTGCGGAGAACCACGGGTCCTCCGCCGTCTTCTGCGCGCGGTAGCCGCCGGCCCACTCGTAGTCGTCGAGGATGAGAAGCCCGCCGGGCACCATGCGGTCGAAGAGCGCCTCCAGCACCGCGATCTCGTAGTCGGCGCTGTTGAGGTCGATGTGCAGGTAGGCGATGCGATCGGGCGAGGCGCCCTCGAGGCTCGCCGGGAGCAGCCCCTTCACGAGGTGCACCTGCGGGTAGCCCGCGAAGCGCGCCCGCACGCGCTCGAAGAGCCCCGCCTCCTGGCCCTGGAACTGCGGCACGTCCGTCGGGTTGGTGTCGAACGTGTCGTAGGCCCAGAATTCCTTCGCGAACCGGTCGCGGCCGAAATAGTCGATGACCGTCTTCACGCCCGTCCCGCCCAGCGTGCCGCATTCGACGAAGTCGCCGTCCAGGTGCACCGCGTGGCAGGCGGCGGTGCACAGGATGTAGCGGCGCCACGCGATGGCCTCGTCGGCCGGGCCGAGCAGGTTGGCCTGCCAGGCGTTGCGAAAGGCCTCGTCCTCCAGCAGCGAGAGGTTGCGCGTCCACGTGAAGAGGTTGTCGCCGAGGTAGAAGCCTCCGGTCACGAGCGAGGCGGCCTCGTCCATGAGCTTCTGGAAACGCTCGGGGTCGCGGATGCCCCAGGACACCGGCGACTTGAGATTGAACCGCCGGTGCGGATCGATGGCCGGCAGCGGCGGCAGGGGCGTGCCGCTCATGCCGGGCACGCGGCGCCTTTCGCGCGCGTGAACCGGGCGCCCTGCCACGAAGCGAGCCGGCCGGTGGCCGAGATCGCGCGAAGCTTCCCCTCGACGAGATCGAAGGTGATGCGGCCCTTGCCCTCGGCCGACTTGAGCCGCGTGGCCGCGATGGCGAGCGAGAGCGGCTCGCCCGCGAGCGTCGCCTGCGCGCGCTGGAAGGACTGCGTGATGGAAAGCTCGCCGCGCCGGTCCTTGGGGCCGCACCACAGCCCGCCCACGCGCGCGGGCACGATCCACAGGTGCACGCGGCTCTTCTTCTCGAGCCCGATGGCCTTGTCGGGCACCTCGACGACTTCCGTGCGGTCCGGTTTCCACTCGCCCATGTCCCAGTCGTGCGAGACGATGCGCGTGCCGGGCTTGAGCGCCAGCAGCGAAGGGCGCAGCTGCAGGTTCACTTCCGGCAGCAGGTACATCGTGACGACGGTGGCCGCCAGGAGATCGGTCTTGAAGAGGTCCTGCTCGCGGAAGAGCGCCCGGTCCGCGACTCCCGCGAGCCTTGCGTTCGCCCGGCTCTTCTCGACCAGGTCCGGGACGATCTCCACGCCCAGGCCCCTCGCGCCGAAGCGCTTCGCCGCCGTGATGACGATGCGCCCGTCGCCCGATCCCAGGTCGATGACGAAGTCCTGCGGACCGACCGCGGCCATGCGCAGCATCGTGGTCGTCACGGTGTCCGGCGTGGTGATGAAGGGGACGTCCTCGGCGGCCTGCGCGAGGCAGCTCGCGAGCGCGAGGACGGCGGCGGGGGCGAAGCGATTCATGCGGGTCTCCCGTTCGTGGGGCGTGTTCGTCGCTAGAGGGCGCGCGGGCGCACCTCGATGGGGATCCACAGGGCGAGCCCCGCGACCATGAGGCCGACCGCGACGATCGCGAGCGGGGCGAGCCAGGACAGGCGGCGGGGCGAGGCCCGGCGCGCGAGGATGGCGAAGACGACCCCGACCACGAACCACTGCGCCAGCGCGATCACGAGCGCTCCCGCGTCCGAGAGGATGCGGTCCCCGTCGAGGTCCTGGAACCACGGGTGCGGGAAGACGAGGGCGAACCAGCCGTTCAGCATCGCGAGCCGCAGCTCGCCCAGGAACTCGGGGTCGAAGATGCCGGGCACGACGACGAAGGCGAGCGGGGCGACGAGCCAGATGGCGAAGGCGGCGAACGCCCGGAAGAAGCCCATGGGAACCGTGGGGAGTGCGATGGCGCGATTCTACGGGGATTCGGCGCGGCGTCGCGCGAGGAAGGGCCGCTCGACGAACCGCCACGAAAGCCACGAGACGGCCATGAGCGCGGCGAGATAGGCCGGAAGCGCGAGCCATCCGCCGAGCCCGGGCGCGAGCCGCGTGAGCAGGAGCACGAGCGGCATGTGGTAGAGATACGTCGAATAGCTCACGCGGCCGACCCAGGCGAGCGGCGCCGGCGCGAGGACGGCATGGCTCCAGGACGGCCGCGCGGAGACGGCGGCGGCCATCGCGCCCCCGATGAGGAGGGGATGCAGGAGCCAGGAGAGTTCCCCCAGCGGGGCGAGGCCGAAGCGCAGCACGCACCACAGGCCTGCCGCGCACGAGAAGGCCAGCGCGGCGAGCGCGGCATCCCGCGAGCGGCTGGGCGCGCGGTCCCGCGCGAGGAGCCAGGCCCGCCCGCACAGGATGCCCGCCGCGAAATGCGCGAGGTAGCCCGGCAGCTGGGTCGCGATGAGCGCGCGCAGCGCGGATTCCGGCACCTGCCACCGCGCCGACATCGCCTGGTACGCCTCGACCCACGCGCCGAAGGAATGCGCGGCGGCCCAGCGCCAGGCGATGGCGAGGGCGACGAACGCGGCCGCGGTCGCGAACGGGCGGCGCACGAAGAGCGGCGCGAGGAGCGGCAGCAGCAGGTAGTACTGGAACTCGATCGCGAGCGTCCACAGCGCGCCGTTGATCGAGAAGGACGCGCTCGTGAGCGGGGTGGTGTAGTGCAGGAACGTCGCGTGCGCGGCGAGGTTGGCGAGGACGAACCCGAGCTCCGCCTTCACGAACCGCCAGCTCGCGAGCAGCGGCAGGAACACCGCCGCGAGAACGGCGAGCTGCACCCAGTAGGCGGGCACGATGCGCCGGATGCGGCGCAGGTAGAACGCCCGGGCGGAGGGCGCCGGCCGGCCGTCCCGCGCGTGCTTGAACCACGGCAGCGTGAGGAGGAATCCCGTGATGAGGAAGAAGAGGTCGACGCCGAGGTAGCCGTTGCGCACCAGCGCGTGCACCGGCGGGAAGCCGTTCACCAGCGCGACGAAGGCGTCGTCGACCCGGCCCTCGCGCAGCACCAGGTAGTGGAACGCCACGACCCAGAGCACCGCGAGGCCGCGCAGGCCCTCGATGGCACGGATGTCGCCGATCTCGTCGCGGACGCCGGCGGCGGCGCTAGAAGGCGAGGGCGCGGCCATAGCCGGTGAGCTCGAGGTAGCCCGCGCCCTTCGCGCCGCCCGGGCCCGCGGCGCGCACCGCGCCCTCCCAGTAGAGCGTGCCGGTGGAGGCGCGGGAGTCGAGCTCCTGGTCGTCGAGGAGGGGCTCGAGGGTCCAGGCCTCGCCGCCCGCCGTGAAGCGCATCGCCACGGGATAGGCGACGCCGGTGCGCGGCGATTTCCACGTGCGCAGCGGCGTCCACGCGACCTCGGTCTCGCGGAAGGCGCGCGTGCGACCGTCGGCCTCGCGCTTCGTGCCGCCCGCCCAGACGGTGGCCCCCGCCTTGTCGCGCAGGCGGAAGGCCATGAGGCTGCCCCCGCCTTCCAGATGGATGCCGGCCCAGTCCCAACCCACGGCGTCGCCGGCGAGGATCTCGCTGGACCATTCGTGGTCGGGCCACGCCTCGCCGCGCACGGCCAGGCGCTCGCCGCCCGCCGTCACGGTGCCCGTCACCGCGAGGTGGGGCTCGCTGTAGTAGTAGCTGGCCTGCGCGGGGTTCGGGCCCTTGCGGCTGAACCCGCCCTCGCCCTGGAGCAGGACGGGCTGGGTGGGGCGCAGGTCGAGATCCAGCGTGAAGCCCTCGCCGGGAATCCTCGCGCGGTAGCGATCCCCCTCGCGCCGGAAGGACCAGTCGTCGATGAAGACGTCGGTCTCGCCTTCGCGCGCCCCGGCGAGGCCTTCCAGCGCGCGCGCGATGCGCTGGTCGTGCCGCAGCCGGCCGTGGCCCGGCTCGGCGAGGGCCGCGTGGGCGAAGAGCAACTGCGTCGGCGCGAAGCGGCTGGGGTTCGCCTCGGCCTCGCGATTGCGCAGGCGGAAGAACGTGACCTGGAAGCCGAGGGGTCCGCGCGAGGACTCGAGTTGCCCCGTGACGTACCACCATTCGATGCGGTGGGCCGGATGGCTGCCGCGATCGGCGGGGAAGGCGAGGCGCTTGCCCGGGAGCACGGGCGCATAGCCCTCGCGCGCGAACGCGGGAAGCAGCGCGGCGAGCGCGAGGACGAGCGCGGCGAGCCTACGCATCGTCCTTCACCGCGTCGACGGCCTCGCGGGCGACGGCCGCGCGTCCGGCCGCGGCGGCGCCCAGGGCGCACAGCAGGACGACGGCGGCCGCGAGGAGCGAGAGCGCGAGCCACGGCCAGTGGATCTGCATGCCCCAGTGGAACGACTGCCGGTTCACCACGCGCACGAGGACCACGCTCACGGCGGCGCCCGCGGCGAGGCCGAGCGCGATGCCGACGGTTCCCGCCGCCGCGCCTTCGAAGGCGAGGAGCCGCAGCACCTCGCGCCGCGTGAGGCCCAGGTGGCGCAGCACGCCGAACTCGCGCCGCCGGGACCACGCGAGCGCGGCGAAGCTCGAAGTGACGCCCGCCAGGGCGATGAGCACCGCCGCCGCCTCCAGCGCATAGGTCGCGGCGAAGGTGCGATCGAAGACCTGCAGAGAGCGGCGGTGGATGTACGACGCGTCGTGCAGTTCCGCGCCGGGCACCGTCGCGACTTCGTTCCCGAGACGCTTCGCCATGGCTTGCGCGTCCGCGCCGCGGGCCATCTCGATGGCGATGTCGTTCGCCAGCCGGTCGCCCGTGTGCGCCCGCCATTCGTCGAGATCGACGAGGATCGCGCCCCAGGTGCGCGCGTAGTCGCGGTAGGTGCCGGCGATGCGCAGCCGCGCCGGCCTGCCCCCGAGGGGCAGCGTGACGACCTGGCCCGCCTTCCAGCCGAAGAGGTCCGCGGCCGCCTCCGACATCCAGGCGTTCATGGCGTCGCCCTTCGCCGGCACCTCGGGCGCGGCGACCTGGAACCCCTCGAGCAGCTTCGCCGTGACGGGCCGCGCCATCACCGTGAGCGGGTGCGAGTGACCCGCGAGCACGAGCCGGTCGTAGCGGATGGGATCGAGGCGCTCCACGCCCGGCACGCGCGCGAGTCGCGCCTGCATCGCCTCGCCGAACACCACGGCATCGCCCCGGGGCGCGGCGCGCGCGAAGAAATCCGCACCCAGCACGCCGTGCAGCCAGCCTTCGAGCGAGACGCGGAACGAGAACACCATGATCGCCATCGCCGAGGTGAGCGCGACGCTCACCACGATGCCCGAGACCATCGCGGCCAGGTGGCCGGGAAGGCTTCGCACCTGCGCCGTGGCGAGGGCGAGGAGGGGGCTCTCGTCGGCGCGCGCGCGGGAGAGCAGCAGGCGGGTGGCGGGCACCACGGCGAGCACGGCCGCGCCGAGCGCGAGCACGATGCAGGCGTAGCCGCCGACGGGAATCTCCCCTGCGGGCGGCACGAACGCCGCGAGGGCCGAGAGACCCGCGACGGCGACGGGCGCGCTCCAGCCGCCCGGCGCGGCGGGCAGGTCGAGGTGGCGGTCCTTTAGGGCCTGG
>CAZPLW010000095.1:0-15818 GCA_964587315.1 uncultured Lysobacter sp.
CGGCAATTCCGCCACGCTGAGCTGGCGGATCTTGCCGCAGGCCTTCGCCGCAGCCGACAACGGGATGGTGTCGGTGACGACCAGCTCGTCCAGCTCCGACCCGTTCAAGTTGTCGATCGCCGCGCCCGACAGCACCGGGTGCGTGCAGTACGCGACCACCTTGATCTCGCCCTGCGCTTTCAGCGCATTCGCCGCCGCGCACAAGGTGCCGGCGGTGTCGACGATGTCGTCGACCAGCACGCAGGTCTTGCCCTGCACGTCGCCGATGATGTTCATCACCGTGGCCACGTTCGGGCGCGGGCGGCGCTTGTCGATGATCGCGAGGTCGCTCTCGAGGCGCTTCGCGATGGCCCGGGCCCGCACCACGCCGCCGACGTCCGGCGAGACGACGACGAGATTCTTGTAGCCGTGCTTCCAGAGGTCCCCGAGCAGGATGGGCGTCGCGTAGACGTTGTCCACCGGGATGTCGAAGAAGCCCTGGATCTGGTCGGCGTGCAGGTCCATCGTGAGCACGCGGTTCACGCCCGCCGCGGTCAGCATGTTCGCCACCACCTTGGCCGAGATCGCGACCCGCGCGCTGCGGGGACGGCGGTCCTGCCTGGCGTAGCCGAAGTACGGCATCGCGGCGGTGATGCGCGCGGCGCTCGAGCGGCGCAGCGCGTCCACCATGATCATCAGCTCCATCAGCGTGTCGTTGGTCGGCGCGCACGTCGACTGGAGCACGAACACGTCCTTGCCGCGCACGTTCTCGAGCAGCTCGACCATCACCTCGCCGTCGCTGAACGTCGAGACGCTCGCCTTGCCCAGCTGCACGTTCAGGCTGCGCGCGACCTTCTGCGCCAGCCGCGGATTGGCGTTGCCCGTGAACACCATCAGGTTGTCGAAAGGCATCGCCGTCTCTTTCGCGTCACGCCATGCGCCGAGGGAAGTGGAAGTGGCAGGGGAGGAAGGATTCGAACCTTCGAATGCTGGAATCAAAATCCAGTGCCTTAACCAACTTGGCGACTCCCCTACCGTCCGGCCGGCCCGCGAGGGCCACCCGGTTGCTGCCCTGCTATCGCGCCAGGGGATGCTGCTCCAGGCCCCGCGCGACGAATCCCTTCATGCCGGCCGGCAACCCGCGAAGGACCACCTCGGCCGACTCCCGGTCCGAGAACCGGGCAAAGACGCACGCGCCGGAGCCGGTCAGGCGCCCCCCGCCATGCCCCGCGAGCCAATCCAGGTGCTCGCGAACCGGGGGGTACCGGGAGGCCACGACCGCTTCGAGATCGTTGCCTAACTCCCGAAACCCTGCGTGCGCAGAAAAGTCTGCCATTTTAAGGGGTTCCGTATCCCGGGTCAATTCGGGCGCACCGAAGATGGCGGCGGTCGGCACCCCGACCGGGGGGACCAGCACCAGGTACCAGGCCGGGGGAAGGTCCAGCGCGGTGAGCCGGTCACCGATCCCCTCCACCCAGGCGTTGCGGCCGAAGACGAAGAAGGGGACGTCGGCGCCCAGCCGGGCCCCCAGCGCCTGCAAGGCCGGGCGGCCGAGGCCGGTTCCCCACAGGCGGTCGAGCACGATGAGGGTGGTGGCGGCGTCGGAGCTGCCGCCGCCCAGCCCGCCCCCCAGGGGCAGCCGCTTCTCGACCTCGATGTCGGCGCCCAGGCGCGTCCCGGTCGCCTCCTGCAGGAGCCGCGCGGCGCGGACGACGAGGTCGGATTCGGGCGGCACCCCTTCCAGCTCGCTCACCCGGTGGATCCCGCCATCCTCGCGCACTCGGAATCGCAGGGTGTCGGCCGCGTCGATGAGGGTGAAGGCGCTCTGCAGCAGGTGGTAGCCGTCCGCCCGGCGGCCGACCACGTGCAGGAACAGGTTCAGCTTGGCGGGGGCGGCGTAGTCCGGGCCGGGCAGCTTCATCGCCTACTCCGCGGGCGTCCGGTAACGGTCGACCACGAGTTTCACCACGGAATCCCCGCGCGAGGCCACCACGCGACGGGCCACCGTGATGCCCGAGGCTTCCTGGGTCTCGGGCACGTCGACGCTCCAGCCTTGCGCGGCGGCGCCCGTCGGTACGCGCCCGTGCAGCCAGGCGACGAACTGCGAGCGGTCGATGGAAGCCGAGAGCAGGTGCGACGTGAGGTCCGAGAACGTGCCGTATTCGATCGGGACCTGCCCCGGGCGATGGAGCAGGTAGCCGGCGGCCCCGCCGCCCTCGATGAGCGCGAGATCGCCGCCCACGGGCGTCGAGAGCGCGATCTCGTCGCGGTCGCCGCGGTGGGCCCAGCGGATGCGCACGATCTCGCCGGCGCCGTCCTGCGCGACCGACAGGCGCCCGGCCATGTCGAAGGAGGACGGCAGGCCCTCCAGGGAGACGGGAGGCGGCGGGGCCAGCGCGGCGCAAGCGGCGAGGAGCGCCGCGGAAAGGCCCGCGGCGAGGCGGGCGAGCGCGCGGGCCGGCATGGAGCCGGGGGTCAGGGCCCGAACTTCTGCATGACCGCGAGGAGCGTCTCGTGGTCCGGGTTCTCCTTGAGCGCGGACTGCCAGACGCCCTTCGCCTCCTCGCGCTGGCCCATCTTCCAGAGCACCTCGCCCAGGTGGGCGGCGATCTCCGGATCGGGCCTGGCCGCATGGGCCTCGCGCAGGCTCTTCAGCGCGTCGTCGAAGTTGCCGCGGCGGTACTGCACCCAGCCGAGGCTGTCGAGAATGAACGGGTCGCCCGGCGAGAGCTTGAGCGCCTTGCCGATGAGCTCGTAGGCCTCGTCGAGGCGCTCCGTGCGGTCGGCGAGCGTGTAGCCGAGCGCGTTGTAGGCATGCGCGTAATCGGGCTTGAGCTCGATCACGCGGCGCAGGTCGGCCTCGAGCACGTCCAGCTTGTTCACGCGCTCGGCCGCCATCGCGCGGTCGTAGAGCAGCTCGAAGGAATCCGGGAATTCCGCCACCGCCTGCGTGAGCATCGCGTAGGTGTCGCCCCAGGCGCGGGCGTCGCGCAGCAGCTGGGCCTCGAGCTGGATCATCTGGATGCGGTCGTCCTGCGTGCGCGGCTCGAGCGACTGCAGGTACTCGCGGCCCTTCGCGAGGCCGTCGCGCTTGGCGACCAGCGTGGCGATGCGCAGCTGGGAGCGCATCCAGTCCTGGCCTTCCACCTTGCGGTACCAGTCGATGGCGTCCTCGGGTCGCTTCTGGCCTTCGGCGGCCTGGCCCAGGAGCTGGTAGATCGCGCCGGGATCCGGGTGGCCGAGCGCGAGCGAGCGGCGCAGCGCGGCCTCGGCTTCGACGAAGTCGCCCGCCTGCATGGCGAGCAGTCCCACCGCGTAGGGCAGCTGCGGATCATCCGGGGCGAGCTTCCCGGCGGCGCGGAACGCCTCTCGCGCCTCGGGCGTGCGCCGGGCCGTGGTGAGCTCGCGCGCGAGCTGCAGCCAGGCGTCCTTCGCCTGCGGGTTCTTCGCGACGAACGACTGGTAGAAGGGAATCACCTCGGCCGGGGCCACCTTGCGCAGCACCTGCGCGTGCAGGATCGCGCCCGGCGCCCAGTCGGGGCGGGCCTCCAGCACCGCGAGCGATTCGGCGCGGGCCGTCTCGTCCTCGCCGGCGAGCAGCGCGGCCACGCCGACGGCGTAGCGCGACTCCGCGAGCGCCGAGTACGGCGCGGCGATGGTGCGCACCGAGGCGAGCACCGCCTTCTTGTCGGGGAACTTCGCGAAGAAGTACGAGAGCTGCGTGAGCATGAGCGGGCGATCGCCGCTCGCGGCCACGATCGCGGCCACGGACTCGGTCGCCTTGTCGAGCTCGCCGCGGTTGCCGAGCAGCGAGGCCACGAGGTCGCGGCCCAGGGTGCTCTCGGGCTCCAGCTCGACCAGGAGCGCCGCCAGGTCCAGTGCGGGCTCGAGCGCGCGGGCGCGGATCGCGATCTCGACGGCCCGGCGGGCGATCTGCGGGTCGCGCGTCTCCTTGGCGAGGCGCGCCATGGTGCCGAGCGCCACGGCGGTCTCGCCGCGCTGCGCCGCCACCTCGGCCGCCAGGAACTCGAAGATCGCCGCTTCCCGGCTGAGCGGCCCGGGACGCGCGGACTGGGCCCACGCCCCCGTCGCGAGTCCCGCGACCACCGCCGCCAGGGCGGCCCTCGTCCTCCATCGCCTTGCCATCATCGCTTCGCTCCATCGGGCAAGATGATTCCCGCCCGGCCGATCATCATAGTGCTTTTCGCGCCCCGTTCCACCGGCGCCCCGGGCGGTTCGACCGTGGCGCGACGCGTCCGTTTCCTCCCCGGTCGTATAATCGCCTGCATCCCGCCCAACCGCGACCGTCCTGCCCGATGCCGGAACTGCCGGAAGTCGAGACGACCCGACGCGGGCTCCTGCCCCACGTCGTCGGCCGCCGCATCCGGGACGTGATCGTGCGCGAGTCCCGCCTTCGCTGGCCCGTGCCCCGCGACCTGGCCGGGCGCGTGCGCGGCGAGCGCGTCGCCGACATCCGCCGGCGGGGCAAGTACCTGCTCTTCGACGTGGGCGAAGGACACCTGCTGGTCCACCTCGGCATGTCCGGCAGCCTCTCGCTGGTGCCCTCCGGCACGCCGCCGCGCCGCCATGATCACGTCGACCTGGCGCTCGAGGGCGAATCGACGCTTCGGCTCACGGATCCGAGGCGCTTCGGCGCCGTGCTCTGGGTCCGGCATCCCGAGACCCACGCCCTGCTGCGGTCGCTCGGCATCGAGCCGTTCGACGACGCGTTCGGGGGCGCCTGCCTGCACGCCCTCGCGAAGGGCCGGCGCGTGCCGGTGAAGCTCTTCCTCATGAACGCGAACATCGTGACCGGCATCGGCAACATCTACGCGAACGAGGCCCTCTTCGCCGCCGGCGTCCATCCCTCGCGTGCCGCCGGGCGCGTGTCCGGCGAACGCTGGGACCGCATCGCCGCGGCGGTGCGCCGGACGCTCGAACGGGCGCTCGCCGCGGGCGGCAGCACGCTGCGCGACTTCGTCGGCGGAGACGGCCGTCCGGGTTACTTCCAGAACGAGTACGCCGTGTACGGGCGCGCGGGAGAACCGTGTCCCGCGTGCGGTGCGCCGGTCAAGGCCGCGCGGCACGCCGGGCGGGCCACCTACTACTGCGCGTCCTGCCAGCGATGAACGGCTCGATTTCCGCCCGTCACCTGCGCGCCTTCGAGCCGAGCCTCGCCGCACTCCGCGACTGGCGGCAGGAGACGTCCGACGCCCTGGCGCAGCTTCGCCGGTGGGCCCTCGTGAACCAGCTCACCGACGACGCCACGGCGATGCGCCTGGCGCACCTCGAGCGGCGACTCGCCACCGAGCGCCTCGCGATCGCGTTCGTGGCCGAGGTCTCGCGCGGCAAGAGCGAGCTCATCAACGCCCTCTTCTTCGCCGATATCGGGGCGCGCCTGCTGCCGGCCGGCGCGGGCCTCACGACCATGTGCCCGGCCGAGATCTTCCACGACCCCTCGCGGCCGCCGTCCATCCGCGTGCTGCCCATCGAGACGCGGGAGGATTCGCGCGCCTTGCGCGAGCACATCGCGAATTCCTCCGGCTGGAGGGAGATACCGCTCGACCCGGGTCATCCCGAGACGCTGGCCGCGGCGTTCGACGTCCTGTCGGAGACGCAGGTCGCCAGCGCGCAGGAAGCCCACGCCCTGGGCCTGCCCGCCGAAGAGGGCACGCGGGTCGAGATCCCGCGCTGGCGCTACGCCCTCGTGAACTTCCCTCACCCGCTGCTCTCGATGGGGCTGGTCATCCTCGACACGCCGGGACTCAACGCGCTCGGCACGGAACCCGAGCTCACGCTGCACCGGCTTCCGGAGGCCGACGCGATCGTGTTCATCCTCTCGGTGGACACCGGCGCCACCCAGTCGGACCTGGCGCTCTGGCGCGAGCACGTCGAGCCGATCGAGGAGACGGCCGGCGCGCGCTACGTGGTGCTCAACAAGATCGACGGCCTGCGCGACGGGCTCAAGCCCGAGTCGCAGGTGTTCGGCGAGATCGACCGGCAGGTGCGCGCCACGGCGGAGGCGCTGCGCGTCCCGCCCACGCAGGTCTTCGCGCTCTCCGCGAAACAGGGGCTCGTCGCCCGCATCCAGGGCGACGGCGACGCCCTCGCGAAGAGCCGCCTCTACCGCCTCGAGCAGGCCCTGGCGGGCGGCCTCGTTCACCGGCGGCAGGTGGACCACGTCGCCACCGTGGGCGCCGAGGCGCGCGCGATCCTCGCCGAATCCCGCGCGCTGCTCGACAGCCGGCACGGCTTCGTCTCGGAGCAGCTCGCCGAGCTGGGGCAGCTGCAGGGCAGGAACCAGAAGCTCGTCGACACGCTGGGCAGGAAGGCCGCGGACGAGAGGAAGCGCATCGAGGACGCTCGCGCCGCCCTCGTGGGACTTCGGGCCGTGCACAACCGGCACGCCGACGAGCTCGCCGGCCTTCTCGATCCCAACCGGGCCCGCGAGGACGGCCTGAAGGCGCGCACCGCGGTGGTGGCGAGCCCCTTCAGCGCGGGCATCGGCGGCGCGGTGGACGCGTACTTCCGCGAGATCGGCGGCCGCATCGAGCGCGCCATCGCGGTGATCCACGAGGTGCGGGTGATGATGGTCACCGTGAACCGCAAGTTCTCGGCCGAGTACGGCATCTCGCCCGTGGAAGTCGCCGACTTCGCGACGGACCGCTTCCCGCTGGAGCTTTCGCGCCTCGAGGCCGCCTGCTCCCGGGAGCTCAAGAGCACCTCGAGCCTGCTCACCCGCGGCAGCGGCAAGCTGGCCGCCCTCTTCTTCGATTCCGTGGCGCTCAAGGCCATCCACGTCTTCGAGATCGCCGACCGCGAGGTGCGGGTGTGGATGAACGCCTTCATCCGCCCGCTGGAGGCGCAGGTGAGCGCCTTCCAGGAGCAGGCCAACTACCGCACCGAGGGCATGGCGCGCATCCGCAACGCCGAGGGCGACCTCATCGACCGCGTGGGCGAATTGCAGCATTTCCTCGAGGACCTCGAGCGGCTCACGCGCGAGTGGGAATCGCACCAGGGCCGGTTCCGGCGCCTGCTCGAGGTGCGCGAGGCGTCCCTCGCGAGCGGCGCCTCGGACTAGGCCTTCACCTTCGCGACGCCGGCGGCCACGAGGCGCACGTACTTGGCGTGGAGCTGGTCCGCGGTCTCGACCCGGTCCGGGTCGGGCGGGATGCAGTCGACGGGGCAGACCTCGCGGCACTGGGGCGTGTCGAAGTGCCCGACGCACTCGGTGCACTTTCCCGGATCGATGACGTAGATCTCCTCACCTGCGCTGATGGCCCCGTTGGGGCATTCGGGCTCGCAGACGTCGCAGTTGATGCACTGGTCCGTGATCTTGAGGGCCATCGGCCTAGTCGTTGCTGGCGCCGCCCCGCCCGATCTTGGCCCGCATGCGCTCGTTGGTGATCGGATGCACGAAGGCGGAGATGTCGCCGCCGAGCACCGCGATCTCGCGCACGATCGTGGCCGAGAGGAACAGGTAGCGGTCCGACGGGGTGAGGAACAGCGTTTCGACACCCGGGGCGAGCGTGCGGTTCATGCCCGCGAGCTGGAATTCGTACTCGAAGTCGGACACGGCGCGCAGGCCCCGCAGGATGATCCCCGCCTTCTGGTCGCGCACGAAGTCGGAGAGCAGGCCCGCGAAACCGACGACCTTCACGTTCGGGTAGGTCGCGAGCACCTGCTCGGCGATGCCCACGCGCTCGGCGAGGGAGAAGAACGGCCGCTTCGCCTGGCTGTGGGCCACGGCCACCACGACCTCGTCGAACAGGCGCGAGGCGCGGCCCACCAGGTCCTCGTGGCCATTGGTGATGGGATCGAAGGTTCCCGGGTAGACGGCACGCTTGACGGTCATGGTCATGGTTTTTCGGGGGAGGAGGTATCCCCGGGTCGAAACTCGAACAACGCGAACTTTACCGCGCCGGCGCTTGCTTCACGCTGACAGGTCCAGGAAGGCGACGGGGGCGCCACCGGCTCGGACGCCTCGACGTACACCCGGGCGCCCGGCGAGAGATGCGGCTCGAGCGCCCGGAGCGAGGCGCCGGCGAGGTCCGAGGCGTAGGGCGGATCGACGAAGGCCACGTCGTACTTCCCGCCGGGACGGGCCAGCCACGCGAGGGCATCGCCCTGCACCACCTCGACGCCCTCGGCGCCGAGTTCGGCGAGGCTGCGCCTCAGCTGCTCGCAGACCCGGCGATCGCGCTCGATCATCGTGACGCGGGCCGCGCCGCGCGAGCGGGCCTCGAAGCCCAGCGCGCCGCTGCCGGCGAAGAGGTCGATGCAGGCGAGGCCGTCCAGGCGCTGGCCCAGCCAGTTGAAGAGCGTCTCGCGGACGCGGTCCGGGGTGGGCCTGAGGCCCTCGGCGTCGGGAAAGCGCACGACGCGGCTGCGCCAGTCGCCGCCGATGATGCGAAGGCGGTTGCGCGCCGCGCCCGGTCGGCCGGCGGGGGGCGTTGACGCAGTCCGGCGCGTGGCGGTCATCGCGGCCGATCATACCGTAAAATAATCGCGTTCCTTCCCTCCGCGGCCGTGCCTGCGCCGCCCCCCATGTTCTCCTCACGCCCCAAGCCCGCGGACGACGCGCCCGCCTCCGACTGGAAGTCGCGCCTGAAGCGCGGGCTCGCCCTCACCGGGGCCAAGCTCAAGCACGTGGCGGGTGTCTTCCGCTCGCACCCGAAGATCGACGAGGCGCTCTACGAGGCGCTCGAGTCGCAGCTGCTCGCCGCCGACGTGGGCGTGAAGGCGACGGCCTACCTCGTCGAGAGCCTCAGGAAGGCGGCGAAGGAGAAGCGTCTGGAGGACGGCGGCCAGCTCGAGCAGGAACTGAAGGATTCCCTGCGCACCCTCGTCACCCCCCTCGAGCGGCCGCCGCGCGAGATCGCGCCGCGACCGTTCGTGATCCTGCTGGCCGGCGTGAACGGCGCGGGCAAGACGACCACCATCGGCAAGCTCACGCGCCTCTTCCAGTCGCAGGGCCATTCGGTGCTGCTCGCCGCCGGCGACACGTTCCGCGCCGCGGCCCGCGAGCAGCTGATGGCCTGGGGAGCCCGCCACAACGTGACCGTCGTCGCGCAGGAGAGCGGCGACTCGGCTGCCGTCATCTTCGACGCCATCCAGTCGGCCCGCGCCAAGGGCATCGACGTCGTCCTCGCCGACACCGCCGGCCGCCTGCCCACGCAGCTGCACCTGATGGAGGAGATCCGGAAGGTGAAGCGCGTGATCGCGAAGGCCGACCCCACGGCGCCGCACGAGACCTGGCTCGTCCTCGACGCCAACACGGGGCAGAACGCCGTCCAGCAGGTGAAGTCCTTCGACGCGGCGCTCGCCCTCACGGGGCTCATCGTCACCAAGCTCGACGGCACGGCCAAGGGCGGCGCGATCGCGGCCATCGCGCGCGAGCATCCGGTCCCCATCCGCTTCATCGGCATCGGCGAGAAGCCCGACGACCTGCGTCCCTTCGTCGCGGCCGAGTTCGTCGAGGCGCTCTTCGAGTGATCCAGTTCTCGGCCGTCACGAAGCGCTATCCCACGGGCTACGAGGCCCTGCGGGACGTGTCCTTCGAGGTGGCCGCGGGCGAGCTCGTCGTGGTGACGGGGCATTCGGGCGCGGGCAAGTCCACGCTCCTCAAGCTCGCCGCCGGCATCGAGCGCGCCACGCGCGGCAGCGTGGTGGTGAACGGGCAGAACCTCTCCTCGCTCGGCGAGACGGCGCTCGCGGTGCTTCGCCGCCACATCGGCTTCGTCTTCCAGGACCACAAGCTGCTCTTCGACCGCGGCGCCGGCGAGAACGTCGCGCTGCCGCTGCGCATCGCCGGCACGGGCGCCGACGAGACCGGTCGCCGCGTGCGCGCCGCGCTCGACAAGGTGGGGCTGCTCGCGAAGGAGAAGGCGATGCCCATCACGCTCTCGGGCGGGGAGCAGCAGCGCCTGTGCATCGCCCGAGCCATCGTGAACCGGCCGGCCATCCTCGTGGCCGACGAGCCCACGGGCAATCTCGATGCGGAGTCCTCGCGCGCCATCCTCGAGCTGTTCCTGTCGTTCCATCGCGTGGGCGTCACGATCCTGCTGTCCACGCACGACGAGGCGAGCCTCGCGCAGCTGGGCGGGCGGCACATCGCACTGCGAGGCGGCCTCGTCGAGCCGGTCGCGGGCGTCGGCGCGCCGGTGCCCGCATGAACGCCTGGCTGCGCACCCATCGCCACGCGTTCGCCGACGCCGTCCGGCGCCTCGCGGGCCAGCCCGGCGCGAGCCTGGTCGCCATCCTCGTGATCGCCATCGCCGTCGCGATCCCGGTCCTGGGCATCGCCCTGGTCCGCAGCGTCGACGTGGCCGTGGGCGGGCTCGACACGGACCCGCACGTGAACGTCTTCCTCACCCTCGAGGCCACCGACGATGACGCCAGGCGCGTCGAGGCCGCCCTGCGCGCGCACCCGCAGACGGCCTCGGTGAAATTCGTCCCGCGGACGAAGGCGCTGGAGGAGTTGAAGGCCACTACGCACCTGGCCGAGCTGCTGGCCAACCTGGAGCGCAACCCCCTGCCCCATGCGTTCACCGTCCGCACGCGCACCGCCGACCCGGCCCAGCTGGGCGCCGTCCGCACCGCATGGCTGCAGCTGCCCAAGGTCGAGCAGGTTTCCGCCGAGTTCGAATGGGCCGAGAAGCTGGGACGCTGGACCCGGTTCGCCGGCCGGGCGCTGGCGGGCGGGGCCCTCCTGCTCGCCGCGGCGGTCCTTTTCATCGTCGGGCACCTCATCCGCCTGCAGGTCGTCACCCGCCGGGAAGAGATCGAGGTGAGCCAGCTCATCGGGGCCACCGCCGGGGACGTCCGCCGCCCCTTCCTGTATCACGGCGCCCTGCAGGGACTGGCGGCCGGGCTGGGTGCGGGTGCCCTGGCCACCGGCCTCATCGCCTGGCTCAACGCCGAGTTGTCAGCCCTTACTAGCTCCTATGCCTATGAATTCAAGATCGTTTTCTTGGATCCATCGACACTCCTGGCGGTCGCTGCCTGCACCGCCCTCCTCGGCTGGGTCGGCGCCTGGGTCTCCGTTTCCCGCGAGCTGCGGCGTTTCGGCGGCCGCCCCTAGGGAACCCGCGGACCCTTTAGCACTCCAATCGCGGGAGTGCTAAACTGATCGCCCAAGGAGGCCCTGGAAGATGAACGCTGCGTCGCTGCCCATCCCGTCGCCCATCTCGAGCCTGGAGTCGTACATCCATGCCGTGAACGCCATCCCGCTGCTCAGCGTGGAGCGCGAGGTGGAACTGGGTCGCCGGCTCCGCACGGAGAACGACGTGACCGCCGCCCGCGACCTGGTCATGTCCCACCTGCGCCTGGTCGTGTCCGTCGCCCGCAACTACATGGGCTACGGCCTGCCGCAGGCGGACCTCATCCAGGAAGGCAACCTCGGCCTCATGAAGGCCGTGCGCCGCTTCGACCCCGAGCGCGGCGTGCGCCTCGCGTCGTTCGCGATCCACTGGATCAAGGCCGAGATCCACGAGTACATCCTGCGCAACTGGCGCCTGGTGAAGGTCGCGACCACGAAGGCGCAGAGGAAGCTCTTCTTCAACCTGCGCAGCATGAAGGTCACGAGCGCCACCCTCACGCCGGGCGAGGTGAGGGACATGGCGAGGACCCTCAACGTGAAGGAAAGCGACGTCGTGGAGATGGAGCAGCTCCTCCAGGGCCACGACCTCACGCTCGACCCGTCGCCAGAAGACGGCGAGGAGCGCGTGGGCCCCATCGCCTTCCTGGCCGATACCGCCGAGGGCCCGGCCGAGGAAGTCGAGCGCGTCCAGACCGAGAAGCTCGAGACCGAAGGCCTGTCGCGCGCCCTCGCGGGGCTCGACGCCCGCAGCCGGCGCATCGTCGAGGCGCGCTGGCTCGCGAAGGAGGAGCCGAGCACCCTGCACGAGCTCGCCGCCGAGTTCGGCGTGTCCGCCGAGCGCATCCGCCAGATCGAGGCGAAGGCCCTGTCGAAGATGAAGGCCGCGATGGCCGGCGTGCGCTAGTCCCGCCCCCGCCGAAAAGGAAAGGGCCGCGAGCGCAAGCCGCGGCCCTTTTCCTTGGCGGTTCCCGCTCAGGCGTTGTTCAGGAGGACCTTCAGGTCCGCGGCCATCTTCTCGGCGGGCATGCCGTAGGAGAAGACGAGGCGCAGCTTGCCCTGCGGGTCGAACACGAGCGTCTGCGCAGAGTGGTCGACCGTGTAGGACTGGGGCGTGCTGCCCGCACGCTCCGCCGCGTAGATCCTGAAGTCCTTGGTGACCTTCGCCGTCTGCGCCGCGTCCCCGTAGAGGCCGAGGAAGTTCGGGTTGAACGCCGGCACGTAGTTCCTGAGCAGCTCGGGCGTGTCGCGCTTCGCGTCCACCGTGACGAAGAGCACCTGCACGCGGTCGGCGTCGGGCCCGAGCAGGCGCATGGCGCCCGCGAGATCCGACAGCGTCGTCGGGCACACGTCCGGGCAGTGCGTGTAGCCGAAGAAGAGCGTCACCGCCTTGCCGCGGAAATCGGCCAGCGTGCGTTCCTTGCCGTTGTGGTCCGTGAGGCGGAAATCGGGACCCAGGTCCGCGCCCGTCACGTCCACGCCGTTGAACACCGGCTTGGCCGAGGGCAGCAGCTTGTCGCACCCCGCCGCGAGGACGGCGGCGCCCGCGGCGGCGAGGAATGCGCGCCGTGAGGTCATCGCCCGGCGACGAGCGGCAGGTAGTGGTCGATCATCAGCGCGGCGAAGAGGGCCGCGAGGTAGAAGATCGAGTAAGCGAAGGTCCGCTTGGCGACCGTGTCCGTGTAGGCCACGTACAGGACGATCGCGTAGAAGAGGAACACGGCGTCCAGCACCAGCGCCGAGCCCAGGTAGAAGAGCCCGGCCATGCCCGTCGCGAAGGGCATGAGCGTCGTCGCGATCATCACCAGCGTGTAGAGCAGCAGGTGCAGGCGCGTGAAGGACTCCCCGTGCGTGACCGGCAGCATGGGGATGCCGGCGCGCGCGTATTCCTTGCGGCGGTAGAGCGCGAGCGCCCAGAAGTGCGGCGGCGTCCACGCGAAGATGATGAGGAAGAGCAGCAGCGGCTGGTACGGCACGTCGCCCGCGATGGCGGCCCAGCCGAGCACGGGCGGCATCGCGCCCGACGCGCCGCCGATCACGATGTTCTGCGGCGTCGAGGGCTTCAGGATGATCGTGTAGACGATGGCGTAGCCCACGAAGGTGGCGAGGGTGAGCCACATCGTGAGCGGGTTCACGGCGTGCCACAGGATCGCGAGGCCGAGCCCCCCGACGGCGCCCGAGAGCAGCAGGATCTGGGCCGTGGTGATCGTGCCCATCACCGTGGGGCGGCCGCGGGTGCGGGCCATCACCGCGTCGAACTTCTCCTCGACGAGGCAGTTGAACGCCGCCGCCGCGCCGGCCACGAGCGCGATGCCGGCCGTCGCGTAGAGCGCGAGCCCGAGGGGGGGCAGGCCGGGCGTCGCGAGCAGCATCCCGATCACCGCCGTGAAGACGATGAGCGAGACCACGCGCGGCTTCATGAGGCGCCAGAACTGGCCCAGCACGTCGGCGCTGCGGGAGATCGCTTGGTCGGTCATCGGATTCGGGAGGGGCGCGGGCGGCCCGCGGGCCGGGCGTCGCGAAGGCGCAATTATACCGTCCGAAGGCGCCCGGTCAGCCGATCTGGGAGGCCTTCAGCAGGCGCTTCAGGTCCGCGAGGACCCGCTTGGCTTCGGCGCCGGCCGGGAAGCGCATCATCACCCGCCCCTCGGGGTCGGCCAGGTAGAAGTACGCCCGGTCGTTGAGGGGCACCGGCGGCAGGACGAGCCCTCGCGGCGGCGACAGGACGACGAGGCCCTCGTGGGCGGCGAGCGCCTCGGCCGGCAGGGGCATCGAGTCGTCGGCCACGAACACCCGCTCCACCCGGGCGGCGTCGCGCCCGAGGGCGAGGCGCACCTGGCGCATGAGCGTCAGCTTGCGCGCGCATGCTTCCGGGCAGGCGCCGGAGTCCGAAGCGACGAGGATCCACTTGCCGCGCAGCTCCTCGAAGCGGAAGGGACCCCCGCTCTGGCGCCCGAGCGGCGCCGCCGGGAAGGCCACGGTCGGCGCGATGAGCTCCCCGTAATTGGTGGTCTTGTCCGGCCGGAAGAAGTGGTAGGCCAGCGTCGAGGCGACGATGGGCAGCGCGAAGAGCGCCATGATCGCGAGGAGCTTCGCGCGCGGGCTAGCCATGGCCGGCCTTTCGCAGGTTGAGGGCCACCCACAGCACCGCGACCGTCGCGGCCAGCGAGAACCAGGTGAGGGAGTACTCCCGGTGCTTCGCGATCCCGGCATCGGGCTTCTCGTCCACGGCGACCAGTCCTTCTCCCGGGGGCGCGGCGAGCAGCACGACGGGCACCACCGGGGCGTTGGCGCGCCGGGCGAATCGTTCCATCGAGAGGTTCTGCCAGACGCTGCCCTCGATCGTGTCGGCCGAGAGCTCGAGGAAGCGCGCCGGCGGGAGGACCGCGAGCCCGGCGATCGCGCGATCGCCTTCCGGCACCGCGACCGCGGGCGGCGCGGGGTAGGAGGCCGCGCGCGCGACCCAGCCGCGGTTCACGAGCACGATGGCGCCCGAGGGCGAGAGGCGGAAGGGCGTCATCACGTGGTAGCCCGCGCGGCCCTCGTGGATGCGGTTGTCGATGAAGATCTGGCCTTCGGGCAGGTAGCGCCCCTCGGCCCGCAGGCGGCGGAAGAGGAGGTCCTGCGCGGCGCCGCCGGCGCCGGTGAGCGCGAGCGGCGCGGCGGCCAGCCGGGTTTCGAGCAGCGCCTGGCGTTGCGACTTCTCCGTCGCGCGGCGGTCCTGCCAGAGCCCGAGCCAGAGCGTGAGCGCGATGAGCGCGAAGGCCGCCAGGGTCGGAACCGGCCGCGGCGCGAATTCCCGGGATCCCATCCTCACGGGTTCATCCCCGGCCCGCGGGCGTAGAATGTCGCCTCGCCCGGCCCCCCGCTTCCCGCGCCATGAAGATCGTCGTCATCCTGCTTCTCTTCGCCGTCATCGCCAGCCTGTTTTCGGGGCTGTTCTTCGTCTACAAGGACAAGGGGAACAGCAAGCGCGCGGTGACCGCGCTCACGATCCGGATCGGCCTGTCCCTGCTCGTCTTCGTCATCCTCATCGGATCGTACTGGTTCGGGCTCGTTCCCGGCGGCAAGCTGTAGCGCGCTCGGCCCGCCGGAAACGAAAAGCCGCACCGAGGTGCGGCTTTTTTCCGTCCGGGCGTGCCGCCCGCTAGACCCAGTAGACGAACACGAAGAGCAGCAGCCAGACCACGTCCACGAAGTGCCAGTACCAGGCCACGGCCTCGAAGCCGAAGTGGTGGTCGGCCGTGAAGTGGCCCTTGATGCAGCGCAGCAGGATCACGGTGAGCATCACCGCGCCCAGCGTCACGTGGAAGCCGTGGAAGCCGGTGAGCATGAAGAACGTCGAGCCGAAGACCCCCGTCGTGAGCTTGAGGTTCAGGTCCGAGTACGCGTGCACGTATTCGTAGATCTGGAAGCCCAGGAACGTGAAGCCCAGCGCCACCGTGGCGGCGAGGCCCAGGATGAGCTGCGTGCGGTTGTTCACCTTGAGCGCCCAGTGCGCCCACGTCACCGTGACGCCCGAGGAGAGCAGCAGGAAGGTGTTGAGCGCCGGGATGCCCCAGGCGTGCATGGCCGTGAACGCCGGCGGCATGTACGGGCCGGCGGAAGGCCAGGCGCCCTTGTACTCGGGCCAGAGCAGGCGGTTGTCCAGGTCGGCGAGCCAGGGCACCGAGTACACCCGCGCGTAGAAGAGCGCGCCGAAGAACGCGGCGAAGAACATCACCTCGGAGAAGATGAACCA
>CAZPLW010000096.1:0-15730 GCA_964587315.1 uncultured Lysobacter sp.
TCTCCCGAAGGACCCGGTCGAGCGCAACGGCCCGTCGCCGGAATCCCTCGATTCCGGGACGAAATGCAGGAAACGGGGGGTGAGCGGGGGCCGGCCGGGCGGCCGGCCCCGGGAGGGTCAGTCGACGATCGCCTGGTAGACGAGGTTCTTGATCATGCGGCGGAAGTACGCGCGGTTGGGGCTCGCCGCCTGCGTCATGAGCACGGCGACGAGCTGCTCCTTGGGGTCGACCCAGAAGAACGTGCCCGCGTAGCCCGCCCACATGAACTCGCCCTGTGAACCGGCCACGCCTGCGATGCCGTCCCCCTGGCGCACCATGAAGCCCAGCCCGAAGGTGTAGCCCTTGGTGCCCAGGAGCAGCTCGCCCGGCTGCACGGGGGTCGCGATGAAGGTCCCCAGGTGGTCGGAGGTCATGAGGCGCACGGTGGTGCGGCTGAGGATGCGGTTGCCGTCGAGCGTGCCGCCATTGAGCATCGCCTGCGAGAAGCGCAGGTAGTCCGCCGCCGTCGACACGCCGCCCGCGCCGCCGGAATCGTTGCCCGGCGCCTTCGAGACGTCGATGAGCGGGAAGCCGCGGTTCGCGAAGCGGTCCTTCTCGAGCGTCTCGGCGAGGCGCGGCATCTTCGCCGGCGGCACCATGAAGCCGGAGTCCACCATGCGCAGCGGCTTGAAGAGGCGCTCCTCGAGGAACTCGCCCAGGCGCTTGCCGGAAGCCTTCTCCACCACGCGGCCCAGGATGTCGACCGAGAGGCTGTACTGCCACTGCGTGCCCGGCTGCAGCGAGAGCGGCAATTGCGCCATGCGCTCGACCTGCTCCGCGCCGGACATGCCGCGCGCCTCGTAGTCGAGGTCCTTGCGGTAGACGCCGGCCTTCTCGAGGCCTTCCTTCACCGGCGCGTTCTGGGTGATCTCGCCGTACGCGAGGCCCGAGGTGTGGCGCAGCAGGTCCTGCACCGTCATCGCGCGGTCGGCCGGCACCAGCGAATAGGTGACGTTGCCGTCGGCGCCCTTCGTGCCCACGGAGACCTGCAGCTTGTCGAAGCCCGCGAGGTACTTGCCGACGGGATCGGTGAGCTGGATCCTGCCGTCCTCCACCAGCATCATCGCCGCGACCGAGGCCAGCGGCTTCGTCATCGAGTAGATGCGAAAGATCGAGTCCTCCGTCATCTTCTGCGTCGGCGTCCGCATGCCGAAGGCCTTCGAGTAGGCGAGCTTGCCCTTCCTCGCGACCATGACCACGGCGCCGCGGAAGCTGCCGTCGTCGACCTCCTTCTGGATGACGGACGACAGGACCTCGAGCTTCTTCGACGAGAGGCCGACGTCCTCCGGCTTCTTCGCCGGCGGCAGCGGCGCAAGGGCGAAGGCGAGGACGGGAACGAATGCGGCGAGGCCGATCCACAGGCGCGCCGCGCGCGTGACGGCAAGGGTTTTCATTATTGTCTCCTCCGGGAGTGGAGCCGGCACTTTCCGCCGCACCCCCCGCGCCGTCAAGCGCCCGCGCGGCCTACAATCCCGTTCCACGCTGCGATACGAAGGCGCCCCCATGAAGATGAGCGAGATCCCCTTCGGCACCACGGACTGGTCCGCCGTGCCCCGGACCGAGCATCCAGGAACCACCGGCCTCGCCCACTGGCGAACGCGGCAGTTCGGCGCGATCCGCGTGCGGATGGTGGAGTACTCGCCGGGCTATCTCGCCGACCACTGGTGCGAGAAGGGGCACATCCTGCTGTGCCTCGAAGGCGAGTTGCATACCGAACTAGCGGACGGGCGCACCTTCACGCTCACGCCCGGCACGAGCTACCAGGTGGCCGACGGCGCGGAGCCCCACCGGTCGTCGACGCGGAAGGGCGCGACGCTCTTCATCGTCGACTAGCCGGCCGCCTCACCACCCGGCGCTCCGCCCACTCGAAGAGGACGTGCAGCCCCATCGCGAGCGCCGCGGCGGGCAGCGCGCCGGCGAGCAGCAGCGTGTTGTCGTTCACGGCGAGTCCCTGCGTGATGCGCTCGCCGAAACCGCCCGCGCCCACGAACGCGGCGATCGTCGCGGTGCCCACGTTCACCACGGCCGCTGTCTTCACGCCCGCGAGGATCATGGGCAGCGCGAGCGGCAGCTCGACGCGCGCGAGCGCTTGCCCCCGCGTGAGTCCCAGCGCGAGCGCGGCGTCCCGGTATCCCGCGGGCACGCCTTCCAGTCCGGCATGCGTGTTGCGCACGATGGGCAGCAGGGCGTAGAGGAAGAGCGCGATCATCGCCGGCCACGCCCCGATGCCGGTGATGGGAATCAGGATCGCGAGCAGCGCCAGCGACGGGATGGTCTGGAGCAGCCCGGCCGTGGCGAGGAGCGGCTGCGCGATCACGCTCACGCGGGCGGCGACGATTCCCGAGGGCACGCCGACGGCGATGGCGAGCGCGAGCGAAGCGAACACCAGCGCGGCGTGCTCGGCGGCGAGGCGCGCGAAATCCGGCGCGAACACGGCGGACCCCAGGCTTCGCGGCGCCGCGGCCGGGGCCGCCCCCAGGAACTCGCCCGCCACCGCGGCGAAGTCCACGCGGTCGAGTTCCGCGCGGCCGTTGAGGCGGATCATCCATGCTTCGTCGATCCGCCCCTGCAGCCCCGCCCACGCGGCGAACGCCCTCGGATGGCGTGCGGAAAGGTCGGCGCGGTGCAGCACCACGGCGTCGTAGCGAGGGAAGAACTTCCGGTCGTCCGCGAGGACGCGGATGGCGAGTCGCGCGATCTTCGCGTCGGTCGTGTACAGGTCGATCACATCGACCTGCCCGGCGACGAGCGCTTCGTAGGCGATGCCGTGGTCCAGTCCGCGCGGCTCCTTCGCCTTCAGTCCGTACGCCGCGCGAAGTCCCGGCCAGCCGTCCTCTCGGCGCAGGAACTCGTGGGAAAGGCCGAGCGAGACCTCGGGGTGGCGCGCCAGGTCCGAGAGCGTCCCGATCCCGAGGGCCTTCGCGCGCGATTCGAGCATCCCGAGGGCGTAGCCGTTGGAGAAGCCCAGGGGGACGCTCGCCGCGAGCCCCATCGGCGCGAGGCGGCGATTGATCTCGCCCAGGTCCGGCGCGTCCGCCACCTTGAGGATCTCCCGCGCGATCGTCCCGGTGTACTCCGGATAGGCGTCGATGGCGCCGCCGCGCAGGGCCTCGAAGACGATGCCGGTGTTGCCCAGCCCCGGCCGGTGCTCCGCCGCCTCGCCGGAACGCCGCGCCGATTGCGCGAGGACCTCCCCGAGGACGTAGGACTCCGTGAAGCGTTTGGAGCCGACGCGAAGGGGCTCGGCCCCCGCGGAGCACGCGAGGACCGTCGTGAGGAGGGCGAGCAGGCCGCGCCGGATCATCATCCCGCGAGCCCCTCAGCCGTTCACGGTCCCGGTCACTTCGCCGCGGCCTTGTCCAGCTCGGCGAAGACCTCCCGCGCGATGCGGAAGCCGTCCAGGGCGGCCGGCGCGCCGCAGTAGGCCCCGACCTGCAGGAAGACTTCCTTCATCTCGTCCTTCGTGACGCCGTTCTTGAGGGCGCCGCCGATGTGCAGCCGAAGCTCGTGCGGGCGATTGAGCGCGCACAGCATCGCGAGGTTGAGGAAGCTGCGCGTCCTGCGGTCGAGCCCCTCGCGGCCCCACACCGCGCCCCAGCAGGATTCGATGACGTTGCGGTAGAAGTCGCGGTTGAATTCGTCGGCGTTGGCGAGGGACTTGTCCGCGTATTCCGCGCCCAGCACCTCGCGGCGGATGGCGAGGCCCTTCTCGTAGGTGTCGTCGTTCATGGTTCGCTCCGTGGGTTCACCGGCGGCCCGCGGCCGCCGCAGCCGACACTATGACAGGGCGGGGCCGCGCGTCGATGGCCCCGGCCGCCCGCCAAGGGCTAGAATCGGCCGGCACGCCTTCCTCGCCCGTTCCCCATGCCCTCCCCGACGATTCCCCACGAGCCCCCGGCCGGATCCGACGCGCCGATGGCCGAGTTCACGCTGCGCGCCGTCGTGCTGGGCACGCTCCTGGGCATCGTCTTCGGCGCCTCCTCGCTCTACCTCGTGCTCAAGGTGGGCCTCACGGTGAGCGCGTCGATTCCCGTCGCGGTGATCGCGGTCACCCTCTTCCGCCTGCTCGCGAAGGCCGGGGGACGCGACTCGACGATCCTCGAGAACAACATCGTGCAGACCGCGGGCTCGGCCGGCGAGTCCCTCGCCTTCGGCCTGGGCGTCACGATGCCGGCCATCCTCATCCTGGGCTTCGACCTCGAGATCGCGCGCGTGATGCTGGTGGGCGTGCTGGGCGGCGCGCTGGGCATCCTGATGATGATCCCGCTGCGCCGAACCCTCATCGTCGCGAAGCACGGCGTGCTCAAGTATCCCGAGGGGACCGCGTGCGCCGAGGTGCTCAAGGCCGCCGAGGCGTCGAAACGCGCTCCGGGCTCGACCCAGGCCGACGACGGCCGCGCGGGCGTCATCTTCCTGGGCTTCGCAGCCGGGCTCGCGTACAAGGCCGCGAACGTGGCGCTCAAGGGCTGGAAGGACGTGCCCGAGAAGGCCTTCGGCGCGCCGCTCAAGGGCGGCTCGGTCGGCATCGAGGTGTCGCCCGAGCTGCTGGGCGTGGGCTACGTCATCGGGCCGCGCATCGCCTCCATCATGTGCGCGGGCGGCGTGATGGCCTACCTGCTGCTCATTCCCCTGATCAAGTTCTTCGGCGAGGGTCTCGCCGCGCCGCTCGCCCCGGGCGCGAAGCTCATCCGCGACATGGGGCCGGACGAGATCCGCGGCGCCTACGTGCTCTACATCGGCGCGGGCGCGGTGGCGGCGGGCGGCCTCGTGAGCCTCCTCAGGGCCATCCCGACCATCTGGCACAGCCTGCGCGAGGGGCTGGCCGGCTTCGCGGACGCGGGCGGTGCCGCCCGGAAGCGCACGGACGACGACATCCCGATGAAGGCCGTGGTGCTGGGCTCGCTCGCGATCCTCGCGGCCATCACGCTCGCGACGCCGCTGCACATGAACCTCGTGGGCGCGGCGCTCATCGTCGTGTTCGGCTTCCTCTTCTCGACCGTCTCCTCCCAGCTCACGGGCGAGATCGGGTCCTCGAGCAACCCCATCTCGGGCATGACGGTGGCCACGCTGCTCGCCACGTGCCTGGTGTTCCTCGCCGTGGGCTGGACGGGGGGCACCTACTACGTCACGGCGCTCTCCGTCGGGGCCATCGTGTGCATCGCCGCGAGCAACGCGGGCACCACCTCGCAGGACCTGAAGACCGGCTTCCTCGTGGGCGCGACGCCGCGGCTGCAGCAGTACGCCATCCTCGCGGGCGCCTTCGCTTCGGCGCTCGTGCTGGGGCCCATCCTCCTCAAGCTCAACGAGACGGCGACTGTCTACGTCCCCGTCGCGCAGGTGGCGCCGGGGCTCGCGACGGATGCCGCGAGGCTCCCCGACCGCGCCGCGCTGCAGGGACCGCAGGCCGCGGGCGATGCGAACACCTACCGCGTGTGGCACAAGACGGACACGGCGGGCGGCCCCGCGGGCAAGTACCTGGTGGCCGACGACGGGCGCGCGGTGTGGCTGGTGGACCCGGGCATCAACGGCGCGCACCCGACGCGGCCGGACGGCACCGAGGTGCGCAAGTACGACGCGCCCAAGGCCGTGCTCGTCTCCTACATCATCAAGGGCATCCTCGACGCGCAGCTGCCGTGGGCGCTCGTGATCTTCGGCGTCATGATCGCGCTCGTGCTCGAGATGGCCGGCATCGCCTCGCTCCCGTTCGCGGTGGGCGTGTACCTGCCGCTGTCGGCCTCGGCGCCCATCTTCGTGGGCGGTGCCGTGCGCTGGCTGGCCGACCGCCGCCGCCACCGCTCGCCGGAGCTGAAGGACGCCACCGCCGAGGCGCGCTCGGCCGCCGGCGACCGCGGCGCGGGCGTGCTGCTCGCCTCGGGCTACATCGCCGGCGGGGCGCTCGCGGGCATCGTCATCGCGTTCACCGCCGGCGTGCTCTCGGACTTCGACAAGGCCGTCACGGACTGGTCGGCCGCGAACAATCCCTTCTTCGCGGGGCCGTGGTCCGACCTGCTTTCCCTCGTTCCCTACCTCGCGCTCGTCGTGCTGCTCTTCGCGATCGAGCGGCGCCGGCCTTGATGCCGCCATGACAGACGACGCCCCGCTCCGCCTTTCGCTCGACGCCGCCCGGGCCTTCATCGCGTCCGCCTTCGTGACGTGCGGCCTGCCGCGCGAGGACGCGGACACGGTCGCCGCGCTGATGTCGGAAGCCGACGCCCAGGGCTCCGACGGCCACGGCATCCTGCGCCTGCCGCAGTACGTGCGCCGCATCCGCGCGGGCGGCATGAACGTGAAGCCGGACATCCGCGTCGTCGAGGAGCGCGCCGCGACGGCCCTCGTCGACGGCGACAACGGCATGGGGCACCTCGTGATGCAACGCGCGGCGCAGATCGCCATCGCGAAGGCGCGCACGGCCGGCGTCGCCTGGGTGGGCGCGCGCCGCAGCAACCACGCCGGCCCCGCCTCGCTATACGCGCGCATGGCCCTCGCGCACGACATGGTCGGGATGTATCTCGCCGTGGGCAACGCGAACCACCTGCCCCCGTGGGGCGGCCTCGACATGCTGCTCTCCACGAATCCCATCGCCATCGCCATCCCCGCGCTGGATGAGCCGCCGGTCGTCCTCGACATGGCCACGACCGTCGCCGCCTACGGCAAGGTGAAGACCTACGCCCAGCGCGGCCTCGCGATGCCCGAGGGCTGGATGATGGACCGCGAGGGCAAGCCCCTCACGGACCCGGCACGCGCGAACGAGGGCTTTCTCCTTCCGGTCGGCGGCTACAAGGGCTACGGGATGTCGCTCGTCTTCGGCCTGCTCGCCGGCACGCTCAATGGCGCGGCCATGGGCAAGGACGTGATCGACTTCAACGCGGACGACACCACGCCCACCGACACCGGCCAGGCCATCGTCGCCATCGACCCCGCGGCATTCGGCGACGTCACCGACTTCAAGCGCCGCGTGGACGTCGTGATCCGCGACCTGCGTGCGAGCGAGCGGCTTCCGGGCGTCGAGCGCATCTGGATGCCGGGCGAGCAGAGCCACACAAAGCGCGCTGCAGCGCTCGAGCGAGGCATCGCCATACCCACGGTCCTGCGCCAATCGCTGGACAAGGTCGCCGACGAACTCGGCATCGCCCGCATCGCCTGATTCCTCCCGAAAGAAGGGACTTCCATGATCCGCTCCGCCCTCGTCCTCCTCGCCGCCCTCGCCACGCCGCTCGCCTTCGCGCAGGGCGACTACCCGGCGAAGCCCATCCGCGTGATCGTGCCGCTGGCCGCGGGCAGCGCCGTCGACAACGCCGCGCGCATCGTCATGCAGAAGGTTTCCGAGAGCGTCGGGCAGGCCATCGTGATCGAGAACCAGCCCGGCGCCTCGGGCCAGATCGGCGCCGACCGCGTCGCGAAGTCGCCCCCGGACGGCTACACGCTGGGCGCCTTCAACGACAGCATCCTCACCATGGTGCCCAACCTGGTCGAGAAGATGTCGTGGGACCCGGTGCGCGACTTCGAGCCGATTTCCCTGGTCGGCGTCATCGAATGGGGACTCATCACCGGCAACGACACGCCCTACAAGTCCGTGGCGGACCTCGTCGCCGACGCGAAGAAGCGCCCGGGCCGGATCGACTTCGGCTCCGGCGGCAACGGCAGCCCGCAGCACATCGGCATGGCGCTCCTCGCCACGACGGCCGGCATCCAGCTGCAGCACGTGCCGTACAAGGGCGCGACGCAGGCGGCGGTGGGCGTGGCCGCGGGCGAGGTGCCCGTCGGGATGCAGGGACTGGGCACGGCGGCCGGCCTCGTGCGCGCGGGAAAGCTGCGGCTGATCGGCGTGTCCACCCCGGCGCGCGTCGCGGCCTTCCCCGACGTGCCGACCTTCGCCGAATCCGGCATGCCCGGCTTCGAGTTCAACTCGTGGTTCGTGATGGTGGCACCGGCCGGAACGCCCAAGGCGATCGTGGCGAAGCTGAACGCGGAGATCCGCAAGGCCGTGGCGACGCCGGACATCCGCGAGAAGCTGGTCGCGCAGGGCTTCTCGATTCGCGCCTCGTCGCCCGAGGAACTGGGCGCGGCCACGAAGGAGCAGCTCGCGCGCTACGCGAAGCTGATGAAGCAGGCGGGCATCAAGGCCGAGTGACGCGCGCGCGCCGCCCCGGCGGCCTTTCCCGCTCGGCCTTCGCCTCCTCACGAAGCCAGTCGCGGAAGGCGCCGAACGCCTCGCCCGCCTCCTCACCCCGTCGATGGGTGAGGAACCAGCCCTCGGGCTTGGGCACGACGAGCCGGAAGGGCGCGACGAGCCGCCCGGCCGCGAGGTCGTCCACGACGTAGGGCGCGAGAGCCAGCGCGACCCCCAGGCCGTCGATCGCCGCCTGGAGCGCGAAGGCGTAGTACTCGAACACCTGCCTCCGGCGCAGGCTCGCCTCGCCCACTCCCGCCCGCGCGAGCCAGGTGCTCCAGTCGCCCGGCGAGTGGCGCACGTCCAGCAGCGTGACGCGCGCGAGATCCGCGGGCGAGGCCAGCCGCTTCGCGAGGCGCGGGCCGCACACGGGAAGCATGGCGGGCGAGAAGAGCGGGAGCGACACCACGCCCGGCGTCGGGTCGCGTCCGCGGCGGACGCAGCAGGTCCAGTCCTCCCGCAGCGGCGATTCCGCCCCGCCCGTCGTGGTGAGGATCTCGATGCCCGGGTGGCGCGCCTGGAACCGGCCCAGGCGCGGGATGAGCCAGCGCATCGCGAAGGTGGGGCCCACGCCGACGGTGAGCGCGCGGCCCGGCGGCCCCTTGCGCAGGCGCGCGGAGGCGGCGGCGATGCGGTCGAAGGAGGCGGTGAGCTCCGGCAGCAGCAGGCGCGCGGCATCGGTGAGCACGAGGCGGTTGGCGTGGCGCTCGAAGAGGCTCACGCCCAGGTGGGCCTCGAGGTCCTTCACGATCCGGCTCACGGCGGCCTGCGTGACGTTCAGCTCCGCCGCCGCCACCGTGAAGCTCGCGTGCCGCGCCGCGCATTCGAAGGCGCGCAGGCCGTTGAGCGGCGGGAGTCGTCGCATGCCTACCCCAAGGTTTTGTGGGTCTCATCCCCATGATAAGTCGTTTGCGAGCCCAACCGGAAGTCGGGAAGATGGCCCCTCGTCCCGGCCCCCGGATCCGCCCCGTGACCCTGCCCGTCCTCGCCGCCCTGTCGGTCGCCATCCTCGTCACCTCGTTCATCTCGGGCATCCTCGGGATGGCCGGCGGCATGATCCTCATGGGCCTGCTCCTCGCGCTGATGCCGGTGGCGGGCGCGATGGTGATGCACGGCATCGCCCAGATGGCCTCGAACGGCTGGCGGGCGTGGCTGTGGCGCGCCTCGATCGACTGGCGCGTGATCCGCGGCACCACATGGGGCGCGCTCGCCTCGCTCGCGCTCTTCGCCGTGCTGCAGGTCACCGCGAGCCGTTCGGTGACCTACCTCATGCTCGGCCTCACGCCCTTCGTGGTCTACGCGTTGCCGAAGCGCCTCTCGCTCAATGTCGACCGCCGCGGCCAGCCTTTCCTCTGCGGGTTCGCCTGCTGCTCGCTGCAACTCGTCTCCGGCATCGCGGGCCCGGTGCTCGACGTGTTCTTCCTGTCGTCGGCGCTCGACCGCAAGGCCGTCGTGGCCACGAAGGCGGCCTCGCAGACGATCGCGCACCTCATCAAGATCTTCTACTTCGGCGTGCTGCTCGCGGTGGACACCGACGCCATCGCGCCCGCCTTCGCCGTGCTCGCGGTCGTGCTCGCGATCGCCGGCACCACCGCCTCGCGCAGCGTGCTCGACCGCATGAGCGACCAGTCCTTCCGCCGCTGGACCCGGGGCGTGGTGACGCTGATCGGCACGATCTACCTCGGGCGGGGGCTCTGGCTCATCGCGGTCGCCTGACCCCTATCGCCGCCGGCCCGTCGCGCCGACAATGGCGCGACCCCACCCCACGCCGGAGGAAGACCATGAACCGCCCCCTTCACCTCGCGCTCGCCGCGATCGCCCTCGTTTCGACCGTCGGCACCGCATACGCCCAGGAATCGCAGCGCCGATTCAAGATCCTGCAGCCCGACGAGCAGACGGCCGAGCAGAAAGCGCTGGTGAAGAACATCCAGTCCGGCCCGCGCGCGAACGTGGCGGGCTCGGCCGCCAACACGGGCGGCGGCGTCGTGGGCAGCCCCTTCAACGTGTTCCTGCGCAGCCCCGCGATGGGCGAGAACCTGCAGCAGATCGGCTCCTACGTGCGCTTCAAGAGCAGCCTGGGGATGCGCCTCAACGAGATGGCCATCCTGATGGTGGCGCGGCAGTGGACGGCGCAGTACGAGTGGTACGCGCACCACCGGCTCGCGCTGCAGGCGGGGCTGGACCCGAAGGTGGCCGACGACATCGCCCACAACCGCCGGCCCGCGGAGATGAAGGCCGACGAGACGGCGCTCTACGATTTCATGAAGGAGATGCTCGACACGAAGCAGGTGAGCGACGCCACCTACAAGGCCGCGCTCGAGAAGTTCGGCGAGAACGGGATCATGGATCTCATCGGGTGCGCGGGGTACTACACGCTGGTGGCGATGGTGGTCAACGTGGATCGCACACCGATCCCGAACGACGGGAAGCCGCCGCTGCAGGTTCTGAAGTGACGCGAGCCGCGCGCTTCAGCTCACCGCGGGCTTGAGGAGCGCACCCTCGCTCTCGAGGACCCGCTGCAGCGCCTCGACGTTTACCGCCCGCGCATCGCCGCCGTGGGCGAGGCTCGCGACGGCCCCCGCGCCCGCCGCCTCCCCCAGCGCCATGCACGGCCCCGCGACGCGCACGGAGGCCTGCGCCGCATGTTCCGCCGAGAGATTGCGCCCCGCGACCAGCAGGTTGTCGAAGCCGCGCACGACGAGGCAGCCCCACGGAATGCCGTACCACTCGCCGTCGGGCAGGAACTCCCAGTTGGTCACGCGGCCACGGCCGTGGTTCTCGAGCGGCCACGAGGAAATCGCGATCGCATCGGCGGGCTTCTCGCACGCGCGCACCTGCGATTCCGTGAGCACCGCATCGCCGTGGATGAGCCGCGTCTCGCGAACGCCCACGCGCGCGCCGATGTCGATGACTCGCGCGTTCTCGAATCCCGGCACGTACTTTCGGAACACCTCCTCGTACATCGCCACCTGCCGCCGGCCCTCGCGCTCGGCATCGCCCAGCTCGGCCGGATCGACGAGGTTGAAAGGCGCGCCGTCGGGCCGGCCGAGCTTGGTGACGTTCAGGTGCGCGACGCCCTCGATGGGATTCAGGTGCACGCCCGTCGCCGTGCGAGGCAGCGGGTAGCCCTCGGCCACCGCGCGCTCGAGACACTCGCGGATCTCGGGGCGAGAGAGCTGCCCGGCGCGCACGGTGTCCACGCCGCCCAGCCGGAACATCGCCGAGCCGTACTGCGTCTCGCCTTCGTGGCCCAGGTCGTAGCCCGCGCCCGCGCGCACGGCCACGTCGCCATCGCCCGAGCAGTCGATCACCACGCGCGGCACGATGGCGCGGCGGCCGCCCTTGTTCTCCACGATCACCGCCGTCACGCGCGCGCCCTCGGTCATGACCGCCGCGGCGCTCGTGTGCAGCATCACCTCGACCCCGTGCGCTTCCACCATCTCGTCGGCCACCCGCTTGAGGCGGACCGAATCGTAGGGCACGCCCACGATCTTCCCGTGGCGCTTCGGGGGACGGATGGCGTCCACCTTCGCGAGGCGTTTCTCGAGCTCCAGGCAGAGGCCGCCCACCACGCGGGCGAGCCGATCGTCGTCCACGACGCCGTGGATGCCGCAGAAGCCGCCCAGCGTGACGATCGTGAGCGTGCCGCCCAGGCACCCGTAGGACTCGACCAGCAGAGTGCTCGCGCCGGCCCGCGAGGCCGCGCACGCCGCCGCGATGCCCGCCGGCCCTCCGCCCACCACCAACACGTCGGGTTCGGCGGTGACCGGGATGTCCCGCGCCGGCTCGCGGATCGTCCTGTCGCTCATGCCGCGCCGTCCCGGCCGGGCGTCACCAGCACGGCGCCCTTCGTGATGGGCTGCACCACCCGCTCGTAGATCTGCAGCCAGCCGCGCTCGTCGGCCGGCTGGTGCGGCTCGCTCGTCGCGCGCCTGGCCGCGAGCTCCGCCTCGCTCACGCCCAGCGTGACGCGATGCGCGGTCATGTCGATGGTTATCGCGTCGCCGTCGCGCACGAGGCCGATGGGCCCGCCCAGCGTGGCCTCCGGCGACACCTGCCCGATGGCGATGCCGCGATTGAGGCCGGAGAGTTGCCCGTCCGTGATGACCGCGACCGCCCTGCTGAGGCCCGCGCCGTCCACCGCCGCGACGAAGCCCGAGGCGAGCGCCATGCCGGGTCCTCCCCGACAACCCATGCCCGCCAGGACCGCGACCGTCCCATCCACGAGACGGCCGGCCTTCAGTCCCTCGAGCGCCGCTTCCTGCGAGCCGAACACCAGCGCCTTGCCCTCGAACACCGCCTGCTTCGCGCCCGCATCGCCCACCTTGAGGATCGAACCCTCGGGCGCCAGGTTGCCGCGCATCACGATGACGGAGGGCTTCGTCGAGATCGGGTTGTCCACCGTCCGGATCACCGCGCCGGGCTCCGCGGCCGCGTCGATCTCCTCACCCCAGGTGCGGCCCGAGACGGTGAGCGCGTCGCGATGGATGAGCGACCCCAGGCGCTTCATCACGCCGCGCGCGCCGCCGGCCGCCTCCAGCTCCTCGATGCGCGTCTCGCCGTTGGGGCGCACGGCCGCGAGCAGCGGGATCTTCGGCCCCAGCCGGTCGTACAGTTCGTAGATGTCGACGGGGCAGCGCGCCTCGGCCGCGACCGCCTGCAGGTGGCGCACGAGGTTGATCGACGCGGAGAGGGCGAGGCCCGCCATCACCGCGTTCTCGAAGGCCTTCGGCGTGAGGATCGCGCTCGGCTTCAGGTCCTCGTTCACCATCTCGACGATGCGCCGTCCCGCGGCTTCCGCGAAGGCGAACATGCGCTCGCCGTTCGCGAGCACCGGCGTGCTGCCCGGAAGCGCGAGACCGAGCGCTTCGGAAGCGATGTGCATCGTGTTGGCCGTGCCCATGCCCGCGCACACGCCCGGCCCCTGGATGGCGACGTCGCACATGGCGCCCAGCTGCTGCAGCGTGATGTGGCCCGCGCTCACCTTGCCGACGCTCTCGTACACCTCCTCGATGTCCACCGCGCGGCCGTCGAGGTGGCCGTGGGGCTGGTAGCCGCAGGCGACGACGAGGCTGGGGATGTCCAGGCGCGCCGCGGCCATGAGCTGCCCCGGCGCCGTCTTGTCGCACGAGGCGAGGCACACCATGCCGTCGAGCATCGCGCCCTCGACCTGCACCTCGATGTCGTTCACCAGCAGGTCGCGCGAGGGGAGGATGTAGCGTCCCTGCCGGCCCGCGCTCGTGATGAAGTCGCTGGGGGCGGCGGTGCGCACCTCGAAGGCGAGGCCGCCCGCGGCGCGGATCGCATCCTTCACGCGAGCGGCGACCCCATCGAGGTGGCTGAAGCACGACGAGAGCTCCGACGACGTGTTGATCACCGCGATCTTGGGTTTCTCGAGGTCCGCGTCGGTGAGGCCGAGCGCCTTCCACTGCGCGCGGCGCACGGCCCAGCGCGGGGTACCGGGGGGGAAGTTGCTGCGCAGCGGCTTGCTCATGGACGCGTCTTCTTTCGGGGATCGGCCGCGGGCGGCGACTGCCTCGCCGTCGAGCCGCGGATCACCAGTTCGTTGGCGAGGCACTTGTGGGCGACGGGCGCGTCGCGTCGGTCGAGCCGCGCCAGGAGCAGCTCGATGGCCTGCGCCACCATCTGCTCCATGGGCTGGCGCACCGTGGTGAGGTCGTAGGCGCCCCAGGAGGCGATCTCGATGTCGTCGTAGCCCACGATCCACACGTCGTCGGGCACGCGCGCGCCGCGGCCGCGGGCGCCGTCCATGGCCCCCATCGCGAGCACGTCGTTCACGCAGAAGATGGCGTCTGGCGGCGAGGCGAGTTCCATGAGGCGGGTCACCGCCTGCTCGCCGCTGGCGTGCGTGAAGTTCTCGGAGCGGAAGTAGTAGTGCGGCGGCAGGCCCACGCCCAGGCGGTCCAGCGCCTCGCGGAAGCCGCGCTCGCGGTCGCGGATGGTGCTCGCGCGCGGGATGCCCCCGATGAGCGCGATGCGCTTTCGCCCGCACGCGACGAGGTACTCCGCCACGCGCCGGCCGCCGTCGAGGTTGTCGCTGGAGACCTGGTCGCTCGCGTAGTCCTCGACCGTGCGGTTGAGGAGCACCACGGCGGAGCCCTCGGCGGGCACCTCGCGCAGGAACTCCGACTCGCGCGTGGCGGCCGTGAGGATGACGCCATCGACCACGCCCTGGCGAAGCGCGCGGATCGCCGGCGCGTCGCCGCCGTGGTCCGAATCCCACACGATCATGCGGCGCCCGAGCCGCGCGAGCTGCGCGCCGATGGCCTCGAGCATCGCGGGGTAGAGCTGGTAGGAGAGCCGCGCCACGACCACGCCGATGGAATCGGCGCGGCCGGCGCGGAAAGCCCGGGCGGCGGCGTTGGGCTCGTAGCGCGTCTCGGCGAGCACCTTGAGGACGCGCTCGCGGGTCGCCGGCCGCACCTTCGGGTCGTCGCGCAGCACGCGCGAGACCGTGGCCTGCGAGACCTGCGCGAGGCGGGCGATGTCGTGGCTCGTCACCGAGCCCGCCGGCTTCGCCCCCGTCGCCTTGCCCACGCCTAGTCGAGCGCGATGTTGTTGTCGCGGGCGACCTTGCCCCACTTCGCGATCTCGTCCTTCACGTACTTGTCGAACTCCTCGGGCGTGCTGCCGACGATGATCGCGCCCAGGCCCTCGAGCTTCGCGGCGATGTCCGTCATCTTGAGGATCTTGTTGATCTCGACGTTCAGGCGCTTCACGATCTCCGGCGGCGTGCCCGCGGGGACCATGACGCCACCCCAGGAGACGGCCTCGTAGCCCGGCAGCGTCTCGGCGACGGCCGCCACGTCCGGCAGGGTGTCGAGGCGCTTCTTGCTGGTGACGCCGATGGCGCGCAGCTTGCCGCTGCGAACGTGCGGCAGGCCCGCCACCGTCGTGGGCAGCGCGAGCTGGATGGAGCCGCCGATCAGGTCGACGATCGACGGCGCGTCGCCCTTGTACGGCACGTGCTGCATCTTGATGCCGCCCATGGCGTTCAGCAGTTCGCCCGACAGGTGGTTCGAGGCGCCCTGGCCCGCGGAGCCGAAGCTCACCTTGCCCGGGTTGGCCTTCGAGTAGGCGATGAGCTCGGGAATCGTCTTCACCGGCAGGTCCTGGTTCACCACCACCACCTGCGGCACGATCGTGGTGAGCGTGACGCCCTGGAAATCCTTGATGGCGTCGTAGGGCAGTTTCTTGTAGACGACCGGGTTCAGCGCGTTGGGGCCCAGGTTCGCCATCAGCATCGTGTAGCCGTCCGGCGCGCTCTTGGCGACGTACTCCGTGGCGATGATGCCGTTGGCGCCTGGCTTGTTCTCGATCACGACGGACTGGCCGAGGGCCTTGCCGAGCTCCGCGCCGATGAGGCGCGCGGTCACGTCGGAGGCGCCCCCCGGCGGGTAGACGACGATGAACTTGATGGGACCCTTGGTGGGCCAGCCTTGCGCGTGCGCCGCGAACGGCAGCGCGAGGCGAGCGCAGAAGGCCAGGGCGAGCCTGGC
>CAZPLW010000097.1:0-15610 GCA_964587315.1 uncultured Lysobacter sp.
CCACGAGTTCCGCGAGGCCGGCGGCCGCCAGCACGTCGGAGGCGCCGCGCCCTTCGGGCCGCGGTCCCTCGAGCGCGACGACGGGCACGCCTTGCGAGAGCGCGTCCATCGCCTCGAGCGGGCCCGAGCGCGGGAACGTGTCCAGCGCGCAGTCCACGAACAGCCAGCGCCACGCGTCGCCGCCCTCGCCTTCGAAGCCCGGCAGGATGGCCGTGCGATGCGGCTCGATGCCCGCGGCATTGGCGAGGCGTTGCGCGGCGACGGCGTCCGCCGCGAACGGCGGCGAGAACGCGAGGATCGCGCCCGGCACGCTCAGGAGCAGCAGCCGCCAGGCCTCGAGCGTCGCGGCCGAAAGACGGCGCGGCTCGCCGAACACGCCGAAGACGAACGCGTCGGCGGGCAGGCCCAGCTGGAAGCGCCCCATCGGCGCCTTGGTGGCCCGGGCGCGCGGGGCGTACGGGAACACGCAGCCCTCCACCACGAGCGGCTTGGCGCCTGCCGCCGGGGGGCCGGGAGGCTCGAGCCGGGCGTCCGTGAGGCGGTAGTCCACGGTCGAGACTCGCGCATCCGCCGCGAAGGCGGGGTGGGCGATCTGGATGCGGGAGGGCTTGAGCGCGAGGACCGCGGCGGCCATGGCCTGGCCGGGCTCGCACAGATCCACGAGCACGTCGAGCTGGGCGCGCGCGATGAACTCGCCGGCGGCGCGGGGCGCCAGGCCGGCGAGGCCGGCCTCGCGGTCCACGAGCGGGCGGACGGCCTCGGCGAAGCGGCCCGCGTACGCCGAGAGCGAATACACGGACACCTCGAAGCGCGCCCGGTCGTGACGGGCGAGGAAGGCGAGCGCGAGGCGTTCCGAGGCCTCGTCCGCGAACGCGGCGGTGAGATAGCCCACGCGCACCTTGCCTCCCGCGGCGCGCGGCGGCGCGATCGGCAGCTGCGGATGCAGCGCGCGCAGGGCCTGCGAGTGGCGCTGGGCGAGGGCGGCGCGCTCGGCGTCGTCCAGCTTGAAGAAGGTCGCGGCCTCGAGCAACGGGCCGAGAAAATCGGCGGCGATGCCGTCGTCGCGCTCGCGCTGCGCGGCCGCCACCGCCTGGCGGAAGCAGCGCGTCGCCTCGAGCAGGTCGCCCTTGTGCTGCGCGACGGCGATCGCGTAGAGCGCAAGCCGGGGCGAATCGGGACAATGCCCGGCGAAGGCTTCGAAATTGGCGACCCATTCCGCGAGGCGTCCGGTGGCCCGCAGCGCCTCGTGCAGCGAGACGTAGGCCGCCTCGAGCGCGGGCTCGATCGCGAGCGCCCCCCGCCAGCTCGTGATGGCGAGCTCGCGCTGGCCCACGCCATCGAGCAGCAGGCCGAAGTTGAGCAGCGTCTCCGCGGAGTTCGGATCGATGGCGAGCGCGGCGCGGTAGGCCGCCCGCGACTCGTCGATGCGGCGAGCCTTCTGCAGCGCGATGGCGAGATTCAGGTGCGCGGGGGCCCGGGTCGTGTCGAGGGCGAGCGCGCGCTGGAAGGCATGGATGGAGCCGTCCAGGTCGCCCAGCGGCTCGAGCGCGAGGCCCAGGCCCGACCAGGCGTCGGCGCGGTCGGCGCGCACGGAGGTCACGGCCTCGAAGGCCTTCCTCGCCTGCGCGGGACGGCCCGCTTCCAGCTCGAGATTGCCGAGCGCCACCTGGGCATCGGCATAGGACGGCGAGACCTGCACGGCGCGTTGCAGCAGCGTGCGCGCGCGCTGCAGGAGATCGCGCTCGCGCAGCAGCATCGCGAAGAAGAAATTGAGCGGCGGGTAGTCCGGCTGCTCGGCGAGCAGGCGCTCGTACGCCAGGATCGCCTCGTCCTTGCGGCCGGACTGGTGCGCCACGAGGGCCGCGCGGAACGCCGACTGGAACTCGTCCACGGACATGGCCGCCGGGCTGTCGAGACGGACGTCCTGCTCCGCAAGCGCGTGCACGTACGCCGCCTCGAGGGCGTGCACGTAGCCCGCGTGACCTTCGGCCAGCCTGGCGGACCAGGCGGCGCGAATCTCGTCCGCGGCCTTCGCGCGGGCGGAGGCGTCCCTGGCGAGGCGGACGGCCAGCGCCACGTAGTCCTCCTCGGTGCGCGTCACGAACTGCGGCAGGCCCGCGTAGGTGAGGATGCTCTCGCCGGTGCGCTCGCTGTGCCGCCTGCCGGTGAGCGAGACCACGGGAACGCCGCTGTCGAGCGCGGCCACCGTGGTGTCGCCCCCCGCGTAGGGAAAGGTGTCGAGCACCACGTCCACGAGCCGGTAGCGGCCGCGGCGCTCGGCATCGTCCTTGCCGGCCGGCAGGAAGGCGATGCGCTCGGCGCCGATGCCGGCCTTCGCGAGGATCGCCGCGATGACGGGCTTGTCGCCGTCGCTGAAGGGGGAGAAGGCGAGCACGCCCTCAGGCACCTGCGCGAGGATCCTTGCCCACGCGTCCACGAGACGCGGCGCGAGCTTGAGCGGATTCACGAACTCGCCGAAGACGACGCGGCCGGCGAGTCCCGCCTCCTCGCGCGAGGGGCCGGTCGACTCCGAAGGCGCCACGTGGTCGAACGGGAAGATGCACGCGTCCATGAAGAGCAGCTTCTCCACCTGGAAGCGCGCGTTGGCCGGCTCGTCCACGACGCGGTCGGCGAGCTTGTAGTCCACCTGCCGCATGCCGACGCAGCCGTGGTAGCCCAGGTGCGTGATCACGACGCGGGCGGGCTTGTAGGCGAGGATCTCCGGCCGCGAGCCCTGCGTGTGGCCGGCGAGGTCCACGAGGATGTCGAGGTCGTGGTCGGCGATGAGGCGGGCGGCCTGGGCGTCGGTGAGCTCGTGCAGGTTCGAGAAGCGCACCGCGTGCTCGCGGAACCAGGCCGTGGCCGCGTCCTCGAAGCGCGCGGCGGCGAGCGAGAAGGCGTAGACCTCGAACCGGCGGGCGTCGTGACCCTCGAACACGTGACGCATGAGGCGGCCCATCACGTGGTCGCGGAAGTCGGGCGAGAGGTAGCCCACGCGGATGCGCTCGCCGCGCGTGCGCTTGAACTGCCCCGTGTAGCTCTCGAAGACGCCCGAGGCCATGATGTCCGCGTAGCGCGCATAGAGCGCGAGAAGGCTTTCGGGCGGCATGTCGAAATACTGCGCGATCGAAAGCGGCAGCCGGGCGAAGCCGCTGTGCGCCGGCGGGAAGGGCCAGCGCACGCACAGGTCGAGGTACTTCGCCTCCCGTTCGCGGTCGCCCGCGAGGCGCGAGAGCGTGAGGCCGGCGAGCGCGAGTTCCGCGCCCTGGGGTGCGTGCGGCTCCCAGGCGAGGAAGGCTTCCACGGCCTCCTGCGGACGCTTGAGCGCCATCAGCGATCCGTAGAGATGGTCCCAGGCCTGCGCGTCGGCGGGCGCGAGGGCGAGCGCGGCGCGCAAGGGGGCGAGGCTTTCCTCGAGGCGGCCCAGGCGCCGGCGCGCGATGCCGAGGTTGAGCTGCGCGGGGTGCAGGCCGGGCGCGACCTGCGCCGCGGCGGCATATTCGCGCTCGGCCTCCTCCACTCGGCCCAGCAGCAGCAGGCAGCTTCCGAGGTTCACGCGCGCCTCGGCGAAGTCCGGCTTGAGGGTCGCGGCGGCGCGATAGGCCTCGATGGCGGGTTCGAGGCGGCCCAGGTGCTGCAGCACGAAGCCGAGGTTGTACTGCCCGCCGAAATCGTGGGGCTCGCGCTTCACGATCTCCTGCAGCACGAGCAGCGCCGACTCCACCTGGCCGGCGCCGTGCAGCGCCGCGGCCTTCGCGCGCAGCTCGGGCGTGGATTCGCGGAAGGCCGGGCGCGGCGTGACGGCGTTCATGCGGGGCGCTCGATCACGACCGCGTCCTGCCCGTGCCAGAAGGCACGCTCGGCATAGGCCCGCGCCGGGCGGCCCAGCGCCCGGGCCACCTCGGCCTCGGCCCATGCGCGCGTGGTGAGCGTCGTGCCGTACACCTCGCCATCGACGGAGGGCGATTCGCTGGATGCGAGGAATTTCGTGCCGTCTTCGTCGAACCGCACGCCGAGGCCGCGCGAGAATTCCTCGTTGTGCACCGTCAGCACGAGCAGTCCGCCGGGCGCGAGCGCGCCCTCGAGCGCGCGCAGCCACGGCGCCCACTGTCGCGGCGGCAGGTGCGTGAAAACCGAGAGCACGAACACGAGGTCGTACTGCCCGGGGAAGCGCAGGCCGGCCGGATCGCGGGCCGAGGCGAAGGACTTCACGCCGAACGTGTCGCGCAGGAACTCGGTGGTGCCGGGCAGCACGTCCGCGGCCGTGAGGCGTCCCGGCAGCACGCGCGCGAGATGGCGCGTGAAGCGACCGAAGCCGGCCCCGAACTCGAGCACCTGCCCCATGCGAAGGAGCGGGCGATCGACGCCCTCGAGCAGCACCATCAGCTCCGACAACGTGCGCCAGCCGTCGGAGAGGTATTCGCGCACCGGGTTCCTCGCGAGGGCGTGGTTCGCGAAGAACGCGAAGATGTCGTCGTCCGGGTGGATGAGGCAGTTCACCCGCATCCAGTGGCCCATCGCATCGGGGCCGCCCTCGCGCTCGAGGGCGTTGTGGGCGGCAAGGAGCGCGGCGGCCGGGGTGCCGCCCGCTTCGGTCGGAGTGGTCATTCTATTTTTTCGCGTCCGGCGCGTCGCGGCCGGGGACCCATTCGTGCGCGAGCCGCACGAGGCCGAAATCCCTCGTCTCTCCCGTCACCACGAACGACGTCTCGATGGTATCAAAAAGCCGCAGGCCCTCCGGTTCGAGGACATGGGCGCGGATCTCGTACTTGCCAGGAAGCAGCGGCGCGGCCGGGAAGCGCACGGCGAAGGCATAGCGGCGCTCGGCGAGGCGCGTGGCCGCGTATCCCGCGTCGATGGAGAGCGAGCCGTACACGGGCGTGCCGTCCGCCCGGACGATGCCGAAGAGGAGCGCGGGCGCATGGTCGTCGGGCTCGAGGGCGATGCCCCGCAGCACGATGTCCTCGCCCAGCGCGAAGGTGGCGGCGCCCTGCCCGTCCGCGCGCTCCAGCCAGATCCTCTCGAGGCGGGGTTGCGTGCCCGAGAGGGCGGCGGGCGCCTCCTCGCGCGCGACGCGCGTCTTCTCCTCGTGATAGGTGAGGTACTCGCGCGAGACGTCGAAAGCCGTGCCCGCGAGCCGCGGGCGGCCGTGATGGATCCAGAGCGCGCGGCGGCAGAGCGTCTGCACGTGGTACATGCTGTGCGAGACGAGCAGCAGCGTGCCGCCGTCCCCGAGGTAGCGCTCGAGCCAGCGCATGCACTTCTTCTGGAACGACTCGTCGCCGACGGCCAGCACCTCGTCGGTGATGAGCAGGTCGGGCGAGAGGGCGGTGGCCACCGCGAAACCCAGGCGCACCACCATGCCGGACGAGTAGTGCTTGATCGGCTCGTCGATGTGGGGGCCGATATCGGCGAACGACACGATGGCCTCCACCTTGTCCTCGGTTTCGCGCCGCGACAGGCCCAGCAGCGCGCTCGAAAGGTAGATGTTCTCCCGGCCCGTGTAGTCGGGATGGAAGCCGCTGCCCAGCTCGAGGAGCGCGCCCACGCGCCCGTTCGTGACGGCCGTTCCGCGCGAAGGTTTCACCACTCCCGCGATGATCTTGAGGAGCGTGCTCTTGCCCGCGCCGTTCTCGCCCACGATGCCCACCGCGTCGCCCCGCCGGATCTCGAGGTCGATGCCGTCGAGGGCGGTGGCGTGGCTCGTCGCGCCGCGCCCCGCGAGCAGCGAGACGAGCATGCGGGCGCGGCTCGCGCCCGTGGCGAGGAGCGGATAGTCCTTGCCGACGCCTTCGAGGCGGACGAGCACGTCGCTCACAGCAGGTCCTCGAACCAGGGGGAGAGCCGGCGGAAAACCCACAGGCCCGCGGCGAGCGTGACGAGCGAGATGGCGATCACGCCCAGGTCGCCCGCCTGCCACCCGCCGGCACCGGAAAGCAGGTCGCGGTAGCGCGTGACGACATAGGCGAGCGGGTTGAGGGCGAGCCAATCCCGATACGGCGCCGGGATGAGCGCGAGCGGATAGACGATGGGCGTCGCGTAGAACACGACGGTGAGCGCGAGGCCCACGGCCTGCTCGACGTCGCGCAGCACGACCTGGAGCCCCGCCAGGCAGGCGGCCACGCCCAGGGTGAAGGCGAATTGCGCGGCAAGCAGGGGCAACGCGAGCAGCAGGCCGGTGAAGCTGACCGGCTCGCCCCAGAGGCGCAGGGCGAGGAGCACGGCCGCCCATCCGATCGCGTGGATGATGAACGTCCCGCCCACCGCCGCGACCACGAGCAGCTCGTGCGGAAAGGCGACCTTGCGGATGAGGCTCGCGCTGGCGGGGATGCAGTCCATGGCACGCTTCACGCTGTCGCCGAACATGAGCCACGGCCACAGCGCGACCGCGAGGAAGGCCGGGAAACGCCAGCCGCCCAGCGCGTCTGCCGGGGCGCGCAGCAGCACGCCGAACACGACGGCATAGAGCGCGAGCTGGACCAGCGGGTTCGCGAGGGCCCACAGGATGCCGCCCACCGAGCCCGTGTAGCGCGAGCTGACCTCGCGCTTCAGGAAGTTCGCGAGCAGCCAGCGCCAGGAATGTGCGGGGCGCGGCGGCACGTCGGGCGGCTTACTTGCGGGGCGCGGTGCCCGGCGCCTGCGGAGCGCCAGGCGCGAGGGCGGGCGACTGCGTCGTGGGCGGCGCCGCGCCCTGTAGCGCGGGCGAGATCGGCCCTGCGGGTGCGGCGGGCTTGGCGGCCGTCGCGAGCGCGGTTATCTCGTGCAGGTTCACCTTGATGTTCGGGTCGGTCGTGATCTTGTTCACCAGTTGCTGGCGCTGGACCTTCACGTAGTCGGTCTTGAGCTTCTCGATGATGCCGGCCTTCACCTCGTCGAACGTGCGCTGGCGGGCGGGCTTCACGTCGTGGAGGATCACGACGTGGAAGCCGTAGTTGGAGCTCACGGGCTCGCTCACGTCGCCTTTCTTCATGGTCGGGAGTAGCTCCTGCAGCGTGGGATTCAGCGCCTCGAAGCCGCGCCAGCCGAGCCGCCCCTTGTTGTTCTGCGCGGTGGGGTCGTCGGAGAACTGCGACACCACATCGTCGAGGGAAATGCCGCCCAGGAGGACCTTTCGCGCCTCCTCCGCCCGCGCGCGCGCGGCGTCGGGGGCGCGGCACTTGAAGTCGACCATGATGTGCGAGGCGTTGTAGAGCGCCTTTTCCTCGTATTGCTTCGGATCCGCGAGGTAGAGCTCGCGCGCGCGCTTGGTGAAATCGGGCACCGGCAGCGTGGCGTCGTACTGGTCGAGGCGCCGCTGGGCGAGCGCGCGATCCACGGCGGCCTGGAGCTCGGCCTTGGCCACGGGCGACTGGTCCAGCTTCTCCCGCCGGGCCTGTTCGGCCAGCGTCTTCATCACGAGCAGGTTCTCGATGAAGGTCGGCAGGCGCTCGGGCGAGGCGCGCAGGGCGCCCTGCTGCTCCGGGGGCAGGCGTGCCAGCTCGGCTTCGAAATCGGCCTTGGTGATGGTCACGAACTCGTTCTTGGCGAGGAAGGGCTCCTGGGCCCAGGCGGCGGGCACGAGGGCGGCGGCAAGCAGGAGGGGAGCGATTTTTCTCATGGGGAGCGGGTTCCGAAATGCACGAAGGCGACCTTGCGGTCGCCTTCGTCGCTGGGTGAGCAGGTCGACTTACGGGGCGTAGTTGAGCACCGAACCGCAGTAGCGACCCGTGAGGGACGTGGGCGACGGCTTGCAGGAAATCACGCCGCGATTGGGTCCGGCGTTCGGGAAGCCTACGTCCTCCCAACGCGTGTTGAGGTAGTACGTCGTATTGGGCTGGAGCGCGCACTTCCCGGGCTCGGCGGCACCGCCGGTGACGATCTGGGCAATGATCGTTCCGCCACCCTGGAAGTTCAGGTTCTGGTAACAGGCGTTGCCCGCGTCGAACTGCGTGTAGCTGAAGTCGCAGGGGGACGTGGAAATGGAGCCGAAGCGGACCGCGGACTCGCCGCGGTTGGGCTGGGTGCTGAAGGAGAAACCGACTTCGCCCAGGACGTTCGCCGGCATGCCGGACAGAGCCGTGTATTGGCCGGCACCGCCGGTCCGGAACTTCATCACCCACGCCGCGTTCTGGTGCAGCGCGTAGTTGAGGTTGTTTCCGGTCGAGAACGTGTTGCCGATGACGATGTCCTCGTTCACGAACATGTAGGCACTCTGGATGGTGTTGGTGACGTTCCCGATGCCGCCACCATAGGTGGACACCGTGTTCGACATTCCGGAGTTGCAGTTGTTGCGCGAGGACGTGACGGGAATCTCGTACGAGCCGCAGGGCGACTTTCCGCCGTCGCCGGGGAACGGCGCGTTCAGGGATCCCTGCGACTGGAATCCTTCGCACACCGGCCTCTGGGCATTCACGTAGTAGCCCACCGGCAGGCCGGCGGGGATCGACGCGCCCGTCACCGTGACGTCACCCACCGGCGGCGGCGGCGTGAGCGCGCTGTTGATGCTGACCGTGTGGTTGATCGTCGCGCCGAGGTTGTTTCCGCTGGACGCGCTCGCGAGCACGAATCCGACGGTCTTGGAGTCGCCGGCCGGAAGGGACGCATTGACCACGGAGACGACGACGTTCTGTTCCGAAGTCGTGATGCCCGCGCCGGAGGCCGGAAAGTTGATCGTCGCCTCGATGTTGCCGCTGACCAGCGCGAACTGGGGCATGTTGAAGTTCGTGGGCGATACGGCCGTGCCGCCCGTCCAACGGACGACCACGGAAGCCGCGCTCGTGAGATCGGTGCCGGTGCGACGGACGACGACGTTGTGCGTCGCGGTCGTCTCGACGACCGAAGACGAGGCCGTGACGAACGAGAAGACCGGCGTCACGGGCGGCGGCGTTCCGGAACTGAGGCAACCGGCCGGCGAGAACGTGAGGACGCCGGTGGCGCTGAATGTGTAGGACGTACAGGTCGTCGACGTCGTGCTGCCGTCGGTGACGTTGTTGATTTGCGCGAACGCCGGGCCGAAGGCCATCGCGGCGATGCACGCGCCTGCCACTTGAAGCAAGCGCTGGTAGATTCGGTTCATGCGGTGCTCTCCCTGGAAAGGCGCGCGGTCATGAGAACGCCTGCGGTCTTTCCGTTGGACTCCCGACGCGGAACTTTCGTTCCACGAATTATACGCGGTACGACGGCGAGAGCCTGTGATCCATCACACAGAGGAACGACGGGCCATTCGACTGCCGGAAAAGAAAAAGGCGGGGGGAAACCCCCCGCCTTTCTCGTCTTGCATGCTGCAGACCGTGATCGATGTTCCGATTACGGGTTGGTGATGTTGCGAACGTAGCGGTGCATGAAGAGGCCACCGTAGTTCGACAGCACGCCACCGACGTTGCCGTTGCTGAAGTCCTGGATCGCGAAGCCCAGAACCGGCAGGCCGAGGTGCGTCACGCCGCCGGCAGCAGCCACGCCGTTAATCGTGGCGGTGGCGGTCTGGAGGCGCTGCAGGCGGGGCTGGGCCACGGTCGCAGCTTGCGTGAAGGTGACTTGGCCCCAGCCCGTGCGGTTGGTCGGGTTGAGCGCCGACGCCGTCGGGTCGATGTTGTACAGGTTCGTCGAGCCCAGGTTGTTGCTGTTGGCGAACGTGATGATGTTCGTTTCGTAGCAGAACGAGTTGAACGACGGGGCGATGATCGGCTCCGGCGACGGCAGGACCACCGTGGTGATGCCGGGGGTCTGTTCTTCGCGGTTCCAGAACTGGAAGCCGAAGATGTCGCACGACTGGCCGTTCGTGAAGTTCGCGTTGAACGGACCGACGATGTTCGACGGGCCGGCCGGATCGACGGCGATGTAGCCGAACTTGGTCGGGAACGTGACGACCCAGTCGGTGCCGGACGACGTGCCGGTTTCGAGCACGAACTCGTTGATGACGTTCTGCTGCATCAGGGAGGCCGAGACCGCATCCAGACCGGTGGTCCAGGTGGAGGTCACGACGCTGCCGTCGGCACGGAACACCGTGGAGGTCAGCACGTTGCCGGAACCGAGGTTCGGCAGCGTGGAGCCGGCGCGGGAGTACTGGGTGTTGGTGGCCCAGTTGGTCAGCGCAACGGCTTCGTACGAGTAATCCGTACCGGCCGCGACGTTGATCAGCGAGGTGCCGCCAGCAAGACCGCCGGCCGGGGGCACGAGGCCCAGGTTGGCCGGGAACTGGTCGTTCGTCTGGAAGAAGGCGCAGTTGGCCGGCACGCCAGCGCTGTTGTGCAGCGCAGCAGCGGTCGCCGCGGCGGCCGTGAAGACGGCCATTTCCAGCATTTCGAAGTGACCTTCACGGGCGCGGTCGAGCGTCGTGCCGCCACCGTCAGCCGGCGTCGCGGCGTAGACGAAGTTCTTGAAGTGGTTGAGGGTGTTCGACGCAGCGGTCGAGAACAGGCCCGTCGGGACCACGCAGGAATTGTCGCTCGAGACCAGACGAGCGCCATCGGAGGTGCGGGTGACCGCGCCCGTCCACACGTCGCGGGGCGACAGGAACAGGTTAAAGTCGAGCACTTCCGCGGAGCGCTTGCCTTCCAGGAAGCGAACCTTGACGGCCTTGAAGCTCGTCGTCGTGTTGACGACCGAGATCAGGGTGTCGTAGTAGGCGGTGCTGTTGCCGCCGCCATCAGCGCGGACGGTGTAGTACGGGAAGAGCAGGACGCTGCCGAGGCCGTCTTGGGCCACGTTGACGGCGCTAGCCGTGCCCGCGAAGCCGACGGCGCCGAGGCCCGCCAGCACGGCGGCGTGCAGAGACTTCCGCTTGAACGTATTCATCTTGTAAACCACTCCTTTTTGGTGAGATGAGGTGATCACTCTCGTTTAGAAGCTACAACAGGTCGAGTCTAAACCAAGTCGAGTCTAAACCAACAGGCCCATTTTGACAATTCCGGGGGAGCCCACGAGCCGAGGGCGGTTTTGGCCTACCGGCCCTCCACCAACCACCAGGCTCCCTCGTCCTGAATCCAGGTTTCCACGATCTCCCGCTGCAGTCCCTTCACGTCGGCGGCCAGGTCATAGTCCAGCAACAGCGTTACCTTGCAAGTCTGCTCGGCGCATTCCACCTTCTGCATCGTCACGGCGCGCCAGTAACGGCCGCCACCCCGGCGCTTCAGGTAACTGTCCCTCGGGACGCTGGCCTTGGAGGCGGGGCTCAGGAATTCGTAGGCCCCCACCATGTCCCCCTTCATCATCAAGTCCCAGCGCTGCCTCGCGCGGGCCTCGACGGCCTTCTCGGGAGAACCAAGACCCGCGCCGACTCCGGCACAGGCACCGAGGACGAGCCCGAGGCATCCGGCTACCAGCCAACGCATCCCCAAGGATGCCCGGATTGCTCCCGTACCCGTCTTCACGGAACCAAGGCTAGAGAAACGGACCCACCGCGTCAAACAAATTCGGCATGTATTTACAACAGTGTTGTAGTCCTGCAACAAGGCTCACCTCGCGATTGGTCGAAACCCGGTGCCGGAAGCCGGATCCACCGGTTCCGGCCGGGGTTGGGTTTGAGGGCTACTGGCCGGGAGCCGGAGTCGCCGAAGGGGGCGTCCCGGGGGGAGGGACGACCGGGACGGGCTTGGGTCCGGAGCCGGCCGGAACGGTCGCCGGGGGGGATGCCGAGCCCGGGGCCGCCGGCGGCGGCGCCACCACCGCCGGCGGAACGACCGGGACGGGCGTGAGGATGACCGGACCGCCGCTCCTGGGCGCCGGAAGCGGCACGGCGTTGGCCGGGGACGGCGCCGAAACGGCGGGAGCGCCGGCCGCAGGCGGGGTGACCGGGGCGGCCGGGGCACCGAACGGCGACGACGCCGGCAAGGCGGAGGACGGACCGAAAGCCTTGGGCCGCGTCATGTAGCTCTCGATCGCGGGCATCTTGCGACGGATCTCCTCGAGCGCATCGCGGGCGGCGGCCACGTCCGCGACCAGCTTGGGCGTGATGAGCAGCACCAGTTCCGTCCTCGTATCGCTGTATTTCTGGCGGCCGAACGCGCCGCCGATGATCGGGATCTTCGAGAGGATCGGGACGCCCGAGGTGCCGAACGAGCGCTGCGTCTGGATGAGGCCGCCGAAGACGAGGGTCTCGCCCGACTGCGTCGTGACCACGCTCTGGGCCTGGCGCCGCGAGATCGTGGGCGAATTGATCGTCGAGGTATCCGTCGTCTGCGCGTCGCTCACCTCCTGGTTGATCTCCAGCGTGATGCGACCGCCCGTGTTCACGCGCGGCGTCACGGTGAGCAGCACGCCCGTCTCGAGGTACGTGACGCTTTCGATCACGCCCGTGACGCCGCCGACGCCCGATTGCGTGGACGAGAGTGTCGGCACCCTCTTGCCGACCTGGATCTGGCCCTTCTGGTTGTCCACGACCATGAGCGTGGGCGAGGAGACGATCTTCAGGCGCGAGTCCTTGCCGAGCGCGGTCAGAACGCCCCGCACGTCCCCGCCCAGCGTGTTGATGAGCTGCAGGCCGTTGAAGGCGGGCACCACGCCCGTCGGCGTGGGCGGGAGGAAGCCGCCGGGATTGAGCGTCCCCCGGGTGATGTTCGGCTCGGGACGCCCGCTGCCGCCCATCGAGAGTCCCGATCGCGCGTTGATGAACCAGTCGATGCCGTATTCGAGATCGTCGGTGAGCGTGACCTCGGCGATGAGCACTTCGATGAGCACCTGCCGCGGCACGACGTCGAGCTTCTTGATCGCGGACTCGATCTTGTCGTAGTCCGTGGGGCTCGCGAGAATCACGAGCGCGTTGTTGTCCTTGTCGGCGATGACGCGCACGTCCTTCGAGACCGTGGTGCCGTCGCCCTCGAAGCTCGTGCGCCCGGGCGACTGCGCCGGCGTGGTCGTCGCGGGCGGCGTGACCTGTCCCGCGGTGGGCACCGTTCCCGTGGAGGTGGCGATCGTCGTCGGGCGCATGCCGGGGGCGAGCGACGGCGGCGGCGGCGTGCTGCTCGTCTTGCCGGAGAAGATGTCCGACAGGAGCGAGGCCAGGTTCTCCGCCTTGCCGTTCTGCACGGGATACACCCACAGGCGCGTTCCGCCGGCCGCGCCGCCCATGCGATCGAGCCGCTCGATCCAGGTCTCGGCGATCTTGAGGTAGTGCGGCTGCGTGGTCACGATGAGCAGCGCGTTCAGGCGCTCGACCGGGATGACGCGGACGATGCCCGCGAGCGGCCCCTGCGCCGCCGGCCCGAAGACCTTGTCGAGCTCGGCCACGAGCGTCTTCACGTCCGCGCCCTGCAGCGGGAAGATGCCGACCGACATTCCCGCGAGGAAGTCGACGTCGAAGGTGTCGACCGTGTCGATGAGGTGACGCAGCTCGCGCTGCGTGCCCTGGAGGACGAGGAGGTTCCTCACCTCGTCCACCTTGATGGCCGCCTGGTCGACGGCGAAGGGCTCGATGAGCCGCGCCATCTCCTTCGCGCCGACGAACTTCACCGGCACGATGAGCACGCTGTAGCCCGGCCGCAGTGCCGCGCCGGTTCCCCCGAGTTGCGGGCTGATCGACCCGCGCGCCGCGATCGACACCGGGACGATCTTGTAGAGCGCGTCCTCCTTCACGAGCGCCGCCCCGTTCTGGCGCAGCAGCATCTCGAGGGTGGCGATCAGGTCCTTCCTCGCGATCGGGCGCACGGTGCGAAGCGAAACCGTGCCCTGCACCTGCGGGTGCACGGTGAAGGACTCGCCCAGCATGTCGGAGAGGATGGTCGCCGCCACCTGGCGGATCTCGGTCGCCTCGAAGTTGAGGGAAACCTCCTCGGCGCTGCGCGGATCCGGCTGCGCCGGCTTGTTCCGGACGAAGTTCCCGGTGCCGGGGAAGGTGCGGGGCTTGTCCGGCGTCCGGTCGGTCGCTTTCAGCGCGGACTCGCTTGCCGGGGGCGCCGGCGGGACCGCGGCCGGCGCGGCCGCCGCCTTGACCTTGGCCTGCGGCTCCTCGACGATCGGCGCGCCGGGAAGCGTGGCGCACCCGCCGACGGCGAACGCGGCGGCAAGCGCCACGGCGATCGGCGCAGGGCGTGGCAAGAGGCTCGTTCTTCGGGTCGTCATCATGGTGGCCTGCTAGGGTTTCATCCACGGTCGGCGGCGGTTGGCCGTCGATTCTGCGCCCGGGGTAGGCGCAGCGGCGGGATTCGTTGCGGGCGCCCCGCCCGGCGCCGCGGTCGGCATCGGCGGGCCACCCGGGGCGCCCGGAAGCGGCACGCCGCCGGGCGCGAAGAGATTGGGCGTCCCTCCCGGCGCCGCCGGAGCCCCGGGCGCGCCGGCGGACGGCGCAGGCGTGGCGGACTTGGGCGGCGACTGGATGGCGAGCATCAGGTCCTCGGTCTCCTCGCCCTGCCGAAGCACGACGCGGCGCGGCTCGATGGCGTCCACGCGCAGGCCGTTGACCTCGGCGCCCTTGCGCACGCTCTTCGTCTTGCCGGTGGACACCTCGCGCAGGAAGGCGAAGCTCGCGTCCGTCGACACGGTCACGCCGGTGAGGACGAACTGCCCCTTGCGCATCGTGGGCTGCACGGTGGCCGGAGCCGGCGCGGGCCGGCGGGTCGGCGTGAAAAGGGGACGCGCCGCCGTTTCCGGCGCCACCTGGTCGGCCGCCGCCAGGACAAACGGGGGAAGCATGCGGGCGTCCGCGACCTTGGCCGGCGCGCGCGGGCCCGCGGAAGTCTCCTCGATCCCCAGGTAATACTCGACGCCGACCACGACGGCCAGCGTCGCGGCGGCCCCGCCCCAGAGCGCGACCCAGAAGTGGCCGCCCTTCGCCGCGGCGCTCACGGGCTGCCTCCGGGGACGGCATAGCCGGAGATGTCGAACTGGATGAACATCTCCGGCTCGAATCCCGGCGGCGGCTTGTAGCCGGGCGGAACCTGGGCGCGAATCACGAGCGAGTCGACGAACAGGTAAGGCTCGTTCGTCTCGAGCGCGTGCAGGATGCGCCGGGTGACGAGGATGTTGGCGTTCGCCTGCACCGTGACCGGCACCTGCTTGAAACGGCCTTCGTCGCGCGCCGTGCCCATCTGGACGCTGATGACCCGCCCGCCCGCGCTTTCGATGAACTGGCGGACGCGGTCCTGGACCTCCGCGGCCGAAAGCGAGGCGGCCGACGCCTTGAGGAAGTACTTGCGGCTGCCGAGGGCGCGCACGCCCTCGAGCTTCTGCTCGAGCTGCGGCCGGGCGGCCGCGAGCCGCTCGTAGCGGACCAGGCGCTTGTCGATGTCCTCGAGCGCGTCGTCGTAATGCTGGTGCGCGAACCAGAGCGGCAGCGCGACGATCGCGATGGCGAGGACGGCGACGCCGGCGGCCAGTCCGATCGCGGCCTTGCGACGCTTCTGCGCCGGCCAGCCCATGACTTCCCGAAGCAGGCTCATCCACGGCCTCCCGGGGCGGAAGGTGGATTGGCGGGAGCGGCGGGAGCGGGGACCGGCGGCGTCGCGATCTTCCCGGGCGGCGGCGGCGGGGTCGGCATGGGGCCCGGCGGGATGAAGGGCGCGGCCGGGGCGGCGGTGGCCGGGGCGGGCGCGGCCGGGGCGGTGGTGGCCGGAGCGGAGGTTGCCGGGGCGGGCGCGGGCGAGCCTGCTGGGGCGGGCTGCGTCGCCCCCTTGCCCGGGACTGTCACCGTCGCCGTGGC
>CAZPLW010000098.1:0-15582 GCA_964587315.1 uncultured Lysobacter sp.
CCCGCCAACCGTCAGGGGGCGGGGGTCCTGGGAGGGCGGCTGGTTCGCCGGGGGGGGGATCTCCCAGGCGGGGCCCGGCGCGGAGGCGGGCGCGCGGCTCGCCGCGGACATCCTCGCGAAGCGCCTGCCCCACCTGAGGCGGCGCGCGGACCTGATCGGCGTCACGAGCCTCTTCGGGGACGACGCGGGACGCCTCCTCGCGGCCACGCCCGCGGGCGACGCGCGCGACGTGCGGCTGCGGGTGGCCGCCGCGCACGAGGACCGCGAGGCCGCGCGTCGGCTGGGCGAGGAGGTCACGGCGCTCTATACCTGCGGCCCGGCCGGGGGCGGCGGCGTGCGCACCGAGATGCGCCCCCGGCTCTCGACCGTCTCGTGCTACCTGCCGCGCGAGGCCGTGCCCGCCACCTTCGAGTGGGCGGACTGATGGGCCGCACCGTTCCCCTTCGCGAGATCGCCCACGGCCGCACGGGCGACAAGGGCAACCGCTCGAACATCAGCGTCATCGCGCGCCGTCCGCAGGACTGGGAAACGCTGGTCGCGCAGGTGACGCCGGAGGCCGTGCAGGCTGCGCTCGCGCACCGCCGCCCCTCGCGCGTCACGCGCCACCTGCTGCCGAACCTGAAGGCCATGAACTTCGTCATCGACGACGTCCTCGACGGCGGCGTGAACGATTCGCTCAACCTCGATTCGCACGGCAAGTCGCTCGCGTTCCTGGTGCTCGAGCTGCCCGTCCGATTGCCCGACCCACTTCAAGAAGACCGGAGGAGACCATGAAGAGAATCGCTGCCGCCCTCGCCCTCGCCGCATCCCTCGGCGCCTCGGCGCAGGATTTCCCCGCGAAGACCGTCACCTTCGTCGTGCCCTTCGCCTCGGGCACGGCGACCGACACCTTCGCCCGCGCCCTGGGGCAGGCCATCACCGAAGCGACGAAGCAGTCCGTCGTCATCGACAACAAGCCCGGCGCGAGCGGCATGATCGCCGCGCAGTTCGTGGCGAAGGCGGCGCCGGACGGCTACACCGTGCTCTTCACCACCAACACGACGCACGCGGCCAACGAGCACCTCTACAAGAAGCTCTCGTACGACCCCGTGAAGGATTTCGCGCCCCTCGCGCTGCTGGGCAAGGGCGGGCAGGTGATGGTGGTCCGGAACGACATTCCGGCCAAGACGGTGGCGGAGTTCATCGCGCTCGCGAAGAAGTCGCCGGGCAAGCTCAACTTCGCGAGCGGCTCGTCGTCCTCGCGCATCGCGGTCGAGCTCTTCCAGCAGATGGCGGGCGTGGAGCTGCTGCACGTGCCCTACAAGAGCAACACCCTGGGCGTCACCGACATGCTCGGCGGCACGATCGACATGATGATCACCGACACCACGACGGGCCTGCCGCAGGTGCAGGCCGGCAAGCTGCGCGCGCTGGGCTATTCGGACACGAAGCGCTCGCGCCTCGCGCCGGACATCCCCACGATCGCGGAGGCGGGCGTGAAGGGCTACGAGATGACGTACTGGTTCGCCGCCTATGCGCCGGCCGGCACGCCGGCGCCGGCGGTGAAGCGCCTGAACGAACTGCTCGTCGCGGCGACGAAGAGCGCGGTGGCGAAGTCGTTCTTCGACAAGACCGGCATCGACCCGGCCACCAGCACGCCCGAGGCGCTCGCCGCCTTCCAGGCCGCGGAGACCCGGAAGTGGGGCGAGATCGTGCGCAAGGCGAACATCCAGCCCGAGTAGGGCGCAGCGCGCGCTACTTGCCCGGCGGCGGGCTCGGGAAGGCGACGACGGGGCCTTTCGCCGGCTGCCCCGGCGGCACGTAGGCCGGCGCGGGCGCGCCCTTGGGCGGCAGCGACTTCACGTAGCGGAAGATGGCGCGCAGGTCGTCGTCCGTCATCGTGTTCACGGCCCAGTACGGCATGGGCGGGCGGGCGCGCAGGGTCCTGGCTTCCTTGAGCCACTGCGCCTCGGTCTTGTCCTTGAAGTAGAGGCGCAGGTTCGAGGCGTACGTGGTGCCCCAGGGCCCCTGCCATCCGAGCCCGTCGCCCACGAGCCACTCCGATTCGGGCACCTTGCCGCCCGAGAGCCCGAAGCCGGGCGTGTGGCAATCGTTGCAACCGGTGATCTCGACGAGGTACTTGCCGCGCGCGAGCTTCGCGTCGGCGGGCTTGTCCGCGGCGAGGGCGAGGATGGCCAGGCCACCGAAAGCGAGGGCGAGGCCGGCGGCGGCGGCCCAGCTGGTCTTGATGCTCATGTCGTGAATCTCCCTTGTCCTGTCCCGTCTACGGCCGGCGCGGCGGATCGGATGGGCCGGCCGGTGCGGGAACGAAGCGCAAGGTAATCGCCTACGCGCGTCGCGTCGCGGCCCTTGCGACGAAAAGCGGATTCCGGGGGGCGAAAGGACGTTCCTCAGGGCCTTGCCGCACCCCACCCGGGATGGTCGAAGTGCTTCGCGTAGGCCTCCACGGCGCCGTTCACGCGAACGAGCCCGGCGCGTCCGGCTTTCCCGTCCCGGGCGGCCTTCATCGCGTCGGCGCCGGCGATGAGGTCGGCGACCACCAGGTGCAGCTGCGCGTCGGCAGCCGGGGGCAGCTTGCATTCGCGCACGATGCGGCCCACCGCGGATTCGACGCGCTGGCCGAACGCGGCGTACTCCGCGGGCGAGGCCGTTCCCTTGTGCAGGGGCGCCGGGGCGCCGCGCACGGCGTCGCGGAGGCCGGCCATGCTTTCGCGAAGCGGCGCGTCCGTCACCCACTTCTTGCCGTGGTCGAGCTGCAGCGACGCGGAGGCGGCCGCGGCCGCGTGGTCGTGCTCGTGTCCGGGAGGCGCGGCCGCGTGGACGGGCAGCGCGGCGGTGCCGAGGGCCAGTGCGATCGCGGCGATGAGACGGGCGGCTGGGTTCATGGTGGGGTGCTCGGCGGTTGGGGATCGATGCAGCGTAGACGCCACCTTGCCTGCGGCGTTCACACCCCGGGACGATCGATCGCCATTTCTTGAACCCGTTCAAGAAAGCCCGTGCCCATAATGCATAGGACATGGAATCCGACCTCAAGCGCGCCCGCGCCCTCCTCGACCAGGCCACCGCGGTCGCCGTGCTCACCGGCGCCGGCATCTCGGCCGAGTCGGGCATTCCCACCTTCCGCGACTCGCTCACCGGCCTTTGGGAGAAGTTCCGCCCGGAGCAGCTCGCGACGCCGGAAGCCTTCGAAGCCGACCCGAAGCTCGTGTGGGACTGGTACGCGTGGCGCCGCGCGAAGGTCGCCGAGGCGAAGCCCAACGCGGGCCACCTCGCGCTCGTCGACATCGAGAACGCCTGCCGCGAGCGGGGCGTCGACTTCACCCTCATCACGCAGAACGTCGACGGCCTGCACGAGCTGGCCGGCACGCGCCGCCTGGTGGAGCTGCACGGCAACATCCGCCGCGTGAAGTGCTTCGACCACGGCCACGCGGTGAAGGGCTGGGCGGAGACGGACGAGGTGCCCCGGTGCCCGCACTGCGGCTCGCTGTTGCGGCCCGACGTGGTGTGGTTCGGCGAGGCGCTGCCGGGCGAGGCGCTCGCGCAGGCCATCGCCGCCGCGCGCTCGTGCGAGGTGTTCCTGTGCGTGGGGACCTCGACCGTGGTGGAGCCGGCCGCCTCGCTGCCCTTCATGGCGCTCGAGGAAGGCGCGACGGTGATCGAGGTGAACCCGACCCGCACGCCCCTCACCGCCCGGGCGGCGATCGCGATCGCGGGCGCCGCGGGCGAGGTGCTGCCGGACCTGCTGCTCTAGTGGACGAAGGTCACCGGGGAGGTGACCAGGTGGAGCACCTTCGCGCCCACCGAACCCATCAGCATGCCCTTCATGCCGCTCTGCCCGCGCGTGCCCATGATGATCTGGGAGCACGCCCGGTCCTTCGCCACGGTCGCGATCACTTCCGCCGCGTCGCCGAACTCGACCACGGTGGCGTAGCTCAGGCCCGCCACCGAAAGCTCGCGGCCGGCCTCCTGCAGCGCTTGCCTCGCCCGGTCGTTCAGGTGCGCGAGCGCCGCGTCGTGGCCCAGGCCGCGCGTCTGCCAATCCTCGATCGCGGGCTGCACGTTGAGCATCACGATCGAAGCGGAGAACGCCTTCGCGACCTCGGCGCAGAACTTCGCGGCGCGAAGGGCGGAAGGCGAACCGTCGATGGGCAGCAGGATGATCGGCGTGGACATGGTCGGGGCGGGGTCGGGGTGGGGTCGGGAAAGCGCCAATGGTATCTGCCCGCGCCCCTCATCGCTGGAATACGAATTCCCCCGGTGCGTCGCCCACGGGCGGATAGCCCCTGGCGCCCGTCGGCGGCGGCGCCACCTTGCGCGTGGAATGGTCCGCGACCCACTTCTCCCAGGCCGTCCACCACGAGCCGGGATGTTCCGTCGCGGTCTTCTCGAAGGTGTCCGGGTCCAGGTAGTCGCCGCCCTTGGGGCGCGTGCGCAGCTTGTAGCGGCGCTTCGATTCCGGCGACGGCGGGTTCACGACGCCCACGTTGTGGCCGCCGGTGGTGAGCGCGAAGGTGATCTCGGCGTGCGTGAGCAGGTGGATCTTGTACACCGAGCGCCACGGCGCCACGTGGTCCGTCACCGTTCCCACGCAGAAGATCGGGATGTCGATGTCCTGGATGGCGATGGGGCGTCCCCACACCTTGAAGCGGCCCATGGCGAGCTCGTTGTCGAGGAAGAGGCTCCTCAGGTAGTCGGTGTGCATGCGGTAGGGCATGCGCGTGCCGTCCGCGTTCCACGCCATCAGGTCGTTGAGCGTGTTCGGCTCGCCCTTGAGGTAGTGGCGGACGATGCTCGACCACACGAGGTCCACGCTGCGAAGGAGCTGGAACGCGCCCGACATCTGCGAGGAGTCGAGGAAGCCCTTCTCCCACATCTGGTCCTCGAGGAAGGTGAGCTGGCTGTCGTCGATGTAGAGCGCGAGCTCGCCGGGCTCCGAGAAGTCCGTCTGCGCGGCGAGGAGGGTCATCGTCGCCAGGCGCTTGTCGCCCTCGCGCGCCATGAGCGCCGCGGCGATCGCGAGCAGCGTGCCGCCCAGGCAGTAGCCCATCGCGTGGATCCTGCGCTTGGGCACGATGGCCGAGACGGCATCCATCGCCGCCGCCACGCCGTGGCGCAGGTAGTCGTCCATCGAGAGGTCGCGGTCCGCGGGCCCCGGGTTCTTCCACGAGATGGCGAACACCGTGTGCCCCTGGTCCACGAGGAACTTGATGAGGGACTTCTGCGGCGAGAGGTCGAGGATGTAGTACTTCATGATCCAGGCCGGCACCATCAGGATGGGCTCGGCGTGCACGCGCGCGGTGGTGGGCGTGTACTGGATGAGCTCGATGAGGTCGTTCTTCAGCACCACCTTGCCCGGGGTCAGCGCGAGGTCGCGGCCGACCTCGAACGCCTCGGCGCCCTGCGGGGGGCTGCCGGAAAGCGTGCGCTCGAGATCCTCGCGCATGTTGGCGGCGCCGGCCAGCAGGTTCATGCCGCCGGATTCCTTCACCGCCGCGAGCACCTCGGGGTTGGTGGCGATGAAGTTCGAGGGCGAGAAGAGGTCCATGAACTGGCGCGTGGTGTAGTCCATCACCTGCTCGTGGTGCTTCGTCACGCCGCGCACGCCGCGCGTGGAGATCGACATCCACTGCTGGCCCAGCAGGAAGGTCTGCGAGATCACGTTGAAGGGCCACTGCTGCCAGGCCGGGTCGCGGAAGCGCGGGTCCTGCGGCAGGGGGTCGATGCAGCGCTCGCACGTCTCGTCCTGCGCGTGCGTGAGGAAGTGGGCGAGGCGCTCCCACTGCCGCGCGCCCATCTCGACGATCTCGGCCTGCTTGGAAGGCGACATCGACAGGTGGGTGGCCCAGTCCATCCAGGCGCTCGCGAGGGAAGCCGGCGAGAGCCCGCCCGTGAGCTTGCCCATCTGGGCGTGGAGCAGCCGATCGGCGTTGCCCGACACGAAGTTCGGGAGCAGCGATTGCGGTGCCGCGTACTGCGCGTGCGGGGCATGCGGGGGATGCGCACTCATGGACGCCCTCCTTCTCATTCTTTTGGGACATCAACACCTTACGGTACCGCGCGCCGGGTGCCGCCGGTTGACCTTCCTCAACCGCGGACCGGGCCGGTTTATCATCCTGCGATGGCTTCACCCGCCCCGTCCGACCTCACCCAGCGTTTCCTCCTCGAGAAGCTCGACATCCGCGGCCAGCTGGTCCGGCTGGGCCCGCTGTGGCGCGCGATCCTCGGCCGGCGCGACTACCCGGAGCCCATCCGCCCGCTGCTGGCCGAGTTCGCCGCCCTCGGCGTGCTCATCGGGTCCGGCCTCAAGCACCCCGGCCGCGCCGTGCTGCAGGTGATGGGCCACGGGCCCGTCCAGATGGCGGTGGCGGATTGCTCCCGGGAGCTGGCCCTGCGCGCGATGGTGCGGCTGGGCGAGGGATACGACGCGGAGCGCCACGCGCAGCTGCGCCATCTCTTCGCCGACGGCCGCCTCGCCCTCACCATCGAGAACGCCACGACGGCCCGGCAGTTCCAGTCCATCGTGCCGCTCGAGGGCGCGACGCTCGCCGAGTGCTTCGAGCGCTACTTCGACGTGAGCGAGCAGGTGCCGACGCACCTGTGGGTGCACGCCACCGATCGCGAGGTGGGCGCGCTCATCCTGCAGAAGCTGCCCAGGGCCGACGAGCGCGATCCCGAAGGCTGGGCGCGCATCCAGCACCTGGCGGCGACCGCCGACCCGTCGCTCCTGGGCCTCATGGAAGCCGGGCCCCTGCTCGCGCACTTCTTCCCGGAGGACGACGTGCGCCTCTACGAGCCCCAGGCCGTCACGGACGGCTGCGGCCGCAGCGAGGAGAAGGTGGTGGCGATGCTGAAGAGCCTGGGGCGCGCCGAGGTGGAAGCGACGCTCGCCGAGCACGGCGTGGTGGCCGTGCGCGACGAGATCTGCAACCAGGAGTACCGCTTCGCCGCACCCGACGTGGCGAGGATCTTCGAAGGCTAGGGCGTCAAGTCACCCGGCGAGGGGCCCCTTCAGGGGATCGACGGCAAGACGCAGACGCCCCGGCCCGACGTGGCGAGGATCTTCGAAGATTCGGGCGTCCGCATTCGCTGGCGCGGCGCTAGAAGATTCGCTGGATGAGGCTCGACTCGGACGAGCAGAGCAGCAGGGTCTCGTTCTTCGCGTGCTGGGAGGTCTTCGCGGCGGCAAGCGAGCGCTCGGCGCGCTGGCAATCCGCCGGCTTCGAGCCCGCGTCGTCGCTCCCGCTGGACGTGATCGCCATGGCCGTGGCCACGAGCAGGCTTCCGCAGACCAATCCCAGGCTGATGAGCCCGATACGGCGCGAATGGCGTGCCTCGGTGGCGTCGAGGGTTTCGGTGCGAAGGTCTTCCATGGTCGTTGCCGGTACGGATGCGCGGGAGACGTCCTCCCATGGCGACGACACTACGCATACCACGCGCCCGGCGCGTCGGAGCATTGCGCCGCCGGCTTCTCGAAAAATCCGCAATTCCCCTGCGCCGTATCCGGCATCCAGCCCACTCTCCGGTTGCCACGGCCGCCCACCCGGCTAGAATCTCGAGGTGGATTCATCGACCCCGCACCGCGCACTCGTCGACCGCGCCTGGGAGGCCCAGTACGCGGCGCCCCGCGATTCGCACGCCTGGGCCCGTGAAGCGCTCGTCGCCGCCGAGGCGGCCGGCGACGCGCTCACGCGCGCGTGGGCCCAGCTCACCATCGGCTACTTCGAGCTGCGCTACGTGGGCGCCGACGAGGCCCGCCGCTCGCTCGAGGCCGCGAGCCGGGAGTTCGGGCTGCTCGGCGACCTGCGCGGCACCATCCTGTGCCGAAACGGCCTCGCCCGCGCCCGCATGATGGAGGGCGACTCGAAGGGCGCGCTCGCCATGTTCCGCGCGAACCTCGAGGACGACGACGGCAGCCTGTCGACGCTCGACCGCTTCTACACGCTGAACGGCACGGCCGGGTGCCTCGCGGCCCTGGGTGACTCCGCGCAATCGCTCGGCTACATGTTCGAGGCGCTGGGGCAGCTGCGCACGATCAACGCGCGGCCGCAGATGGCGACGCTCCTGTCGAACCTCGGCGCGGAGCTGGTCGCGGTCGGCGACTACGAGGAGGCCGAGGCGATCCTGGAGGAGGCCCTCGGCCTGTGCACGCAGATGCAGCATCCCCGCCTGCTGGTGGGCGCCGTCGCCAACCGCGCCGACTGCCTCGCGCACATGGGGCGCATCGAGGAGGCCCTGCCCCTGGCGCGCCGCCTGATGCAGGACGCGGAATCGCCCCACCTCTCCTCGACCGAGGGCAACGTCTACACGACGGCGGCGTACACCTTCCTGCAGGGCGGATGCCTCGACGAGGCGGAGGCCGCGCTCACCCTCGCCGACCGCGAGGCCACGAAGCACGGCGGCCCCTGCGCGGTGTGGGCGCACTACCTGCGCGCGATGGCGTTCGAGAAGAACGGCCGCGAGCAGGACGCGATCTCGCGCCTCGCCAGGGCCCGCGAGGGCTTCGAGGATCGCACGCCGCTCATGCTGAAGAGCCTGGTGCTGGAGTTCATGGCCCACCTCCACGCCCGCACGGGCCGGTTCCAGGACGCGTACGCGCAGCACAAGGCGTTCCACGAGGTGTACGAGCAGCGGCTGGGCCTGGGCACCCGGGCGCGCTACTACGCCGTGCAGATCCGCTACGAGCTGAACCGCCTTCGCGACGAGCGCGACCGCGCGCGCGAGGAGGCGCTGCACGATGCGCTCACGGGGCTCTACAACCGCCGCTACCTCGACACCGTGCTCGGCAACCTCGTCTCGCTCTTCTCGCGCACCGGCCAGCCGCTCGCGCTCGCCATGGCGGACTTGGACGATTTCAAGCGCGTGAACGACGCCTGCGGCCACCCGTTCGGCGACGAGGTGCTGCGGCAGGTGGCGCGCATCTTCAGCGAAGGCACGCGCGCGGGCGACGTCGTGTGCCGCTACGGCGGGGAGGAGTTCTGCCTCGTCTTCCCCAACTCCACGGCCGAGGACGCCGTGAAGCGCATGGAATCGTTCCTCGAGCGGCTTCGCGCCACCACGGTGAGGCTGGGCGACACCGAGCGCGCGGGCATCACCTTCTCCGCGGGCGTGGCGGGCTTTCCCGAGCAGGGCGCGACGCCCGAGGCGCTCGTCAAGGCGGCGGACGGCTGGCTCTACGACGCCAAGCGCAAGGGCCGGGCGCGGGTCGGCAAGTAGGCGCTTGGTCGCCTAGCGCTTGCGGGCGACGAGGCCGGCGAGGGCAGACCGCCCGCCGTGCCCCTTGCCCTCCCGCAGGTCCGCCTCGTACTCGCGCAGCTCCACGATCTCGAGCGCCGCGAAGGCCTCCCGCAGCATGTCCGGCGTGTACAGGTGGGACACGAAGGGCGGGCCCCCGGTCTTGTATTCGAGCTGCTTCGGCGTGTAGCCCTGGAGGACGACGAGCCCGCCGGGCCTGAGGCAGCGGACCATGTTCGCGAAGAGCCGCTCGCGCATCGGCGGGTCGGCGAACTGGACGAAGATGGCGGCGACGCCGTCGTAGTGATCCGGCCGCCAATCGAAGCCGTCGCAATCGGCGACCGCGTAGTTCACGGCCACGCCGGAGGCCTGCGCCAGTCGCCGGGCCTTCGCCACGCCGACTTCCGCGATGTCGAACGCATCGACCTCGAGGCCGCGCCGGGCGAGCCAGACGCTGTTGCGGCCCTCGCCGTCCGCCACGCACAGGACGCGCTGTCCCGCCGACCAGAGGCCCGCGTGCCCGGCCAGCCAGGGGTTGGGCTCGGTGCCGAAGTGGTAGTCGTCGCCCTCGAAGCGGCGGTTCCACGTCTGCGCGGCGTCGGCGAAGGGGGCGGAAGAGGTCATGCGGGGATCATAGCGCGCCGGGCTCACGCCCTTTCGATGCGGGCCGCGTAGCAGCCGCGCCGCGCGAAGTGCGCGTGCAGGTAGCCGACCGCCGGATCGGCCAGCAGGCGCTCGAAGAGCGTCCCCGCCTCGGCGCCCTCGATCACGTCCGCGTCCACCATCAGGTGATCCCGGTCGAACGCGCGTACCGAGAGGAGCCGCGTGGCGATCGCCACCGGAATCTCGTCGACGCGGTCGTAGCGTTCGCGCGCGCTGCGGCTCACGTAGATCGCATGGCGCGACCGATAGGGCGTCGGTGCGGGTTGGTGCTCGTAGTTGACGAGCAGCAACTCGTCGCCCACCGGCGCGTGGCCCAGGCTCACGCGGCAGGGCATCGACGGATCGTCCGCGCGCACGCGGATCGCGGCGGATGCCCGAAGCTGTTCATCGGAGAGCGCGAAGAGAGGCTGGAAGGGCCCGGGATCGAGGCCCAGGATGCGGAAGGACATGGCGGCTCCGGTTCGTGGCGAGAGGGCGCTCATCTTCGCCGGGCCGGCCCGCGTCGGCTCGCCGGAATCGGACATCGAATTCCGGATACGAAAGGGGCCTGCCGAGGCAGGCCCCTTCGCGTCCCCGCCGCCCTGCCCTCAGGCGGTCTTGAACGCGGCCGCCACCCGATCCGGCGTGAACGGCACGGAGCGGAAGCGCATCCCCGTCGCGTCGAACACCGCGTTGGCGATGGCCGAGGGCACCACGGCCGCCGTCGGCTCGCCCGCGCCCCAGGGCTTCTCGGTGGGCCGGTCGATGAGGTGGATCACGATGTTGGGCACGTCCGAGAAATGCGTCGTGCGGTAACTGGCCCAGTCGAGGCTCGTGATCGTGGAGCGGTCGTACTTGATCTCCTCGTAGAACACGCGGCCGATCGTCTGCACGACGTTGCCCTCGATCTGGTTCTTGAGGCCGTCCGGGTTGATGATCTGCCCGCAGTCGTGCGCGACGAAGCAGTCCGTCACCTTGATCGCGCCCGTCTTCTTGTTCACCTCCACGTCCGCGACCATGCCGACGTAGGTGCGGACCAGCTCGTACTTCGTGTAGGTGATGCCGCGGCCCTTCACCACGTCGCCCGTGTCGCGCGGCCCCGTGCGCGGCTTCCAGTTGGCGAGCTTCGCGAGGCGGTTCAGCAGCTCGATGCCGCGCGGGTCCTTCAGGTACTTCAGGCGGAACTCGAGCGGATCGACGCCCGCCTGCGCCGCGAGCTCGTCCAGGAAGCTCTCGTTGGCGAAGGTGTTCTGCATGCGCCCCGGCGTGCGGATCCACGAGGGCTTGAAGGGCGTCTCCGCGAGCCAGTTGGCGGCGCAGCGGATGTTCGGGATGGCGTAGGGGATCGCGAGCGAGGCGTGGATGTTGCCCGGGTGCGAGTTCTCCCGCGGGAGGTCCGCGAGCTCCGCGGCCACCAGCGCCACCACGATGTCCTTCGGGCGGTCCGGGATGAACACCGTGCTCTCCCACGCGACGATGTTGCCCTTGTCGTCCAGGGCCGCCTTGTGGTCCAGCAGCGTGGGCGGGCCCTTCGGGTCCCAGCCGTGCTCGTCCGCGCGCATCCACTGCACGCGCACGGGCTTGCCCGTCGCCTTGGCGATGAGCGCCGCGTCCGCCGCCGCGTCCTCGTGGCCGTTGCGGCCGTAGCAGCCGGCGCCCTCGAGGTAGATGCAGCGCACGTCGTCGGCCTTCATCTGCAGCATGTTGGCCATCTGCTTCCTGAGCAGGTGCGTCTGCTGCGAGGCGCTCCACGAGGTGAGCTTGCCGTCCTTGAATTCCGCGACGGCGCAGGAGGGGCCGAGCGAGCCGTGCGTCTGCACCGGCCAATCGTAGCTGGCGGAAATCACCTTCGCGCCCGGCGTGGCGAAACCGGCTGCGATGTCGCCGACCTTCTGGAACTCCTCGTTCTTGTTCACCTTCACCTGGCGCATCCAGTCCACGATCTTCGCCTGGTCCGGAAGGCCCGCCCACGCCGACCACTTCGCCTGGATGAGGCGCGAGGCCTTGATGGCGGCCCACTCCGTCTTCGCCGTCACCGCGAGGAAGTTGCCCACGCGCACGGCGCCGAGGTAGCCCGGGACCGCCTTGCAGGGCGCGTCGTCGAAGGCCTCGAGGTTGGCCTTCATCGCCTTGGGCCGCACCACGCGCGCGTGGATCATGCCGGGCAGCTTGAAGTCCTGCATGTAGGTGAAGCTGCCGTTCAGCTTGGACGGGATGTCCAGGCGCTTCACGCTCTCGCCGACGATCGTGTAGTCCTTCGGGTCCTTGAGCGGGGCCTTGGCGTTCACTTCCATCTCGAAGTTCTTCCCGCCCACGAGCTGCGCGTAGGAGACGCCCTTGCCGCCCGCCTTCGGCATCGCGACGCCGTCCTTCACGACGAGCGTGGCGCGGTCGACGCCGAGCTTCTCGGCCGCCTTCGAGACGAGCGCCTCGCGCGCCGTGGCCGCCGCCTGGCGGATCTGCATGCCGCCCGCCTGGATGGAGAGGCTGCCGTAGGTGACGCCCTGGTCCGGCGTGAGGGCGGTGTCGCCCTGGATCACGTTCACCATCGACATCGGCACGCACAGCTCCTCCGCCGCGATCTGCGTCATGGAGGTGCGGATGCCGGTGCCCAGGTCCACCTTGCCCGAGAACACGGTGACCATGCCCTTGCCGTCGATGGCGAGGAAGCCGTCCACCTGCGTGGTGGCGACGGTCTTCGCGGCGGCGGCGGACTTGGGCGCGGCGGCATTCACGCCGCTGACGGAGAAGGTGACGACGAGGGCGCCGCCGGCCTTGAGGAAATCCCGGCGCGAGCCGGACACGGGACGATCGATGAGCTTGGCCATGGTCGTCCCCTTATGCCATCTGGCTCGCGCGCATCACGGCCGCGACGATGCGCGTCTGCGTGCCGCAGCGGCAGAGGTTGTTCTCGAGCGCGGCCTTCACCTGCGCCTCCGTGGGCTTCGGGTTCTCCTTCAGGAACGCCGCCGCCTGCATCACCATGCCGTTGATGCAGTAGCCGCACTGCACGGCCTGCACCTCCTCGAACGCCTTCTGCAGGGGGTGCGGCTTCTTCGCCGTGCCCAGGCCCTCGAGCGTGGTGACCTTCTTGCCGGCCGCCTCGCCCACCGGCACCTGGCAGGAGCGGATGGCCTTGCCGTCGATGTGCACCGTGCAGGCGCCGCACTGGCCGAGGCCGCAGCCGAAGCGCGGACCGTGGAGCCCCAGGTCGTTCCTGAGGGCGTAGAGAAGGGGCATCTCGGGATCGTCGACGGTGACCTTGACGGCCTTGCCGTTGACGGAAAGCGACACGGATTTCGCCACGGTGGGTCTCCTCCTCTATGGGCTCAATTGTGCGGAGGAGACTACGCCGTAAGGGGGCGGCGATCAACGTCGCCACCGCCGTTTCAGTGGATGGAAAAGTCGTCCGGGTTCGGCCACGCCTCCATCACGAGCGCCACCAGCTCCGGGTACTCCTCGTTGATGCCGTCGTCCCATTCCCACCGGGCGGCCTGTGCGTGGAAGGACGACGAGGCGTTGCGCCCGTACGTGAGGAAATCCTCCCAGGTGGCGAGCCGCGAGCGGTGGGTGCGTTCGCCGGCAATCTCCTCGATGGGGCCGAGCGCGTCGTAGCGCAGCCGAAGCGTGCTGCCCGGGATCGCCGGGCGCAGGCTGCGGATCGGGTTCACGTACTCGCTGCGGGCGTAGAGCGCGCGGATGGTCTGGCGCATCTCCGGCGTGACGCGCTCGAGCGCTGCGCGGGCGATGTCGTCGGGAATGCCGAAGCGGGCCTCCGCGATGGGACCGGCGATGGCCGCGAGCGTGTCCGAGTCGCCGCCCAGCGAGACGGCATTGCGGATCGCGTCCTCGAAATCGCGGGCCTCCAGCGCGCACACGATGGCCTCGGGCACCGATCGCTGGCTGCTCACGGTGAAGTGGTACCCCGGCCGGATCATGTCGACGCTGCGGTCCAGGTCGTAGCCGTAGTGCAATTCGATCTCCCGGCGGATCGCGCCCGGACCCGCGTCGCAGCGGGCCAGGAAGATCGCGTGCGCCGTGGCGAGCGCGCCCTTGATGCCTTCCGCGTGGCCGTGCGTCGCCTCGCTCACGCGGCGCGCGCTCTCGAGCGCCTCGTCGAGGGTGTTCGCGATGAGCGCGGCCGGGCTCACGCGGATGGCCGCCCCGTTGCACGCGCTGTCGTGGGGCGACAGGGTGCCGGCGCGCAGCCACTCGCTGAACGCGATGCCGTAGCTGCGGTACGGGTAGCGCACGGACCAGGCGTACAGGGACTTCTGCGGCGCGTGCCCGTTGAGGAGCGCGTCGGCCACGGCCACGGTGTGCACCGACTCGTCCGTGAAGTCCGCCTCGTCGCCGAAGAGCGGGAAATCCTTCGAGCGGTGACTGTTGAACTCGTACGGGGACCCGACGATGTCTCCCACCAGTGCGCCCAGCATGGCCTTCTCCCTCGGATGTCGTGCCCCGATGCGGGGCGAGGACTCCAAGGTACCGGCGCGGTGATATCGGCGGAACTGAAGAGATCGTATGTGCGATATTAGCCAGCGGAATGATTCTTCCGGAGGCCGCGGACCGGGTGCCCGTACTCGGTGCTGGCGTAGAGGCGGTGCAGGAGCTCGCGCATCTCCTGGCTCACGCGGGCGAGGGCCTCGTGGGCGATCTCGTCCGGGATGCCGAAGCGCGCCTCGGCGATCGGGCCCGCGATGGCCGCGAGCGTGTCCGAATCGCCGCCGATGGAGATCGCGTTGCGGATGGCATCCTCGAAATCGCGTCCTTCGAGCGCGCACACGATGGCCTCGGGCACCGTCTCCTGGCAGCTCTCGTTGAACCGGTACGTGGGGCGGATGGAATCGACGGAGCGGTCGAGGTCGTAGCCGTACCGCAGCTCGATTGTGCGGCGGATTTCGCCCGGGCCCGCGCCGAAGCGCGCGAGGAAGATGGCGTGCGTGGTCGCGAGCGCACCCTTGATGCCTTCGGGATGGTTGTGCGTCACTTCCGTCACGCGCCGCGCGGCGTCCAGCGCTTCGTCCAGCGTGTTGGCGAGAAGCGCCGCGGGGCTCACGCGCATCGCCGCGCCGTTCCCCCAGCTGTCGTAGGGCGCGAGCTCCCATGTCCGGAGCCACGCCGAGAAGCCGCCGCCGTAGCCGCGCTTCGGATAGCGCACGGCCCAGAGGTAGATCGCGTCGCGCGGCGGCACGCCGTTCACGAGCGCGTCGGCCACGGCCATCGTGAGTACGCTGTCGTCGGTGAAGTCCGCGCCCTCGCCGAAGAGCGGAAAGTCCTTCGAGAGATGGTTGTCGAATTCGTAGAGGGAACCGACGATGTCGCCCACCAGCGCGCCCAGCATGTCTTCCTCCTAGGGGGTCCAGTCCACCGCGATCGCGGGCCAGTCGACGGTGCGCAGGATGGCGAGCGTGCGCTCGTCCGGCAGCCCGAAATCGTCCTGGCACCACACGATGGCGGCCGACGAGTAGCACTCACCGCTGTCCGTGGCTGGCATGCTGGAGCGGAAGACGGCATGCGAGATCACCGGCGGCAATCGCTCGCCTTCCGGAAGGCGCTTGGCGGCGGGGGCGGGAACGACGCGGCCCTCCGGCGGGGCGACGAAGGTGTCATGGGACCAGCCCGCGTGCCGGCCGGCCTCGTCGGCAAAGTCCCGGCTGCGCCCCGCGTTTTACGCCTTCGTGTATCGCCCGCAGCGCACGCCGCCGT
>CAZPLW010000099.1:0-7741 GCA_964587315.1 uncultured Lysobacter sp.
GCTCGGCGCACAGGCCGCAGTGCAGGCACACGTCCTCGTCCTTGGCCATGATGCGGCCGGTCTTGAGGCCCGTGCCCACGTAGAGGTCCTGGCTCATGTCCATCGACGGCGCGCTCAGGCGGGCCCTCACTTCGGCCTCCTCGCCGTCCGCCGTGAACGTGATGCAGTCCATCGGGCAGATGTCGACGCAGGCGTCGCATTCGATGCACAGCTTCGGGGCGAACACCGTCTGCACGTCGCAGTTGAGGCAGCGCTGCGCCTCCTTCCACGCGAGCTGCGGGTCGAAGCCCAGCTCCACCTCGGTGCGGATGTCCTTGAGCGCGATCTTGAGTTCCTTGAGCGGCACCGCGTAGCGCGCGTCGGGCACGACGTTGTTGTCGTAGCTCCACTCGTGGATGCCCATCTTCTGCGAGATGAGGTTCATGTGCGGCGGCGGCCGGTCGGCGAGGCTCTCGGCCTGGCAGAACTTGTCGATGGAGACCGCGGCCTCGTGGCCGTGGGCCACGGCCCAGATGATGTTCTTGGGCCCGAGGGCCGCGTCGCCGCCGAAGAAGACCCGCGGCAGCGTGGACTGCAGCGTCTTCTCGTCGAGCTTCGGCATGCCCCACTTGTCGAACTCGATGCCGATGTCGCGCTCGATCCAGGTGAAGGCGTTCTCCTGGCCGACGGCGACCAGCACCTGGTCGCACTCGAACGACTGGTCCGGCTCGCCCGTCGGGACGAGGGACCGGCGCCCCTTGTCGTCGTACACGGCCTTCACCTTCTCGAAGGTCATGCCGGTGAGCTTGCCGCCCTCGTGCTGGAAGGACTTGGGCACCAGGTAGTTGAGGATGGGGATGCCTTCGTGCATCGCATCCTCCTTCTCCCACGGGCTCGCCTTCATCTCCTCGAAGCCGGAGCGCACGATGACCTTCACGTCCTCGCCGCCCAGCCGGCGCGCGGAACGGCAGCAGTCCATGGCCGTATTGCCGCCGCCCAGCACGATCACGCGCTTGGGGGCCTCGGTGACGTGGCCGAAGGAGACGCTCGCAAGCCAGTCGATGCCGATCTGGATGTGCTTGGCCGCTTCCTTGCGACCGGGCACGTCGAGGTCGCGGCCGCGTGGCGCGCCCGTGCCGACGAAGATGGCATCCCAGCCTTCGGCGAGGAGACCCTTCAGCGATTCGACGCGGGTGCCCGGACGGAACTCCACGCCGAGATCGAGCACGTAGCCGGTCTCCTCGTCGATCACGCTTTCGGGCAGGCGGAACTTCGGGATCTGCGTGCGGATCATGCCGCCCGCCTTCGCGTCGGCCTCGATCACCGTGACGGAATAGCCGAGCGGGGCGAGGTCGCGCGCCACCGTGAGCGAAGCGGGGCCGCCGCCGACGCAGGCGATGCGCTTGCCGTTCTTCCTGGCGGCCGGTTTCGGCAGGCGATCGCGGATGTCGTCCTTGAAGTCCGCCGCGACGCGCTTCAGGCGGCAGATGGCGACCGGCTCCGGCTTCTCGCCCTGGTTCTCCTCGACGCGACTCCGGCGGCACGCGGGCTCGCAGGGCCTGTCGCAGGTCCGGCCGAGGATGCCGGGAAAGACGTTGGATTTCCAGTTGACCAGGTAGGCGTCCGAATAGCGTCCCTGGGCGATGAGGCGGATGTATTCCGGTACGGGCGTGTGAGCGGGACACGCCCATTGGCAGTCCACGACCTTGTGGAAATAGTCGGCGACCCCGATGTCGGTCGGCTTCAAAGTTTCTCCTTACTGCGCCCCGCTGTCATTGTCGCGGCCGCCGAGGTTGGCTCCTCGAACGGCCCGGTTGGGGTCGGGGCGGGTTGCAATGGCCGCAGTCTACCGAGGGGCGCCCAGCCTGAAAAGGCGCACACCACCACGAAGCCCCTTGATTTTCACGGGTATTCGCGTCGACGCGCGGGACAGGCACCCTCCGGCAAGCACACGTTTACCACGACCGGGGCCGTCGTGGCCTGAGCATCGTCAATCACGTGAAAATCGGCCCTTTCCCGGTTCGCTCGACAAGGTGTTACAAATGGGCAGGGACCGGAAGGACTTTGGCAACATCCGCGCCCCACGATGGCGTCTGTCGCGGCCGTGAACGGCCCGAGCGACGCCGACCAGGCCGGCACCCGCCCGGCGCCAGGGAGAAGACCGTGATGAAGTCATTGCCGACCTGCCTGCTCCTCCTGGCCGCGCCGGTCGCGCTGGCCGAGCCCACGGGCACGGCGGTCGAGTACTACCACCCGACCCTGCGCCACTATTTCGTGACGGCGAGCCCCGGCGAGATGGCCTTCGTCGAATCGGGCGGCGCCGGCGCGGGCTGGACGGCTACCGGCGGACGCTTCGGCGTCTACGCCTCGAGCGCGGACGCCCCCGGGCTCGCGCCCGTCTGCCGCTTCTACGGCACGCCGGGCGTCGGGCCCAACTCGCACTTCTACACGGCGGACGCGGATGAATGCGCCTTCGTGAAGACGCTCCCGGGGTGGAGCTACGAGGGCATCGCGTTCCACGTCCCCCTGCCCTCCGCCCGGGCCTGCGCCACCGGAACGACGCCGGTCTACCGCACCTACAACAACGGGGCGGGCCGCAATGACTCCAATCATCGCTTCACCGTGGATGCCACGGTGCAGGACCGGATGGTCGGCGCCGGCCATGCGGACGAGGGCGTGGTGATGTGCGCGCCGCTTTCGGCCGCCGACCGCGAGGCCGATGCCGTGCGCCTGCTGCGCCAGGCCACCTTCGGGCCGACCGAGGCGGACCTCGCGCGCGCCCGGTCCGTGGGACCGGCGGCCTGGGTGGACGAGCAGCTCGCGCTGCCGGTCACGGGCTATCCCGATTGGCCCTACGTGCCCGCCAACCGTCCCGACTCCTGCGTCGACGACCGCACCCAGCCGGTGCGTCCGGACAGCTTCTGCGCGCGCGACAACTACTCGCTGTTCCCGCTGCAGGTCGAGTTCTTCCGGTCCTCGCTCGTGCAGCCCGACCAGCTGCGCGGCCGCGTGGCCTTCGCGCTCTCGCAGATCTTCGTGGTCTCCGGCATCGACAACGCGCGCAACTACGCGATGCGCCACTACCAGCAGAACCTGCGCGAGCGCGCCTTCGGCAACTTCTACGACCTGCTCGTCTCGGTCACGCTCTCTCCGGTCATGGGCGACTACCTGGACATGGTGAACAACAACAAGGCCAATCCGGCGGCCGGCACGAACCCCAACGAGAACTATGCCCGCGAGATCCTCCAGCTCTTCACCATCGGCCTGTTCGAGCTGAACCCGGACGGCACCCTGAAGCGCGACGCGGCCGGCAAGCCCGTCCCGACCTACGACCTCGACGAGATCGAAGGCTTCGCGCGGGCCTTCACGGGCTGGACCTACCCCACCATCGCCGGCGCGAGCGCGCGGAGCAACAATCCGCGCAACTACCTGGGCAACATGATCCCGGTGACGGCCACGCACGAGTTCGGCACGAAGCAGCTCCTCGCCGGCGTGACGGCCCCGGCCAACATGACGCCGCAGGCGGACCTCGCGTTCGCCCACCGGAACATCTTCGAGCACCCCAACGTCGGTCCTTTCGTCGGCAAGCAGCTCATCCAGAAGCTGGTGACGAGCGACCCGACGCCGGGCTACGTCGCGCGCGTCGCCGCCGTGTTCGCGAACAACGGCGCGGGCCTGCGCGGGGACCTGCGCGCGGTGGTTCGAGCGATCCTGCTCGACCCCGAGGCGAGGGGCGCCCGCAAGATCGACCCGTCGTACGGCAAGCTCGCCGAGCCCGTGCTCTACATGACCGGCGTCGCGCGGGCCCTGGGCGGCACGTCGGACGGCGTCTACTTTCGCAGCGTGTCCTCGCAGCTCGGCCAGTTCGTGTTCTACCCGCCCTCGGTGTTCAACTACTACCCGCCCGACTACGTGGTGCCCGGCAAGGCGATCCTGGGTCCCGAGTTCGGCATCCAGACGACGAACACGGCCATCGCGCGGGCCAACGTCGCCAATTCGCTGCTCTTCTCGGCCCGCATCGCGCCCGATTCCACGTTCTACGGCGCGATCGGCACCACGCTCGACCTCTCGCCGTACCAGGCCGTGGCCACCGACGCGTCGGCTCTCGCCGACCGACTCGACCGCATCCTCATGGCCGGCCGCATGAGCCCCGCGATGAAGGCCGCCATCGTCGCGGCCGTGAACGCCGTCGCGACGAACGACACGCTGGGCCGCGCCCGCACCGCCGCGTATCTCGTCGTCACATCCCCGCAGTACCAGGTGGAGCGCTAGCGCCATGACGACCGATCGCCGCGAATTCCTCCGCAAGTCCGGCGCCCTCGGCGCCGCGGGCCTCGCCCGTCGCCTGGGCGCCGTCGGGCTCGCCTCGGCCGCCAGTGCCGCCACCGCGCAATCCGCGCCGGCCGACTACAAGGCGCTCGTCTGCGTCTTCCTGTTCGGCGGCGCCGACGGCAACAGCCTGCTCGTCCCCCTCGACGGCGCCGGCTTCGGCCGCTACGCCGCGGTGCGCACCGAGAGCTCCGGCGTGCAGATCCCGCAGGCCCAGTGGCTGCCGATCCAGCCGGCCGGATCGGCGACGCCGTACGGCCTGCATCCGGAGTTCGCGGAGATCCAGCCGCTCTTCGCGTCGGGCAAGCTCGCGCTGCTCGCGAACGTCGGCACGCTCAACCAGCCCACCACGCGCGCGAACTACGCGGCGGCGCGGCCGGACAATCTCTATTCGCACGCCGACCAGCAGTCGCAGTGGCAGTCGGCGGTTTCCGAGGGTCCCAGCAGCACCGGATGGGGCGGGCGCCTGGCCGACCGGGTGGCGACCCAGAATGCCGCCTCCGGCTTTCCGGTGATCACGTCCATTGCGGGAACCAATCTCTTCGTGAGCGGGAGCACCACGTCCCCGCTGGCGCTGGCCGCGACGGGCGGCCTCGCCCTCGCCGGATTCAACGGCACGGCGGCCTCGAACGCCCGGCTTGCCGCCCTGCAGGCCATCCTCGCCGCCGACCGCGACAATGCCTACGTCGCCGCCGCGAGCGACATCGGCGCGCGCGCGATCTCGCTCTCCGGCGTGGTCAATCCCATCCTCACGTCGGCGAACTCGCAGGTCGCGACGCTCTTCACGGGGCAGAGCTCCTCGATCGCCCAGCAACTGCTTCAGGTGGCGAAGCTCATCGAGGCCCGCGCGCAGACCGGCGCCCGCCGGCAGGTGTTCTTCGTCTCCCTGGGCGGCTTCGACACGCACACCAACGAGCTGCCCACGCTCACGACGCTCATCGGCCAGCTTTCGCCTGCACTGCGGGCGTTCCACGATGCGACGATCATGCTGGGGGTCGCGAACCAGGTCACCGCGTTCACGCTCTCGGATTTCGGCCGCACGTTCATGCCGGCTTCCGGGGCCGGGTCGGACCATGCCTGGGGCAACCACCACCTGATCCTCGGCGGCGCGGTCCGCGGCGGCGCGCTCTACGGCCGCTATCCCGAGCTCGTGCGCGGCGGCCCGGACGACGCCGACAGCGAAGGCCGGTGGATCCCGACGACGTCCGTCGACCAGTACGGCGCGACCCTCGCGCGGTGGTTCGGCGCCACGCCGGCGGACCTCGCCGCGATCTTCCCGAACCTGGGACGATTCCCCGTCTCCGACCTGGGATTCCTCGCCTAGCGAATCCCGCCTCGGCCGGGTCGCGCCGGCAGGCATTTCCCGTAGAATGAACCCCGCGTGCGCGTCGGCGCCCGCGCGCGTCGCCATTCAAAAAACTTTTTCAATAAAAGCCGCTCTCACGCCGCATGGAATCGAAAGTCGAAGCCAAGGACCTGAAGGTCGGCATGTTCGTGGCCGATCTCGACCGGCCATGGATCGACACGCCCTTCCTGCTGCAGGGTTTCCTCATCGAGGACGACCAGCAGATCCGCCAGCTGCAGCGGCACTGCCAGTTCGTGATCGTCGATCGCGCGCGCTCCGTGGGCGCGGAGTTCAGCAGCCCGGCGAAGGCGCCACCACCCGTCGCGCCGGCGGCGCGAGATGCGCCTGGGGCGAACCGCTCGCCGGTGCCGGGCAAGGCGAACGTGACGATGGTCGTCGCCGAGGGCAATCCCGACGCCGGAGACAATCCCCGCGTGAAGGGGGAGAAAGCCGCCCCGGTCGCGGGCCGCGGCGGCCTGCTGGGCGGGCTCATGGACCGCGTTCGCGGAATCCTGAAGCGCCCGGCGCCCACCCTGCCCGAGGACCCGACCGAACTCGCCCCGGAGCCGGTGCGAAGCGCCACGGCGGCGAGCAGCCTGCCTCCGCCCGTCTATCCGGACATTCGCACCGTCGAGGAGGAGATCAGCACGGCGCGGGACACGTACGGCCGCACGGCCGAAGTGCTGCGCAAGCTGGCATCCGACATATGGGCCGGGCATCCCGTGCAGATCAACCGCGTCGAGGAAGTCGTCGACGACATGGTCGAGAGCATGGTGCGCAATCCCGACGCCCTCATGTGGGTGGCGCGGCTGCGCGAGCAGGACAAGACGGTGTACGGCCACGGCCTTCAGGTCGCGGTCTACCTGGTGGCCTTCGGCCGCCACCTCGGGTATCCGAAACCGGATCTGTCCCAGCTCGGCACGATCGGCCTGCTGCTCGACATCGGCAAGATCCGCCTGCCGCGCGAGCTCCTCGAGAAGCACGGCCGCCTCTCCTCGGGCGAGTTCGAGACCGTGAAGGCGCACGTCGCCCACTCGATCGACATCCTCGAGGAGACGCCCAACTGGCCGCCGGAGATCCTCGAGGGCATCGCCCAGCACCACGAGCGCATGAACGGCAGCGGCTATCCCAAGGGACTCAAGGAGGACGAGATCACCCACTTCGGGCGCATGGCCGGCATCACGGACTGCTTCGCGGCCCTCACCAAGTCGCGTCCGTACGCGGAGGCCGTCTCGTCCTACGAGGCCCTGCGCAGCATCTCCTCCTGGGGCGGCGAGTTCTTCCACGCGCCGCTCGTCGAGCAGTTCATCCAGGCGATCGGGGTCTTCCCGGTGGGTTCCCTGGTGGAACTGTCCACCGGCGAAGTGGCGGTCGTGGTGTCGCACAACAAGGTGCGCCGCCTCAAGCCGCGCGTGCTGATCCTCACGGCGGCGGACAAGACGCCCTCCGCCTACCCGGTCATGGCCGACCTGCTCTACGACCCGAAGCTCGGCGGCGCGGAGCCGGCGTTCATCCGCCGCAGCCTGCCGTCCGGCGCCTACGGGCTCGACCCCCGGGAAAACTACCTCTCGTGACGCCGGCGCTGCCCCCGTCGGTGTCGGGCGCCGCGGGCGAGCACGGCGACGGCGGCCGCGACGACCTCCTGCGCTACCTCGATCGCGAATGCGCGATCGCGACGGCGACCCAGGGGCGCCTCGCCGTCCTGCTGATCGAGCTGCGGCGCGTGGACCGCCTGCAAGCCCTGCTCAAGGGGCCCCCTGCCCACGTGACGCTCTCCCTCGTGCTCGAGCGCCTTCGCCCCGCGCTGCGCCCCGAGGACCGCGTGGCCCCCATCAGCGACGAGCAGGTCTGCCTGGTGCTGCCGCGCATCGCGCACCCGACGCAGGCCGTCCTCGCCGCCGTGAAGTGCCTGCGCGCGCTGGACCGGCCCATCGCCCACGAGGGGGGCACGGCGGTGTTGCGGCCCTGCGTGGGCATCGCGACCGTCCCCGAGCATCCGGCGGACCCGGCCCAGCTGCTCATGGCGGTCGACGTCGCGCGCCGCATCGCCGGCCCGCGCGCGGAGGGGCACCCCGTCCAGCCGTCAGA
>CAZPLW010000099.1:7751-15310 GCA_964587315.1 uncultured Lysobacter sp.
TGTCGAAGGTCTCCTGACAGATGATGCACCTGAGGCCGGCACGCGCCGCCTGGCCGGGTCGCCGGAGGAGGGCTACCCCGTCTACCAGGCAGAGGACAACGTCGAAGCCGGGGTCTACAACGGTCTCGACATCGACCTGGAGCGGGCCATCCGCGCCAATGAGCTCAGCGTGCACTACCAGCCCCAGATCGAGCTGAAGGGCGGGACGCCGGTCGCCGCGGAAGCCCTGCTGCGCTGGCGGCACCCGAGCGCGGGCCCGATCCCGCCCTCGACCGTGGTGGGCATCGCCGAGCGCACGGGCCTCATCGCCTCGCTCACCTTCTGGGTGCTGAACGCGGTCCTGCGCCACGCCGCCCAGCTGCGCAAGGAAGGGATCACGCCCAGCTTCAGCGTGAACCTCTCCACCCGGGCGCTCGTGGATGCCGAGCTGCCGGACATCGTGGACCAGGCGCTGCGCACCTGGAGCGTCCCGCCCGCGCAGATCACGCTCGAGATCACCGAGAGCTCGATGATCGGCGACGCGGAACGCTCGATGGCGATGCTCACGCGACTGAAGGGCACCGGCGTCGCGCTCTCGATCGACGACTTCGGCACCGGCTACTCGTCCCTCGCGTACCTCAAGCGCTTCCCGCTCGACGAGCTCAAGATCGACCGACTCTTCGTGGCGGGCCTGCTCGCCGATCGCGGCGACCACCAGATCGTCCGGTCGGTCATCGACCTGTCGCACAACTTCGAGCTGCGCGCCGTCGCGGAGGGCGTGGAGGAGGCCGCGACGCTCGAGGAGTTGAAGCGCATGGGCTGCGACATGGCCCAGGGATTCCTGATGGCGCGCCCCATGCCGGAGCGCGAATTCCGGGCGTGGTGGCTCGAGCACGGGGGCCCGCACGCATGAAGCGCGGCTTCTACACCATCATGGCGGCGCAGTTCTTCTCCTCGCTCGCCGACAACGCGCTGCTCATCGCGTCCATCGCCCTGCTCCTGGACCTCAACGGCCCCCCGTGGCTCACGCCGCTGCTCAAGTTCTTCTTCACGGTGTCCTACGTGCTGCTGGCGGCGTTCGTCGGCGCGTTCGCCGACTCCATGCCCAAGGGCCGGGTCATGTTCGTCACCAACACGATCAAGATCGCCGGCTGCATGATGCTCTTCTTCCACGACCTGGTCGCCATCCCCGGCGTCCACGCCTACTGGTTCGTGCTGGTGTCCTACGCCGTCGTCGGGCTGGGCGCGGCGGCCTACTCGCCCGCCAAGTACGGAATCCTCACCGAGCTCCTGCCGCCGGAGCAGCTCGTCGTCGCCAACGGCTGGATCGAGGGACTCACCGTCGGCTCCATCGTCCTGGGCACGGTGCTCGGCGGCGTCCTCATCGGCCCGCGCGTGTCCTCCTACCTGCTGTCGCTCGACATTCCCGGCATCGACACCGGCATCGACACGCCCCCCGAGGCGGCGATCACGGTCATCGCGGTGCTCTATCTCGTCGCGGCCCTCTTCAACCTCGCGATCCCGGACACGGGCGCGCGCTACAGCCACCAGGAGCGCAATCCCCTGCGGCTCGTCGTCGATTTCGCCCGCTGCTTCCGCACGCTCTGGACCGACAAGCTCGGCCAGATCTCGCTCGGGGTCACGACGCTCTTCTGGGGCGCCGGGGCGACGCTGCAGTTCATCGTGCTCAAGTGGGCCGAGCAGCACCTGAAGCTGCCCCTGGCGCAGGGCGCCCTGCTGCAGGGCGTCTCGGCGATCGGGATCGCGGTGGGCGCGGTGCTCGCGGCGCGCTTCATCCCGCTCAAGCGGGCGGTGAGCGTCCTGCCGGTGGGCATCCTCATGGGCTTCTGCACGATGACCCTGATCGGCGTCACCTGGCTGCCGATCGTCTACGCCCTGCTCATCCTGGTGGGCGCGATGGCGGGCTTCTTCGTGGTGCCGATGAACGCCCTGCTGCAGCACCGCGGGCACGTGCTCATGTCGGCGGGGCATTCGATCGCCGTGCAGAACTTCAACGAGAACGTGAGCATCCTGGTGATGCTCGCGGTGTACGCGCTGATGATCAAGCTCGACCTGCACATCAACGCGATCATCGTGATCTTCGGCGCCTTCGTGGCCGGCGCGATGTTCCTAGTGATGCGCTGGAACGCCCGCAACCACCTCGCGGATCCGACCCTCGACCGGCTGATCGGCGAGTCGAAGCACTGAACCGCCCCGGGGCCCTGCGGCCCCCGGGGGCGGGCCTTTAGGCCTCCGCCGTGCTCGAATAGTCCAGGAACTGCGCCGGGCTCACGCGGATCGCGGCGCCCGTGGGGCAGGCGCGCACGCACGCGGCGCCACCCTTGAGGTCCTTGCACATGTCGCACTTCACGGCCTTCTTCGGGATGTCCTTGCCCTTGGGCTTGGGTTCCATGCCCGGCTCCGTGCCCAGTCCCAGCACCAGCCACGAGAAGAGGCTCGGGCGGCGGCGCTTCGGGTCGACCGGGGCGAGCTGGATCACGCCGTAGGGGCAGTTCTTCTCGCAGTTGCCGCAGCCGATGCAGCTGTCGTTCACGAACACCTCGCCGTTGGGCGAGCGGTGGATCGCGTCCGGCGGGCAGTCCTTCATGCAGTGGGGATGCTCGCAGTGGCGGCACGAGGTCGGCACGTGGATCTCGGCGAAGGTGGGCCCGGCCTCGCGGTCGAGCCGCGAGATGCCGCCATGGGTCTCCGCGCAGGCCTTCTCGCAGTTGTCGCAGCGCACGCAGAGCGATTCGTCGATGAGCAGGACGTCCGTCGCCTCGCCCACGCCCTGCTGCAGCAGGAAGGCGATGATGTTGCCCGGGTCCGGCGAGGCCTCCATCTGCGCGTTGACGCGCAGGCGGTCGAGGAAGCGCGATTCCATCTCCTCGCGCCACTTGGGATTGCGCGAGAGCACCGACTTGAAGACGTTGGCATCGAGCACCACGGCCTCGGTCGTCACGGCCGCGCGCACGTTGGCCGAGCGAGGCGAATCGGTGAGCAGCGCCATCTCGCCCACGTAATTGCCCGCCGAGAGGTACGAGAGCACGACCTCCCGCCCGGCGATGGTGCGCGAGATCATGACCGAGCCGCGGCGGATGAGGTACAGCCCGTCCGGCGGGTCGCCCTCGCCGAAGAGCTGCTCGCCGCCGGCGTACTTCTTGACCACCACGCCGCTCGTCACGAGCTCCGTGAGTTCCTCCTCGGGCAGCATCGGCGCCAGGTACGCGCGCACGGCGCGCTTGAGGAACGTCTCGTCGATCTGCTTGCGCACGGACTCGACGGACGCCTGCAGCTTGAGCATGGCGCGCCGCGGCGCCTCGATGACGACGCAGGCGTCGCCCGCGCGGACGGTGCTGGAACGGCGGCGCCCGGAGATGAGGCCCAGCTCGCCGAAGAACTGGCCGGCGCCCAGGGGAAATTGCTGGCCGCCCTCCCCCTCGACCAGGACCTGGCCGCTCACGATCATGTAGAACGTGTTCGTGTAGTCGTTGCGCTTGAAGAGGATCTCGCCGGCGCGCGGCGTCTGCAGGTTGCTGTCGAGCATGAACTCGCGCAGCTGCAGGCGGTTGATGCCCTGCAGGAGCGGGACGGACGCGGCGATGAGATCCAGCACGTCCGCGACCGACTTGGTCTTCGAGAAACTGGCGAACTTCGCCGCGAGCAGCGGCTCGTCCGCCGGCTCGACGTGGCGGCCCAGGGCCGTCTCGACGACCTCGTAGCCCTGGTTCATCGCCTGCTTGATGAGCGGGTAGCCGCCCAGCGCGCCGACGATGTACAGGCCCTTCACGTTCGATTCGTACGTGTCGGAGAGCTGCGGCACCGAGTTCGGGTCGCTCGAGGGGAACTTGACGCCGAAACTCTCGACGAGCTTCCTGGGCGGCGTCGCGCCCAGGCGCGCGATGATGCGGTGGCACTCGATGACGTCCGGGCCGTCCGGCGTCTTGATGCTGAAGCGAAGCGGCGTGTCCCCCGCGACCTTCTCCACCTTCGCGGCCGAGGTGCCGTAGCGGATCTCGACGCGGCCCTCCTTGATGGCGGCGAGCACGTTGGTGAGGTTGCCCTCCTTGCAGCGCGTGAATTCCTCGTTGCGGTTCACGAGGATGACGCGGTTCTGCTCGGCGAGCGCGATGGCGTTCTCGATGGCCGCGTCGCCCGCGCCCACCACCACGATCGTCTCGTCCTCGTACTCCTTGGGGTCGTCGAGCTGGTACTGGACGCGCTCGAGGTCCTCTCCCTCCACGCCGATCTTCCGGATGTTGCCCTGCAGGCCGATGCCCAGGACGATCTTGCGGCAGAAGAAGGAGTCGCCCTTGCGGGTCTTCACCTCGAAGGAGCCGTCCGTCCCCTGGATCGACACGACCTCCTGGCCGTACTGGATGTTGACCTTGAGCTTGGCGAGTTCCTCGTCCCAGGCGCCCAGGATCTCCTCGCGCTTTCCCTCCTTGAAGCTCATGGGGCTGCGCAGGGGCAGGATGCCGGGCTCGGCCATCACGTGCTTGCCCTTCTGGTACTTGTAGATCGTGTTCGAGGCGTGGCTTTCGGCCTCGAGCAGGATGTGGGGAACGCCGAGCTCCGCGGCATGGGCGGCGGCCGAGAGGCCCGCGGGCCCGGAGCCGATGATGCCGACCTTGTACCAGCGGAATTCGGTTCGTTGGTCGAATGCGGTGGACATTGCGGTCACCTCGCCACGGTCGTCTTGAGCCCGCCCAGCGCCTGCTGGAAGCGCTCGTGCTTGAATTTCTCGTCGTCCTTGACCGTCTCGAAGAGCCGGTCGAGCGACGCGTTGGCGGCCTTCACGTCCCGCACCGCGCCGCGCTTCGCCAGGAAGTTGAGGACGCTGCCGATCGCCATCGAGGCCTGCTCGGCGCCGGAGTAATCCGTGTACTGGCCCGCGATGCCGTCGTCGATGAGCCCGCCCAGGATCGCGCGCAGGTCCGCGTCCTCGAAGGTCCGGGTGCGCAGCTTCTCGACCACCGCATCGAGTCCCTTGCGCAGCTTGCGGGCCGCGTCCATCGCGTCGCCCCCCTCGCCCGCCACCGCCTTGTGCAGCGAGAGCACGAGGTCGTTGAACGTGCCGGCATCGGCCGGGAAGGTGCGCCTCACGATCTGGCGCAGCATGAGCAGGTTGGAATCGTTGAACCGGATGGTGCCCGGGCGCGTGCCCACGCGCGGCTTCCAGCGCGTGTCCGACATGGGGTGGTGGCAGGCGTGGCAGTCGAAGACCACCAGCTCGGGGAAGAGCCCGTCGCGGCCGCGCTTGGGATCGAGCACGACGTCGAGCTGCTCCTGCGCCGCGAGCGCCTGGCCGATGGCCCAGAGGCGGATGCCGTCCCAGCTGCCCTTGCGCTTCTGCCAGTCCTCGTCGACGACGAAGTGCGCCGGCTGCGTCTGGGTGAACGTGTCCAGCTCGAAGGAGATGCGCGGATGCCCGGCGCCCATGATGCGGTGGGTCACGAACTTGTCCTTGTTGCCGAAATGGCAGGACAGGCACAGCTTCGCGAGGGCCACCGGGTCGTCGGTCGGGTAGAGGCCGTTCCTGAGGTTGTCCTGGTGGGTCGCGCCCGGCGCCACGTGCGACTTGATCCAGTTCTCCGCCGGGCCGTGGCAGGCCTCGCAGCTCACGCCGTCGGAGGCCTTGAAGCGCTCGCCGCGCTGCTCCGCCGGCGGGTTGTGGCCGTGGCAGTCGACGCAGATCTTCGCCTCGTGCGCGGGCTGCTTGAGGCCCAGGTTCTTCGCGATGCGCTGGCTCTTCTCGTTCCAGAGGATCTGGTTCGCCCGCAGCGCGTGCTTGTCGACGCGCGACCACGTGACGTACTCGTTCTGGAGGACGTTGGATCCCTTCCATTCGGTGATGGAGCCGTGGCAGAGGCTCGAGGCGCAGTTCACCACGCCCACGTGCTTGGCCTTCGCCTCGTAGGGAAGCGGCGCATCGGCCGCCTGCGCGCTGAGTGCCGCGGCGGCGAGCACCGCGGCGATGAGCTGTTTCATCGGGCCTCCGCCTTCTTGATGTCGCCGGCCGGCTTCGGGGCGCGCTCGGCCGGTGGCCGGGCGTCCACGAAATCGGACGGCTTGCCCGTGTCCGACACCGTCCACACGGTGCCGTCGGGGCGCAGGAAGAACTTCTGCTGTTCCTCGCGGGTGAACGGACGCGAGCCGATCCGCCCGAAGATCGCGATCTGCCCGCCCGTCTCGTCCACGGCGCGGTCGCGGTCCAGGCCCTTCGCCACCGAGATCGCCGGCGAGCGCGTGTCGCGCCAGGCGATGAGGCGCGGCTTGGGGTCGGGGCTGAATCCGTAGAACTTGGGCTGGATCTCGGGCGAGGTGAGCTGCAGCACCTTGAGCCCGTTCACCCCGTCGGCCACGTACGCGATCGCCGAGGCGTTGGTGGTGCCCACGACCACGTCGCGCGCGTCGTTGAGCTTGCCGCCGTCGTCGAACTTCAGGTAGACCTTCGGCGCGGCCGGGCGCTCGACGTCCACGATGACGAGCCCTTCCCGGCCGCCGGCGACGTAGGCGAAGGTGCGCGCCACGTAGATGCGCTTCGCGTCGGCGAGCGCAACCGTCGAGCCTTCCACGAGGCGGGCCTTCTCCGGGATCGTGACGTCGAGGGTCTTGAAGCCCTCGTCGTCCGTGACGAAGAGGTAGCGGAACTGCAGCGCGGAGGCCCGGGCGCCCTTGAGCGGCACCACCGCGACCTTCTTCGGCTTGAGGGGGTCGTCCACGTCGACCACGACGAGGCCGGCCTCGGCGGTGATGTACAGGTAGTGCCCGCCGATCGTCACGTGGCGCGCGCCCTTGAGGACGCCGTCCTCGTTCCAGGTCACGGCGCGCTTGATGAAATTGTTGCGCGGCTCGCCGTCGGCCAGCGTGTCCACGTTCGCGAGGATGAGCCCCTCCTCGGAATCCGTGATGACGGCGTAGCTGTAGATCGGGTGGAAGGCCTGCTCCAGGTTCGTGACCCGCATCAGCTCGCCCTGGTTGCGCGTCGGCGCGATGGCCTGGTTGGTCGGCAGGGCGACGCAGGTCGCGTTCTTCGAGGGCACGTGCGTGTCGTGGCCCAGCGGCGAGAACGGCGCCGAGATGATCCGCTGCGACACGCCCTTGTTCGCGATCGAGGCGACGTCGTAGATGCGCATGCCGCCGGCGCCTTCGGCCGAGAAGAAGTACTCCCCGCGCAGCATCACGCAGCCCGAGGGTCCGCCCGTGGTGTGGTCGTGCGCTTCCGCCAGCCGCATTCCGCGCTTCTGGTGGTCCGCGTACCAGTCGGGATAGGCGTAGCGGTGCAGGTAGCTGCCGATGACGGCCTGCGGTTCCTCCCACTCCGTCACCTGCACGGCCTCGATGTGCTTCTCTGCGCCCAGCCAGGCGTTGAAGCCCACGAAGTTCACGAAGTTGGTCCCCTGCAGGAGCACCTGCGCCATGATCGCGTTGTTGTCGCCCTGGTCGGAGACGTGGCAGTCCGAGCAGCCCTTGGTCTCGGTCTTGCGCTCGGTGTGCGGATAGTGCGGCGCGAAGGCCTGCGAGGAGAAGCCGCTCGCGGCGATCGGCGGCTGCTGGATGTAGATGCGCTCGCGGTT
>CAZPLW010000100.1:0-15161 GCA_964587315.1 uncultured Lysobacter sp.
CTGGAGATCGCCACCACGCTCGCGATGGAGCCCGAGCTCATGCTGCTCGACGAGCCCACGTCCGGGATGGGCCACGAGGACGTGGACCTGGTGAAGCACCTCATCAAGGACGTCGCCAAGGGCCGCACCGTGCTCATGGTCGAACACAACATGGGCGTGGTCTCCGGCATCTGCGACACCATCACCGTGCTGCAGCGGGGCGCCGTGCTCACGGAGGGCCCGTACGCGGAGGTCTCGACGAACCCGCAGGTGATCGAGGCCTACATGGGCACGGAGGCCGCGGCGCATGGCTGAGAGCGTCCTCGCCATCGAGAACCTGCACGCCTGGTACGGCGAGTCGCACATCCTGCACGGGGTGAGCCTCGACGTGCGCAAGGGCGAGGTCGTGACCCTGCTGGGGCGCAACGGCTCGGGCCGCACCACCACGCTCAAGAGCGTGATGGGCCTGGTGGGCCGCCGCCAGGGCTCCATCGCGGTCGACGGGAAGCAGACCATCGCCTGGCCCACCCACCGGATCGCGCACCTGGGCCTGGGCTACTGTCCCGAGGAACGCGCCATCTTCTCGAGCCTGTCGGTCGAGGAGAACCTCATGCTGCCGCCCCGGATCGGCGAGGGCGGCATGAGCGTGGACGAGATCTTCGAGATGTTCCCGAACCTGAAGGAGCGCCGCAAGACCGCGCAGGGCACCAAGCTCTCCGGCGGCGAGCAGCAGATGCTCGCGATGGCGCGCATCCTACGCACCGGCGCGCACCTGCTCCTCCTGGACGAGATCACCGAGGGCCTCGCGCCGGTGATCGTGCAGGCGCTCGGGCGCGTCATCGTGAAACTCAAGGAACGCGGCTTCACCATCGTGCTGGTCGAGCAGAATTTCCGCTTCGCGGCGCCGCTCGCCGACCGGTTCTACGTGATGGAGCACGGCAAGATCGCGGAGAGCTTCTCCGCGCACGAACTCGAATCGAAGACGACGATGCTTCACGAGTATCTCGGTGTGTAATCCAACGACAGCAAGAGGAGATCCAACCATGAAGTTCCAGCGCAAACTGCTCGCCGCCGCCGTCGCGACCCTCGTGGCCGGCGCGGCCCACGCCCAGATTTCGGGCAACGTCATCAAGATCGGCGTCCTGAACGACCAGTCGAGCCTCTACGCCGACCTGGGCGGGCAGGGCTCGGTGACGGCCGTCAAGATGGCGATCGAGGACTTCAAGGCCAAGGAGAAGGGCCTCACCGTCGAGGTGATCTTCGCCGACCACCAGAACAAGGCCGACGTGGGCTCGCAGATCGCCCGCAAGTGGATCGACTCCGAGGGCGTCGACATGATCATCGACACGCCCAATTCCGGCGTCGCCCTCGCGGTGAGCGAGATCATCAAGGAGAAGGGCAAGGTCTTCATCAGCTCCGGCGCCGCGAGCTCGGACCTGACCGGTCCCAAGTGCTCGCCCAACACGGTGCACTGGACCTACGACACCTGGATGCTCGCCAACGGCACCGGCAACGCGATCGTGAAGACCGGCGGCGACTCCTGGTTCTTCCTCACGGCCGATTACGCCTTCGGCCACGCGCTCGAGCGCGACACCGAGGCCGTGGTGCTCAAGAGCGGCGGCAAGGTGGTCGGCAAGGTCCGCCACCCGCTCAACACGCAGGACTTCTCGTCCTTCCTGCTGCAGGCCCAGGCCTCGAAGGCCAAGATCGTCGGCCTCGCCAACGCGGGCGGCGACACCATCAACTCGATCAAGCAGGCCTCCGAGTTCGGCATCGTGAAGAGCGGCCAGAACCTCGCGGGCCTGCTCGTGTTCCTCACGGACGTGCACGGCCTGGGCCTCGACAAGGCGCAGGGCCTCATCTTCACCGAGACCTACTACTGGGACCTCAACGACCAGACTCGCGCCTTCAACAAACGCTTCGCGGCCCTGAACGGCGGCAAGTACTCGACGATGGTGCACGCCGGCGTCTACGCGGGCACGCTGCACTACCTGAAGGCCGTGGCCGCGCTCAAGAGCGACGACGGCACGAAGGTCGTGGCCAAGATGAAGGAGCTGCCCACGGACGATCCGCTCTTCGGCAAGGGCACGATCCGCGCGGATGGCCGCAAGATCCACCCGGCGTACCTGATGGAGGTGAAGAAGCCGGCGGAGTCGAAGGGGCCGTACGACTACTACAAGATTCGGTCAACAATTCCGGCCGACCAGGCGTTCCGCCCGCTCGACCAGGGGAATTGCCCTCTCGTCGCAAAAAAATAGTCGGATCGGGAACGGGGATCGAACGGACGCCTGAAGGCGCCGTTCATCCCCCCGAGACGAAGTCGGGATCCGCGGCCTGTCACGGGCTGCGGATATCAGGCAAGCACAAGCGAGCGACATGACCGAGATCTTTGGCGTACCCACCCAGGCACTTTTCGGGCAATTGTTGATCGGCCTGATCAACGGGTCGTTCTACGCCCTGCTGTCGCTGGGCCTCGCGGTCATCTTCGGCCTGCTCAACATCATCAACTTCTCGCACGGCGCCCAGTACATGATGGGCGCCTTCGCGGCGTACTTCCTGCTGAACAAGCTGGGCCTCAGCTACTGGTGGGCGCTGCTCGCCGCGCCGCTCGCCGTCGGCGCCTCGGGCATGATCGTCGAGCGCCTGATGCTCTCGCGCCTCTACAAGCTCGATCACCTGTACGGGCTGCTCCTCACGTTCGGGCTCGCGCTCATCATCCAGGGCATCTTCCGCCACGAGTTCGGGTCGGCGGGCCTCCCGTACTCGATGCCCGAGCAGCTCACGGGCGGCATGAACCTGGGCTTCATGTTCCTGCCGAAGTACCGCGGCTGGGTGATCGTCGCCTCGCTCGCGGTGTGCGTGGGCACGTGGTTCGTCATCGAGCGCACGAAGCTGGGCGCCTACCTGCGCGCGGCCACCGAGAATCCCGCCATGGTGCAGGCGTTCGGCGTCAACGTGCCGCGCATGATCACGCTCACCTACGGGTTCGGCGTGGGCCTCGCGGGCCTCGCGGGCGTGATGGCCGCGCCCATCTACCAGGTGAACCCGCTCATGGGCGCCGACACCATCATCGTCGTGTTCGCGGTCGTCGTCATCGGCGGCATGGGCTCGATCATGGGCGCCATCGTCACCGGCTTCAGCCTGGGCCTGGTCGAGGGTCTCACCAAGGTGTTCTATCCGGAGGCCTCGAACACCGTGATCTTCGTGATCATGGCGCTCGTCCTCATGGTCCGGCCCCAGGGCCTCTTCGGGAGCCGCTAGCCATGGCCGCCCCCGACCAGTACCAGCCCCACGCCTCGCGCGACGACGCCGCGGAGGCGCGCTACCACCGCCGCGCCTTCCTGGTGATGATGGCGCTCTTCATCGCCGCGCCCTTCGTGGTCTACCCGGTGTTCGTGATGAAGGCGCTTTGCTTCGCGCTCTTCGCCTGCGCGTTCAACCTGCTGCTGGGCTTCGGGGGGCTGCTGTCCTTCGGGCACGCGATGTTCCTGGGGATGGCCGGCTATGTCGCGGCGCACGCGGCGAAGGTCTGGGGCATGCCGCCTGAGTTCGCGATCCTCGCGGGCACCGCCGCCGCCACGTTGCTGGGCGTGCTCGCCGGCCTGCTCGCCATCCGCCGCCAGGGCATCTACTTCGCGATGATCACGCTCGCCCTCGCGCAGATGGTGTTCTTCTTCTGCCTGCAGGCGCCGTTCACGGGCGGCGAGGACGGCATCCAGTCCGTGCCGCGCGGCAAGTTCCTTGGCGTGCTGGACCTCTCGAACACGATGGTCCTCTACTACGTGGTGCTCGGGATCTTCGCGGCCGGGTTCCTGCTCATCTACCGCATCATCCATTCGCCGTTCGGCCAGGTGCTCAAGGCCATCCGCGAGAACGAGCCGCGCGCCATTTCCCTGGGCTACCGCACGGAGCAGTACAAGCTCGCCGCGTTCGTGCTCTCCGCGGGCCTGGCGGGGCTCGCTGGCGCCACCAAGGCCATCGTCTTCCAGCTGGCCTCGCTCACGGACGTGCACTGGTCCATGTCGGGCGAGGTGGTGCTCATGACGCTGCTGGGCGGCATGGGCACGATCTTCGGGCCGGTGGTGGGGGCCTTCGCGATCATCACGATGGAGAACTACCTCGCGGAGCTGGGCTCGTGGTTCACCATCACGCAGGGCGCCATCTTCGTGGTCTGCGTGCTCGCCTTCCGGCGCGGCATCCTGGGCGAGCTGGAGGCGTGGCTTCGCAAGCGCCGCGGCGGCTGACGGGGCGCGAGAGGCGCCCGGGCGCGAGGCAGGCGACGCCGTGACCGACCGCATCGATTTCGCCGCGGACCTGCCGCGCCGGGACGCCAACCACGTCCCGCTCTCGCCCGTCTCCCTTCTCGAGCGCGCGGCCGACACCTGGCCGGCGAAGACGGCCGTCATCCACGGCGACCGGTCCTACACCTACGAGTCGTTCCGGGCCCGCTGCCGGCGCCTGGCGACCGCCCTGCGCGGGCGCGGCATCGGCGCGGGCGACACGGTGGCCGTGCTCGCGCCCAACATCCCGGCGATGCTGGAGGCCCACTACGGCGTGCCCGGCCTGGGGGGCGTGCTGAACGCGCTCAACTACCGCCTCGACGCCGCCACCATCGCCTTCTGCCTCGAACACGGAAACGCGAAGGCGCTGCTCGTCGACCCGGAATTCGCCCCGGTGGCGCGCAAGGCGCTGGAGAAGCTCGGCCGGGCGATCCTCGTGGTGGACATCGACGACGCCGGCGCCCCGGCGGGCCCGCCGCTGGGATCGGTCACCTACGAATCGCTGCTGTCGGAGGGCGATCCCGCGGTGCCGCTCGAAGGGCCGCGCGACGAGTGGGACAGCCTTTCGCTCCTCTACACCTCGGGCACGACGGGCGACCCGAAGGGCGTCGTCTACCACCACCGCGGCGCCTACCTCAACGCGCTGGGCAACGCGCTCGCCTTCGGCCTCGCGCCGCGCTCGGTGTACCTGTGGACGTTGCCGATGTTCCACTGCAACGGGTGGACCTACACCTGGGCGGTGACGGCCGCGGGCGCAACCCACGTGTGCCTGCGCCGCGTCGATCCCGCGGTCATCTTCCCGGCCATCGCGCGCCACCGGGTCACCCACCTGTGCGGCGCGCCCATCGTGCTCAACCTGCTCGTCCACGCGCCGGACGCGGTGAAGGTGCGCTTCGACCATCCCGTGGAGGTGGCGACGGGCGGGGCGGCGCCGCCCTCGGCCGTCATCGCGGCCATGGAGCGCATGGGCTTTCGCGTCACGCACCTCTACGGCCTCACCGAGACCTACGGGCCCGCGACGCTCTGCGCGTGGCAGGAGGGCTGGGAAGACCTGGAGCCCGGCCAGCGGGCGCGCCTCATGGCGAGGCAAGGCGTGCGCTATCCCACGACGGAGGGGCTGCAGGTGGCCGACCCGCGCACGCTCGAGCCCGTGCCGCGCGATGGCCTTTCCCTGGGCGAAGTGATGCTTCGCGGCAACACCGTCATGAAGGGCTACCTGCGCAATCCCGCGGCGACGGATGCGGCATTCGCCGGAGGCTGGTACCGGACCGGCGACCTCGCCGTGTGGCACCCGGACGGCTACGTCGAGGTGAAGGACCGCTCGAAGGACGTCATCATCTCCGGCGGGGAGAACATCTCCTCCCTCGAGGTGGAGGAGTGCCTCTACCGGCATCCGGCCGTGATGGAGGCCGCCGTGGTCGCGCGGCCCGACGAGAAGTGGGGCGAGACGCCCTGCGCCTTCGTGACCCTGAAGCCGGGCGCGAGCGCGAGCGCGGAGGACATCGTGGCCTGGTGCCGCGAGCACCTGGCGCACTTCAAGGTGCCGCGCGCCGTGGTCTTCGGCGAATTGCCCAAGACCTCCACCGGCTAGATCCAGAACTTCGTCCTGCGCGAGCGGGCGAGGGGAGCGTAGGGCGTTCCGGCCGACCGTTCGGTTATAATTCAAACACTCGTTTGAAACCGGAAAACCCTCCCCGATGAAAATCCTCGTGTCCGTGAAGCGCGTGGTCGACTACAACGTGAAGGTCCGCGTGAAGGCCGACCAGACCGGCGTCGATCTCGCCAACGTGAAGATGTCCATGAACCCCTTCGACGAGATCGCCGTCGAGGAAGCCCTCAAGCTCCGGGAGGCCGGCCAGGCGACCGAGGTCATCGCCGTCTCGGCGGGCACCGCCGCCTCGCAGGAGACGCTGCGCACCGCGCTCGCGATGGGCGCGGACCGCGCGATCCTCGTCGAGACCGACGCCGAGCTCCAGCCCCTCGCCGTGGCGAAGTTGCTCAAGGCGGTCGCGGACAAGGAAGCGCCCGGCCTCGTCATCACCGGCAAGCAGGCCATCGACGACGACGCGGGCCAGGTGGGCGCCATGCTCGCCGCGCTGCTCGACTGGCCGCAGGTGACCTTCGTCTCGAAGGTGACGGCCGACGGGACGAAGCTCACGGTGGTGCGCGAGATCGACGGCGGCCTGGAGACGGTGGAGGTGGCGATGCCCGCGGTCCTCACCGCGGACCTGCGCCTCAACACGCCGCGCTACGCGACGCTGCCCAACATCATGAAGGCGAAGAAGAAGCCCCTCGACGTGCTCAAGCCCGACGCGCTCGGCGTCGACGTCGCGCCGCGCCTGAAGACGCTCAAGGTGACGGAGCCCGCCAAGCGCAAGGGCGGCGTCATGGTGAAGGACGTGGCCGAGCTGGTCGCGAAGCTGAAGAACGAAGCGAAGGTGATCTAGATGACCATCCTTGTCATTGCGGAACACGACCAGTCGAAGCTCGGCCCCGGCACCGCCAACGCCGTCACCGCCGCCTCGAAGATGGGCGGCGAGGTCCACGTCCTCGTCGCGGGATCCGGCTGCGCCGGCGCCGCCGAAGCCGCCTCGAAACTCGCGGGCGTCGCCAAGGTGCTTCTCGCCGACGCGCCGCACTACGCCGCGGGACTGCCCGAGAACCTGGCCGCGCTCGTGGTGCCGCTCGCGAAGGGCTGCAGCCACGTCGTCGCCAATGCCGGCGCCACCGGCAAGAGCTTCATGCCGCGCGTGGCGGCGCTGCTCGACGTCGCGCAGGTCTCCGAGATCGTCGCGGTCGAGTCGCCCGACACGTTCGTCCGCCCGATCTACGCGGGCAGCGCCTTCGCGACGGTGCAGTCGGCCGACGCGATCAAGGTCGTGACGGTGCGCGCGACCGGCTTCGAGGAGGCCGCCGCCACCGGTTCGGCGCCCGTCGAGGCCATCGCGGCCGGCCCGGACACGGGCAAGTCGAAGCTCGTCGGCCAGGAGCTCACGAAGTCCGCCCGCCCCGAACTCGTCGCGGCCCGCCGCGTCGTCTCCGGCGGCCGGGGCCTGGGCAGCGCGGAGAACTTCAAGCTCCTCGAGGCGCTCGCCGACAAGCTGGGCGCGGCCATCGGCGCCTCGCGCGCGGCGGTCGACTCCGGCTACGTGCCCAACGACTACCAGGTGGGGCAGACGGGCAAGATCGTCGCGCCCGAGCTCTACATCGCCGTCGGCATCTCCGGGGCGATCCAGCACCTGGCCGGCATGAAGGACAGCAAGGTCATCGTGGCCATCAACAAGGATCCCGAGGCGCCCATCTTCCAGGTGGCCGACTACGGGCTCGCGGGCGACCTGTTCCTGGTCCTCCCCGAACTGACCGCGCAGCTCTAGCCGCGCCCGCCGCCGAATCCCCTAAGGAGTCCCGCCTTGGCCGAATACGCCGCCCCCCTCAAGGACATGCAGTTCGTGCTGAAGCACGTCGTCGGCCTCGGCCAGGTGAACACGCTCCCCGGCTGGGAGGAGATCACGGACGACGTGGTCGACGCCGTGCTCGAGGAGGCCGCGAAGTTCGCGGGCGAGGTGCTCTCGCCGCTCAACGCGCCGGGCGACAAGACCGGCGCGCGCTGGAAGGACGGCGCCGTGACCACGCCTCCCGGGTTCAAGGAGGCCTACTGGCAATTCGTGAACGGCGGATGGGGCAACGTCGTCGCGCCCGTCGCCTACGGCGGGCAGGGCCTGCCGGGCGTCCTCGCCACGGCGATCGAGGAGATGTGGGGCTCGGCGAACCTCGCCTTCAAGCTCTGCCCGATGCTCACGGTGGGCGCGGTGGAGTCGCTCGCCCACAACGCCGGCGAGGCGTTGAAGCGGCGATTCCTCCCCAACATGGTGAGCGGCAAGTGGACCGGCACCATGAACCTCACCGAGCCCCAGGCGGGCAGCGACCTCTCGCAGGTGCGCACGAAGGCCACGCCCCAGGCCGACGGCACCTACCGCATCACCGGGGAGAAGATCTTCATCACCTACGGCGACCAGGACTTCACCGAGAACATCGTCCACCTCGTGCTCGGGCGCATCGACGGCGCGCCCGAGGGCGTGAAGGGCATCTCGCTCTTCGTGGTGCCGAAGGTGCTCGTGAAGGACGACGGGTCGCTGGGCGATCGCAACGGCGTGAAGTGCGTCTCGATCGAGCACAAGATGGGCATCCACGCGAGCCCGACGGCCGTCATGGCCTACGAGAACGCCACGGGCTACCTCGTGGGCGAGGCCAACCGCGGCCTCGAGTACATGTTCGTGATGATGAACGCCGCGCGCCTGGGCGTGGGGCTGGAAGGCGTCTCGATCTCCGAGCGCGCCTACCAGCGAGCGCTCGACTGGTCGCGCGAGCGCCTGCAGGGCCGGCCCCTGGGGCAGGCCCACGCGGCGCGGACGGCCCCGATCATCCAGCATCCCGACGTGAAGCGGATGCTGCTCACGATGAAGGCCACCGCCGAGGCGTCGCGGGCCCTGGCCTACCAGGTCTCGGCGCTGCTCGATCGCGCCAAGGCCCACCCGGACGAGGCCGAGCGCCGGCGCTGCCAGTCGCTCGTGGACCTGCTCATCCCGGTGGTGAAGGGCTGGTCGACCGAGGCCGGCATCCAGGCGGCCTCCCTGGGCGTCCAGGTGCACGGCGGCATGGGCTTCATCGAGGAGACGGGCGCCGCGCAGCACCTGCGCGACGCGCGCATCTCCACGATCTACGAGGGCACCACGGGCATCCAGGCCAACGACCTCGTGGGCCGCAAGGTCGGGCGCGAGGGCGGCAGCACGGCGAAGCTGCTCATCCACGACATGCGCAAGACGCTCGCGGCGCTGCAGGCGAAGGACACCGACCTGCGCGCCATCGGCCACCGGCTCGCCGCGGCCATCGACGCCTTCGAGCGCGCCACCGAATGGATCGTGGTGAACCATCCGGCCAATCCCGGCGCGGTCGCGGCCGGGTCGGTCTACTACCTCATGCTCGCCGGCTGGACGATCGGCGGCTGGATGATGGCGCGCGCCGCGCTCGCCGCGGCCGCCCAGCAGGAGGCCGGGGAGGGCGATCCCGCCCACCTCAAGTCCAAGCGCCTCACGGCGCGCTTCTTCGCCGACCACCTCATGCCGCAGGCCACCTCGCTCGCCGAATCCGTCATGGGCGGCGCGGACAGCGTCCTCGCGGCGGAGGAAGCCCTCTTCTAGGCCCGCCTGCCGCCCGCGCACCGAGGCCCCGGGGCCCGGCGCCGGCGAAGCCTGTCCGAAAGCACACATGGAAGCCCTGCTCGTCTCGATCGGCATCGTGGCGCTCGCCGAGATCGGCGACAAGACCCAGCTGCTCACGCTCGTCCTCGCGGCCCGCTACAAGAAGCCGTGGCCCATCGTCGCCGGCATCTTCGTCGCGACGCTGGTCAATCACGGCATCGCCGGCGCGGTCGGCGCGTGGCTCACGAAGGCCATCGGGCCCGACGCGATGCGCTGGATACTCGGGGTGTCGTTCATCGCGATGGCGGCGTGGATGCTGGTGCCCGACAAGCTGGACGACGACGATTCCGCGTCGAAGCAGCGGGGGGGCGTCTTCCTCACCACGGCGATCCTCTTCTTCTTCGTCGCGATCGGCGACAAGACGCAGGTGGCCACGGTGGCGCTCGCCGCCCGCTTCGACTCGCTGGCCGCGGTGGTGCTGGGCACGACGATCGGGATGCTGCTCGCGAACGCGCCGGTGGCGTTCTTCGGGGACGCGCTCGCGAAGCGCATGCCGGTGCGGGCGGTGCACGTCGTCACCGCGGTGATCTTCGCCGCGCTCGGTATCGGGGTGCTGCTCCTGGGCTGAGCGCCGGGAGGCGCTAGGCCGCCTCGCCCAGCGCCGCGCCGGTGCCCAGCTCGTGGTAGTAGCCCACCTGCGAGCCGCCCAGGCGCTGCGCGCGCTCGCGCGCCGAGGCGAGGGCCCGCTCGACATCGCCCACGAGGCCCGTCTTGCCGGCCCCGAAGCGGTATTCCGCGACGCCCAGGCTCACGCTCACGAGGACCTCGCGGCCCGCGGACACTTCGCACGGGCTCGCCGTCACGGCCTTCACGATGCGCTCCATCACCATCTTGAGGGCACGGTTGCGGTGCAGCCCGATGGCGAAGCCGTGGCCGTCCCAGCGCGCCACCCAGTCGCCGCGGCGCGTGTTGAGCTGCAGCAGCGCCGCCACGTGCGACAGGCACGCGTCGCCCGCGCTGTGGCCGTTCGCCTCGTTCAGCTGGCGCAGGTCGTTCACCTCGATGATCGCGAACTGGAAAGTCTCCAGGTCCCGCTCGGCGCGGGCGATCTCCTCGGCGAGCCGCTTCTCGCCGGCGCGGCGGTTGTACAGGCCCGTGAGCTCGTCCGAGTCCGACACGCGCTCGAGCCGGTTGATCGTCTCGTTGAGCTGCGTGAGGGTGTACTGCGTGCCCTCCATGAGGCGGCCCGCCTGGTCGGGAAATTCGACCGGCAGGTCCGGCAGGCGGCGCTCCTCGAGATAGCGCTTGAGCGCCTCGGCGGTGAGGTCGATGGGCACGAGGATCTCGCGCAGCACCCACAGCGTGCCCAGGAACCCGGCGAAGCAGGCGAGCAGGAGCGCCGCGACGAGGGGAAACATCGCGCTCCAGTCCGCGCGCGCGAAGAGCAGGTACGCGATGAACACGAGCAGGGGCACCTGCGTGCCCGCGAACGCGGCCACCGCGAACTTGCGCGCGTAGCTTTTCTGGAGCGCCGGGATGGCCACGAGCCGCCGGTAGATGCCCATGCGGCCCACGACGCTCGATCCCGGCGGAATGCGGCTCGGCATGGCGCCCTTCCGTCGCGTTTCGTCTGCGCTATTAGGCGCCCGATCCCGGGGGACTCGTCAAGCCCCGATGGGATTGCGCAGCACGCCGATGCCCTCGACCTCGGTCTCGAGCAGGTCGCCGGCCTTCATGAACTCCGGGGGATTGCGCGCGAAGCCCACGCCCTCGGGGGTGCCGGTGGAGATGACGTCGCCGGGCTCGAGCGTCTGGCCGAGCGAGAGGTCGGCGATGAGTCGCGGCAGCTTGAAGTAGAGGAACTTCGTGTTCGAGTCCTGCTTGGTCACGCCGTTCACCCGGCACGAGACGCGCAGGTTGTTCGGGTCCAGGCTGTCGGCCGTCACGATGACCGGGCCCATGGGGCACGTGCCGTCGAGGCTCTTGCCCTTGTCCCACTGTCCGCCGTGGCGCCGCTGGATGTCGCGCCAGGTCACGTCGTTGATGGCCGTGTAGCCCCAGACGTGGGACATCGCGTCCTCCGGCTTGATGTTCTTGCCGCCGGTGCCCAGGATCACGCCCAGCTCCACTTCCCAGTCGAGCGAGGTCGAGACCTCGGCGTCGAACGGGATCGCGTCGTACGGGCCGTTCACGGCGGTGGGGGCCTTGCTGAAGAACACGGGCCACTTCGGCAGCTCGCGGTTGTCCTGGAGCTTCTTGGCGCCTTCCTCGAAATGCTCGAGGTAATTCCAGCCGACGCAGAAGACGTTCTTCGCCGGGCGCGGGATGGGCGCGTGCAGCTTCACCTCCGTCATCGCGAGGGTCGCGGCCGGCGGCTTCGCGGCGAGGGCGTCCAGGGCCGCGCGGGCTGCGGCGCCTCCGCGGATGATGCCGAGCATCGAGGAGAAGTCGACGCCGGGCGCGGCGCAGTTCGCGGCGATGTCGGCGATGCGATCCGCCTCGAGGACGAGGCCGGGACGCGGCGTTCCGCCGGCGGCGGGGGAATAGGTGACGAGTTTCAAGGCGATTCTCCTGGTCGGGGCTAGAGTCGGGCGAGCGGATGGTCCGCCGGGCTGCATCGCGGCGCGAAGAACGCGGCGACGGCGGCCTCGGAGACCTCGGGGAGCGAGGGTGGGTTCCAGCGGGGGGTGTTGTCCTTGTCCACGATCAAGGCACGCACCCCCTCGAGAAAGTCGCCCTGGTCGAAGCAGGCCTGCACGAGGCCGTACTCCATGCGGAAGCACTCCGCGAGGCTGATGCCGGCGCCGCGGCGCAGCTGCTCGAGCGTCACCTTGAGCAGGGTGGGCGAGCGCTTGGCGAGGAGCGCGCGCGTCTTGTCGGCCCAGGGCTGGAGGACGGGATCGGCCTCCGCCTCGAGCGAGGCGACGATGGCCTCGATCGAGGCATGGGCGAAATGGCGGTCGATGGCGGGCCGAAGGCTCGTGAGCTCCCCGGGCACGGGCACGTCGCGGGCGAGCCGGGCCCGAAGCGCCTCGACGGCGGCCATCGGATCCTCGGCCAGCGCGCAGCCCGCCAGCTCGGCCGGCAGCCGCGCGATCGTCCCGGGACCGGCGCAGGCGTCCACGAGGCGCGCGTAGAGGCTGTCGGCCCCGCCGAGCGTGGGCCCCACGAGGCCGAGATAGGTGCCGACGCGCCCGGGGCAGCGCGGCAGGAACCAGCTGCCGCCCACGTCGGGAAACAGCCCGATCGCCGTCTCGGGCATCGCGAGGCGCGTGCGGGGGCCGGCGACGCGCAGGCGCGCGCCCTGGGAGATGCCCATGCCGCCGCCCATCACGATGCCGTCCATGAGCGCGACGACGGGCTTCGGGTACCGGTGGATGCGGTGATCGAGCGCGTACTCGACGATGAAGAACCGGCGCGACTGGTCGCCGCCGGCGAGGAAATCCTCGCGCAGCGCGCGGATGTCGCCGCCCGCGCAGAACGCCTTCTCGCCGGCGCCGCGCAGCAGCACGACGCGAACGCGGGCGTCCTTCTCCCACTCGTCGAGCCACGCGGCGAGGCCCTCGATCATGCCCATCGTGAGGGCGTTGAGCGCGGAGGGGCGGTTCAGCGTGACCGTCGCCACGCCATCGGCCAGGTCGGCGAGGAGCTCGCCGCCGGCCGCGCTCAGTCGTTCTTCCATTCGGGCTTGCGCTTCTCCAGGAAGGCCGCGACGCCTTCCGCCTGGTCCGGGTGGTCGAAGAGGTCCATGAAGCGCTCGCGTTCGAGCGCGAGGCCGGCACGGCGCGGGATGGCGTTGCGCCCGTTGTGGATGAGGCCCTTGCAGTACTCGACCGCGCGGGGCGAGAGGCCCGCGACGCGTTCGGCGAGCATCAGGGCCTGCGCGAGGCCCTGGCCCTTCTCGACGACCTCTTCCACCAGGCCGATGCGAAGCGCGGTGGGGGCGTCCACGCGCTCGTTGGTGAGGATCATCCGCTTGGCCCAGCCCTCGCCCACCAGGCCCGCGAGGTTCTGCGTGCCGCAGCCCGCCGGGAGCAGGCCCACGGCCGGCTCCGGCAGCGCCATCTGCGCATGCGACTCGGCGACGCGCAGGTCGCACGCGAGGCAGCACTCCAGGCCCCCGCCCATGGCGTAGCCGTTGATGGCGGCGATCGTGACGAAGCGCGCGTTCATGAGCGCCTCGAAGGCCGCGCCGAAGCGGGCGATGAAGTGGCGCGCGTAGGCCTTGTCGCCCGCGAACTTCTTCAGGTCCGCGCCGGCGGAGAAGAACTTCTCGCCCGCGCCGGTGATGACGGCGGCGTAGACGTTACGGTCGGCGTTCAGCTCGGCCACGAGCTTCTCGAGCCCGCGAAGGCTCTCCGGCGTCCAGGTGTTGGCGGGCGGGTTGTCGATCGTGAGGACCGCGGTGTGGCCCTCGATGCGGTGGTTCACCATGCGGTGCGGCTCCCGGCGGTCAGGTCTTGAGGTACTGGAGGATGACGCTGGAGAAATCCTTGCCGCCGTGGCCGTCCGCCGAGTGCTTCTGGTAGACCTGCTGCGCGATGGCGCCCAGGAGCACCGGCACCTTCGCCTGCTTGGCCGCCTCGGTGACGAGGGTGAGGTCCTTCAGCATGAGGTCCGCCCCGAAGCCGCCGGAGTAGCCGCGCGAGGCGGGCGCGTTCTCGAGGACGCCGGGGTAGGGGTTGTACGTGTCGGAAGACCAGCACCGGCCGCTGGAGGTGTTCACGATGCCGGCGAAGACCTTCGGGTCCATGCCGAGCTTCGCCGCGAGCGTCATGCCCTCGCTGGTGGCGATCATCTCGATGGCGAGCATCATGTTGTTGCAGATCTTGGCCACCTGGCCGTTGCCGCTGCCGCCGCAGTGCACGATGTTCTTGCCCATGGCGACGAGGATCGCCTTGGCGGCCTCGTAGTGCTTCGCGTCGCCGCCCACCATGAAGGTGAGGGTGCCGGCCTCGGCGCCGCCGGTGCCCCCGGAGACCGGGGCATCGACCATCGCGATGCCCTTGGCGAGCGCGTCGAACGCCACTTCGCGGGCCGTGAGCGGATCGATGGTCGAGCTGTCGATGAGCAGCATGCCCGGCTTCGCGTGCGCGAGGACGCCCGTCTCGTTCGCGTAGACGCTCCTCACGTGGGGCGAGGAGGGAAGCATGGTGATCACCACCTCGCTGCCGGCGACGCAATCGGCCACCGAGGTGGCGCGCGCGACGCCCTGCGAGACCGCCTTGTCGAGCAGCGCCGGCACGACGTCGTAGCCCTTCACCGCGTGGCCGTTCCTGATGAGGTTGCGGGCCATGGGATTGCCCATGTTGCCCAGCCCGACGAATCCGATCTTCATGGCGCGCCTACTTGAGGCTGATGGTGGTGTGGATGCCCCCGGTCGTCGCCGCGTCGTCGAACCAGCGCGCCGTGACCGTCTTCACCTGGGTGAAGAACTGCATCGCCTGCTTGCCGTAGGGGCCGAGGTCGCCCAGCTTCGAGCCGCGCGAGCCGGTGAACGAGAAGTAGGGGACCGGCACCGGGATGGGCACGTTGATGCCGACCTGGCCCACGTCGATCTCGTACTGGTACTTGCGCGCCGCGGCGCCGGACTGCGTGAAGATGCCCGTGCCGTTGCCCATCGGATGCTCGTTGATGAAGGCGATGGCCTCGTCGAGCGAATCGACCGACACGAGGCAGAGCACCGGGCCGAAGATCTCCTCCT
>CAZPLW010000101.1:0-15138 GCA_964587315.1 uncultured Lysobacter sp.
GGGTGGGGGGCTGGGCGGGGGGCGGGGGGGGGAGCGGGGGTGTGGGGTTCGGGGGGATCGGGGCGGCCGGGCGCGTGCGGCGGCCGACCTGGGCGCGGGTGTGGCGCAGGGGCTTGTCGCCCTCGTGGTTGACGACGGATTCCTGGGGCGTGTTGCTCGGGCTCGGGGCGGCCTCCTTCTTCTCCGTGCCCGGGGGCGGCTGGTTGGAAAGCGCGCCGGGAACGCCGGCGGCGCCGCCGGAACCGGAGGCCGATTCGGAGGACGCCGTGCTGCGCACCGTGGCGGGCTCCGTCCCCTGGTTGGGCTTGTAGAGCTCGGCGGTCTGCTCGACCTGGCTGAAGTCCACCTCGGCCGTCACCTGCGCGCGCACGTTGCCGCGGCCGGCGATGGGCTCGAGGATGTCGAGGATGCGCTTGATGTGGCCCTGCTCGATGTCCTGCACGTAGGCGAGCTCGGACGGGTTCAGGCCCGCGGCGGAACCGGGGGCGCGCGGCGGCGCGGAGAGCAGGTTGCCGTGCTGGTCGACGATGGAGACGTTGGCGAGGGGCAGGTCGGCCACGCTGGAGGCGACCAGGTGCGTGATGCCGGCCACCTGCGAGCGCTCGAGGCTCTTGCCCGAATACAGGTTGAGGACGATCGAGGCCGAGGGCTTCTGCGTCTCGCGCACGAAGAGCGAGGCCTTGGGCAGCGCCAGGTGCACGCGCGCCGACTGCACGGCGGAGATCGACTCGATCGAGCGCGCGATCTCGCCTTCGAGGCCGCGCTGGAAGTTCACCTGCTCCTGGAACTGCGTCGCGCCGAACTTCTGGCCGTCCATGAGCTCGAGGCCCACGCCGCCGCCCTTGGGCAGGCCCTGCGAGGCGAGCTTCAGGCGGATGTCGTGGACGCGGTCGGCCGGCACGTAGATCGCGCCGCCCTCGCCGTTACGGAACGGCACGTCCAGCTGGCCGAGCGCGGCCACGATGGCCCCGCCGTCCTTGTCGGAGACGTTGGCGAAGAGGAGCTTGTAGTCGGGCGTGCGCAGCCACATCACGGCGGCCGCGCTCACGGCGATGAGGGTCGCGGCGCCCACGAGCAGGGCCATGAGGCTGCGCGGCGGGATGCGGCCGAGGAAACTCCCGGCGGGGGACGAGGCGGAGGCGTTGTTCATCGGGGCGGTCGGATGGGAGGGGTCACGTCCAGCATCTTCCGGCACCGCGCCGTCCGGCCAACCCGGAAATAGCGCCCGTTTGCCGGCCCATATCCGGGGAACGGCGGACGGGCGGGCGCGTAGGGTTCGGGATGTGACGTTTCCCCCTTGAGAGGTGCCCCGATGTCCCCGATCGATTCCCTGCGCGCGGCCAGCCCCTTCGCCGGCGTGGCCGGCCCCGGCGCCCTCTCCGGCGCCAAGGCGGCCGCCGGCACGAGCTTCGCCGACCTGGTGAAGACGGCCCTGGAGCAGACGAGCAAGGTGCAGAACGAGTCCGTCGACCTGCAGAAGCGCTTCTCGATGGAGGACCCGGCCGTGTCCCTGGAGGAGACGATGATCTCCATGCAGAAGGCCTCCGTGGGCTTCCAGGCCGTGGTGCAAGCCCGCAACAAGCTGGTCTCGGCCTACACCGAGATCATGAACATGCAGGTCTGAGGCGCGCCTAGTCGCGAAGGCGCAGGCGCTCGCGCTCGACCGAGTTCACGTAGCGCTGGAGCAGGGTGGCGGCCGGCCCCGGCAGGTCCACGAAGCGGCAGCCGCAGGTGCGCATCCCGCTGTCCTCGCCGTTCCCGCTTCCGGCCGCGTGGCGGGCCTCGATCGTCACGCCCAGGGGCGCCATCCCCGGCAGCTCGAGCACGCAGCCCCTCACGACGTCGCCGGGAACCAGGCGGATCTCGCCGTTTCCGATCGCGAGCGCGATCCCGCCGCAGGAGACGTCGGCCACGCGCAGCTCGGCGGCCGGCCGGCCCTCGCCCGCGGGCACGTGGCACACGGGGGCGCGCAGGGTGGGCGTCTCGACGCGGAAGTTCTCGCGGCGCTGCAGCCGCAGCAGGCGCGAGGGATTGCGGGCGCGCAGGGCGCGGTGCCCTTCGTAGCCCACGGCGCCCAGGGCGACGGAATCGAACTGCACCTTCACGTGGTCCAGGAAGGCGACGACCGTGAGGGCGTCGCCGCCGGAGGGCAGCGCCGTGCCGGGACCGGCCTCGAGCAGGAATTCGCCCGCCTGCGGGTCCATGGCGAGGACGGTGCTCGCGAAGAAGTCCCTGGCGCCGCCCACGTAGGCGGTGACGAGCGTGCCGGCCTGCGCGAGCGCGCGCAGGATCGCGCCGATCTCCGGATGGCTGCGCACCATGAAGGATTCGTGCTCGGGCGCGGGGACCTCGGGCAGGCGCGCGCTAGCCATCGCGTCGCGTCCCCGCATCCGGCGCCGCCGGCAGGCCGTGGGCCCAGACGAGCACTTCGGCCACGGCGCGGTAGAGGCTCTCGGGAATGTGGCGGTCGATGTCCACCTGCATGAGCAGCGACACGAGCTCCGGGGATTGCGCCACGGGCACGCCGGCCTCGCGCGCGAGCTCGACGATGCGCCGGGCGATGTCGCCGCGGCCCTTGGCGACGAGCCGGGGCGCGCCGCGGCCGGGCAGGTAGCTGAGGGCGGCGGCCTGGCCCGGGGAAGTGGCGACGCGCGTTTCCATGGCGATCAGGTCCCCCGCGCGAGGCAGCGGTCGCAGTTGGTCCACGTGCACGTGTCCCCGCCGTCGGCGTTCGTGCGCTTGGAGCAGGCCACCGCCGAGGTGCGCAGCGAGGCGAGGTGCAGGCCCGCGAGGCCCTGCAGGCGCGTGCCGAGGTCGAGCAGCTCCGCCGGGCCCAGCCCGGCGTGCTCGCCGCCGTCCAGGTCGACGAAGAGTTCGCGGCCGACGAGGCGCAGGACGACCCGGAGCGCGCCGCGGCCGGGGAGGTCGATCTCGAGCTTCACGAGCGGCGTGGCCTCGGGCGCGATGCGTCCCTCGACGATCGGCTCGCCGACCCAGAGCGTCGTCCCCTGGAAGGGCGCGGGCAGCATCCAGCCCACCTCGCCCTGGCGCAGGAAGTCGATCTGCTGCGAGCGCACCGAATCGCGCACGCCGTGTTCCGCGGCGTCCTTCGCGTGCATCGCGAGGCTCGAGACCTCGCGCGCGACGTCGACGGTGGCGCGATGGCCCTCGACCCACTGGGCGAGGTGCGATTCGTAGAAGACGCCCGACGACTCGACGGCGCGGCGCAGCACGGGCGCGAGCTTCGCCGCCTCGCCCGTCGTCTCGGGTCCGCCCAGGTCGATGGCGATGCGGCCCGGCAGGGCGCGCAGGACCGGGCGAGGCGCGGGACGCGCGACGGCGAGGGCCCGGCGGGCCGTGGTCGTCTCGGAGAGCGCGAAGTCCTCCGGCGAGGCCCAGGTGTCGACGATCGATCCGGGCCGCGTTCGGGGCATCGGGCCCTCGTCGGGCACCACGCGCTCGCGGATCGGCTGGACCGGCTCGACGGGCAGCGGCGGGCGCACCGTGCTGGGCACGGGCACCGCCGGGATGCGGCCGGGGAGGCTCGGGGGCAGGATGGACACGGTCAGCCGGCTCCGGGCTACCGCTCGAGGCGCATCTGCATCAGCGCCTCGAACCGGCGGGTCGTGGGCTCGAGGATGTCGCGGATCGCGCGGTCCTCGCCGAGGATGGCGACGAGGATCTCGCGCCGGCGGTGCTTCTGCGCGCTGGTGAACTCGCGCGGGCCGTGGTTGCCCCGGATCTGGGCCACGTGATCGCGGCAGAGCGCCTGCAGGCGGTCGAACTCGTCCCAGTCGGCGGCTCTCGCGGCGGCGAGCAGAGCGTGACTGTCCCGGGCCACGGTTTCGTAGGCTTCCATGAGGGGCACGCGGTCAAGGGTGAGGTTCATGCGGCGACGAGGCTTCCGTAAGGGGCGTTTCCCGCGCCGACGGGGCGGGCGGGCGGCGGTTCGATGGCGTCCCACGCGTCGCGCAGGGTGGCGAGGAGGTTCTCGACCTGCTCGAGCGCCTTCCGGTCGTTCTTCAGGTTCGCCTGCAGCAGCTGGCCGACCATGTAGTCGTAGAGCGCCGCGAGGCGCGCGGCGAGGTCGCCGCCGCGGGCCGGGTCGAGGCTCGCCTTGAGCCCCTCGTCCACGATGCGGATCGCCTTGGAGATGGCCTGGCCCTTCAGCGCCACCTGGCCCTGGTCGATGCCCTGCCGGGCCGCCTGGACCGAGCCGATCGCGCCTTCGTAGAGCAGGTGCACGAGGCGGTGCGGACTCGCGCCGGAGACGTCGGACTCGATGCCGACCTTGCGGTAGGCGTGGGCGGAGTTGCGGGCGTAGAACATGGCGGATCCGTTCGGGATTGAGGGCTACGAATGGATATCGGCTTGCGGCGCGAATCCCTGAGGTCGGATCCGGTCACTTGTTCGACTGGTTGTTCGTGAGGGCCGTGAGGCTCTGGCTGAGGCTCGAGGAGATCGACTGCATGCTCGCGAGCTGGCCGTCCAGGGCCGAGTACTGCTTGAGCAGGCGGGCCTGCATCTGCTCGAGGCGCGACTGCTGCGTGTCCTGCTGCCGCAGGTTGGCCTTCAGCCGGTCCGAGAGGCTCGTGGTGCGCGACTTGAGGGTGCCGCCGGCGTTGAGGGCCGTGTCCAGTGCGGCCTTGAATCCCACGGCGATGCCGCGCGCTTCGGCGACGCCGCCCCCGCTCGCGGTGAAGAGCGTGGCGAGGTCCGCCGTGCCGCCTTCGAGGGCCTTGGCGAGCTTGGTGGCGTTCACGGAGAGCGTGCCGTCGCGTTGCAGGGCGATCCCGGCCTGCGAGAGCGAGGTGAGCGCGCCCGAGGGCAGCTGGCGCGTCGCGAGGGTGCGCAGCGACGCGCCGAGGCTGCGCGCGCCCGCGTCGGACTGCAGCGTGCCGTCGGCGTTGCCCACCGGATCGATCTTGAGATAGCCCGTGAAGAGCTTGACCGAGTCGTTGTAGGCCGCGACGAACTTGCCCACGAGGTCGGTGGCCGCCTGCGTGTCGACGGCCACGCCGAGCGTCGCGGGCGCGCCGGGGTTGGACCCCAGCAGGTTGAGCGTGACGCCGTCGATGGCGCCGGCGACCGTGTTGGTGGCCGAGCGCACGGTGAGGCCGTCCACCTTGAGGAGCGCGTCCTGCGCGGCCTGCACCTGCTTCGCGCCGGGGGCGAGCGCCGAGGTGTCGCCCGCGTAGGCGAGGGCGGAGAGGCCATTGGAGTCCGTGTCGTCCAGGTCGTCGTCCGCCGCCGCGATGCGCAGCGCGCTGGCGGCGCCGGTCGCGGTGGAGGTGATCACCAGGCGCGCACCGCTCGTGTCGGTCACGATCGAGGCGCGCGCCGCGCCGTTCGCGCCGGCGTTGATGGCATCGCGCACGCCGGCGAGCGTGTTGTTCGCGGCGCCGATCGTCACGACGAGGGGGGTGGATCCCGGCTTGGCGGCGAAGCTCGTGCCCGTCCACGTGCCCACGTCGATCGTGAGCGTGCCCGTGCCCACGGCGTCGGTGGCCGCGAGGTAGGGGCTGGAGGCGAGGCGGTGGGCCGAGGCGAGGTTCGTGACCTCGAGCGAATACTGGCCCGCGGCCGCGGCGCTCGTCGCGGTGACGGTGGCGAGCCTGGGATCGGAGAGCGTGGCGGCGCGCGCGCCCCAGCTCGCGGGCTTCGCGAGGTCGGAGGCCACGCTGCGCAGCGTGTCGAGCTGCGAGGAGATCTTGCCGAAGGCGGAGATCTCGTTCTGGACCTGCGTCGCGCGGCTCTGGAGCGTGGTGAGCGGCTTCTGCTCCAGCGCCATCAGCTTCGAGACGAGGGAGCCTACGTCGAGACCGCTGCCGATGCCGGGGCTGCTGATGCCCATGGGAATTCCTTCAGGTCATGCTTCGGCCGAGAAATGATCGGCGAGGGAGGCGAGGCGCTTCGCGAGGGAAAGGGCTTCCTCGGTGGGCAGTTGCCGGATGACTTCCCGGGATTCGCTGTCGATGAGCCTCACGACGACGCGCCGCGTGTCGTGGTCCCAGGACATCTCCAGCCGCTGGCCGGAGACGGCCAGGTGCTGGTTGGCGGTGGAGACGGCGGCCTTCACCCGGTCGGCGTCCGCCTCGGCGGCGGGAGGCGCGGTGGCAGGGCGCGTGAGCGCCAGGGAGGCGACCGCGGCCGCCCAGGAGACGCCGGCATCGGAAATGCTGTTCACGTTCATGCTCACCTCGGCTTCGTTCAGCCGGACGGGAGGGCCCGGTGTTCGTGCGAAAAGCCGGACGCCCGCTTCGCGGTCGCCCGGCCTTCTTGTTGCCGCTTGGGTGTTCCTACGGCCCTTGCCGCGATTACTTGAGCAGCGACAGGACGCTGTTGGGCAGCTGGTTCGCCTGGGCGACCATCGCCGTGCCGGCCTGCTGCAGGATCTGCGCGCGGGTGAGGGCGGCGGTTTCCTGGGCGAAGTCGGCGTCCACGATCCGGCCACGGGCGGCGGCCTGGTTCGTCGCGGCCGCCTGCACGGTGCTGATCACGTTCTGGAACACGTTCTGCACGGCGCCGTAGTTGGCGCGCTCGGTCGCGACCGTGACGAGGTCGGCGTCGATCGCCGTCATCGCCGCTTCGGCGTCGGTGGAGACGTTCGCGGCCCCGGCCGTGAGGCCGCTCATGTCGGCGACCGTCACGTCGATCGTGTCGCCCACGTTCGCGCCGACCTGGTAGGTGAGGGTCGCGCCGCCGTCCATGTCGGCGTTGCCGTTGAACTTGGTCGCCGTGATCTGGCGGTCGATTTCCGTGCCGAGCTGGCTGTATTCCGACTGGAGGTTGGCCAGGTCGTCCGTCGAGTTCGTCGCGTTGTTCGCCTGAACCGCGATCTCGCGCATGCGCTGGAGCATGTCGGTGATGCCGCCCAGGGCGGAGTCGTACGTCTGCACGGCGCTGATCGCGTCGGCGGCGTTGCGCGCGGCGACATTCAGGCCCTTGACCTGCGCGTTCATGCGGTCGGCGATGCCCAGGCCCGCGGCGTCGTCGGCGGCGCCGTTGATGCGAAGGCCGGACGAGAGGCGCGCGATGGCGGTCTGCAGGCCGGTGCCCGAGACGTTCAGGTTGCGCTGGGCGGTGAGCGAGGCGACGTTGGTGTTGATGGTGTTGGCCATGGTCTGAAATCTCCTGTGCGTTGTCTGGAAGCGATGATCTCTATCGCCCGGTGCGTCCGGGACCGTTGCCCCGCCTCTTTCGCGGGATCGCCCGGCCGTTGCTTCCCGGGCTGGGCGGCGCTGTCTGATGCGACGCCCATGGGAGCCTTATCGGGAGGCCCCGGCGGAATCTTTAGCGGGACGGTGGCGCAAGAGGGGGAGGGGGAGGAGGGAAGGGGGCGATGTAGGCGCTCTTCCTACACGCGGGCGGGAAGAAAACTCGCGCGATTTCCAGCGTGCTTCCGATTCAAGGCGCGGGGGGCGTTGCCGACAATGGGTCCTGTCTGGAACGCGCCTCTGTCCGGGGCACCTTGGAAAGGGAAAAAGCGATGAACGAGAACACGCAACTGCTGGCCGAGATCCGCGAGGCGAACCTCGCCTACCTCATGCTCGCGCAGCACATGATCCGCCAGGACCGCCCCCAGGCGCTCTTCCGCCTCGGGCTCAACGAGGAGGTTGCAACGGTAATCGACGGCCTCTCGCCGCAGCAGATCGTGCGCGTGGCGAGCTCCCCGATGCTGATGTGCCGCTTCCGCTTCGACGACGAGATGGTGTGGGGGCTCCTCGCCAACCACGGCAAGCAGTCGTCCACGCAGCAGCTGCACGCCGGCATCGTGATGTCCGGCCGCCTCGCCGAGGAGGCCTGACGCCATGGCCGCCGCCCGCTCCATCGTCAACGAAGCCGAGCAAGTCCGCCTCGCGGTGCACCTCATCAAGCTGGGCGCGCGCCTGCAGGTCCTCGAGAGCGAGACCGACCTTTCCTACGAGCGCCTGCTGCGCCTGTACAAGGAAGTCCAGGGCCGGAGCCCGTCCAAGGGCCAGCTGCCGTTCTCCACCGACTGGTTCATGACCTGGCAGCCGAACGTGCACGCCTCGCTCTTCCTCAACATCTACCAGAACCTCATCAAGACCACCGAGATCGAGGAGATCGAGGCGGTCGCCAAGGCGTACGAGCTGTACCTCGAGCAGCTGCGCGCCACCGGCAACGAGGACATCCTCTCGATCACCCGCGCCTGGCGCCTGGTGAGCTTCGTGAACGCCGACATGCTCACCCTCACGAAGTGCACGAAATGCGGCGGCCTCTTCGTGAACCACACGCACGAGCTCACGGACGGCTACGTCTGCGGCCTGTGCAACCCCCCCGCCCGCGCCGGCAAGACGCGCGCCGCCCGCGCCGCCGGCCTGGCCGAAGCCGAGCGCGAGACCGTCGAAGTGACGGTGCACTGATCCCCCGTGTAGCCCGCCGCTACCTCCCTTTCCAGCGGCGGACTTCCGCGGCAGACCGGCCACCCGCCGGCCTGCCGCGTTTTTTTTCGGGGGGCGCGCCCGCACGCCCTTGACCCGGCTCAACAATCCGGTGGCCCTGCCGACAACATGGCTATCCGTCCCACCGGGGGCGGAAAACTACATGCAGGGGTCCGCAAGGATGCTCGTCATCATCGGTTACATCGTGGTCGTGGGCTCCGTGCTGGGCGGATTCGCGCTGCACGGCGGCAAGATCGCCGCGCTCTTCCAGCCCTTCGAGCTGCTCATCATCGCGGGGGCCGCCATGGGCGCCTTCGTGGTGAGCAACAACGTGAAGGTGCTGAAGGCCGTCTTCGGCGCGCTGCCGTCCTGCTTCAAGGGCTCCAAGTACACCAAGGCGCGCTACCTGGCCCTCATGGCCCTGCTCTTCGACATCCTCACCAAGATCCGCAAGGAAGGCATGATGGCGATCGAGGGCGACGTCGAGGAGCCGGACAAGAGCCCGCTCTTCCAGAAGCACCCGGAACTCGCCTCGGACCACCACCTCATCGAGTTCATGACCGACTACCTGCGCATCATGGTGAGCGGCAACATGAACCCGCACGAGATCGAGGCCCTGATGGACCAGGAACTCGACACGCACCACGCCGAGGGCCACGCGCCGGCGCACGCCGTCCAGCAGATGGCCGACGGCCTGCCCGCCTTCGGCATCGTGGCCGCGGTGATGGGCGTGGTGAACGTGATGGGCTCCGTGGGCGAGCCGCCCGCGATCCTGGGCGGCAAGATCGGCGCGGCGCTGGTCGGCACCTTCGTGGGCATCCTGCTCGCCTACGGCTTCGTGGGCCCGCTCGCGACGCTCCTGGGCCAGAAGCTCGAGGAGGGCACCAAGGAACTGCAGTGCGTGAAGGTGACGCTCCTCGCGAGCCTGCAGGGCTACGCGCCCTCGCTCGCCATCGAATTCGGCCGCAAGGTGCTCTTCTCGACGGAGCGCCCCAGCTTCCTCGAGCTCGAGGGCCACGTGAAGCCGAAGCGGGGCTGACATGGGCGCTGCGAAGGATTCCAAGAAGGTCGCGCCGGCCCCGATCATCGTCAAGCGCATCAAGAAGGGCGGCGGCGGCCACCACGGCGGCGCCTGGAAGATCGCCTACGCGGACTTCGTGACCGCGATGATGGCGTTCTTCCTGCTGATGTGGCTGCTGGGCTCGACCTCGAAGGCGGAGCTGCAGGGCATCTCCGAGTACTTCCAGAACCCGGTGAAGATGGCGATGCCGGGCGGCTCGGGCGCGGGCGACGCGACCAGCATCGTGAACGGCGGCGGCAAGGACCTCGCGCGCCGCGACGGCCAGGTGAGAAGCGGCGACGTCGAGAAGGCCGCCCGGCGCAACGAGCGCGCGGCCGTGAAGGCCGAGCTCGTCCGCCTGGAGCGCGCCCGGCTCGAGGATCTCAAGCGCAGGATCGAGGCCGCCATCGACGCCAACCCGCGCCTGGCGGACTTCAAGAAGCAGATCAAGCTCGAGATGACCCCCGAGGGCCTCGTGATCCACATCGTCGACGCGGAGCAGCGCCCGATGTTCGACGTGGGCAGCGCGCGCGTGAAGGACTACATGCGCGAGATCCTGCGCGAGGTGGGGCGCCTGCTCAACGAGGTCGACAACAAGGTGACCATCACGGGCCACACCGACGCCGCGCCCTACCTGGGCGGGGAGCGCTCCTACTCGAACTTCGACCTCTCGGCCGACCGCGCCAACGCCTCGCGCCGCGAGCTGGTGGCCGGCGGCATCGTCGAGGGCAAGGTCCTGCGCGTCGTGGGCCTCGCCTCGGTGCAGCTCGTGAAGCCGGAGGACCCGCGCGACGCCGCCAACCGCCGCATCAACATCACCGTCATGAACAAGCGCGCCGAGGAGCGCGCCATGGGCCGCGAGGACGAGACGGAGGTCGAGGACGCCGAGGGCGCCGCGGCCGCCCTCGCCGGCGCGAAGCCCGAAACCGTCACGGCCATCGAGGCCGCCGTGCAGCGCAGCGACGCGACCGCCGCGGCGGCTCCCGCCACCGCCCGCTGACCCCTTTCCAGAAACTCCCCCCGAGGACGTCCCATGACCACCGCCGAGATGAAATTCCTGATCGTCGACGACTTCTCGACGATGCGCCGCATCGTCCGCAACCTGCTCAAGGAGATCGGCTACGCCAACGCCGACGAGGCCGAGGACGGCGTCGCCGCCCTGGCGAAGCTGAAGGGAGGCAACTTCGACTTCGTCGTCTCCGACATCAACATGCCGAACATGAACGGCTTCGAGCTGCTCAACCAGATCCGCGCGGACGGGGCGCTCAAGAACCTGCCGGTGCTCATGGTGACGGCCGAGGCGCGCAAGGAGGACATCGTCACGGCCGCCCAGTCGGGCGCCAACGGCTACATCGTGAAGCCCTTCACCAAGGGCACGCTCGAGGAGAAGGTGGCCAAGATCGTCCAGCGCGCGGGAGCGAAGTGATGAACGCCCTCCCGAAGGAACGCGTCCCGGAATTCGGCGACGACGACTACGACGTCTTCCACCGCATCGGCACCCTCACGCGCCAGCTGCACGACGCGCTGCGCGAGCTCGGCTACGACATCCACCTGCAGGGCGCCGTGGGCACGCTGCCGGACGCGCGCTCGCGCCTGGACTACATCGCCCGCCTCACCGGCGAGGCGGCCGACAAGGTGCTGAACGCCGTCGACGGCGCGCGCCTCGAGCAGGACCGCCTCGACGCCGGCTTCGCGCGGCTCGGGAAGGCCTGGGCGTCCCTCGCGGCGGCCGACGGCGCGATCCCCCCGTCGCCGGCGCTCGTGCGCGAGACCGCGGCGTTCTTCGTCCAGGCGCAGGAAGGCGGCCGCCTGATCCAGGTGCACCTCACCGACATCATGATGGCCCAGGACTTCCACGACCTCACGGGGCAGGTGATCCGCAAGATCGGCGACCTCGCCATGCACCTGGAGGAGCAGCTCGTGAAATTGCTCGTCGCGAGCACGCCGCCCGAGCGCCGCGCGAGCGTCGAGGAAGGCCTCCTGGAGGGCCCGGTGGTCGACGGCAGCCGCGCCGAGGTGGTCACCAGCCAGGCGCAGGTGGACGACCTGCTGGCCGAGCTGGGCTTCTAGGCGGCCTCGGGCAGGGCCCGCCCGGGGGGCGGGCGACGAATTGACCCCCCAAACCCCCGGTATTCCGGCCTTTCGGACCGGGGGGTGCCGGCCATGATGGAACGCGTAAACAGACCGTCCCACGCGAGCCATGGCCGACCACGATTCAGACCAGGAAGACAGGACCCTCCCACCGTCCGAGAGGCGACTGGCGGACGCGCGGGAAGAGGGCCGGGTCGCCCGCTCGCGCCACCTCACGAGCTTCGTGCTGCTCGCCGGAACGCTCGCCGGCATCGCCGCCTACACGCCGCAGGCCGTCACGGGCCTGCGCGAGCTCCTCGCCCAGGGCCTCACGCTGGGCGCCGCCGACGCCCTCACCACCGCCGGGCTCACCGAGCGCCTGTACGCGGCGTCCTCGGCCGGCTTCCTCGTCATGGCGCCGATCCTGGGCCTGCTCTGGCTGGGCTCCGCGCTCGTGCCCCTGCTGCAGGGCGGCCTCGTCTTCACCGCCAAGCCCTTCACCCCGGATTTCAACCGCCTGAACCCCGTCTCCGGGATCCAGCGCATCGTCTCGGTCGACTCGCTGGCGGAACTGGGCAAGACGCTCGCCATCGCCGTGCTCGTGGGCGGGGCCGCGATCGCCAGCCTGTGGGCGCTCAAGGAAAGCGCCGCGGGCCTCGCGACGCTGCCGCTCGTCGCCGCGCTGGCCGCCTCGGGACGCGCCATCGCGGGCTCGCTCTGGACCGTGATCGGCGTGCTCGCGGTGATCGCGGCCATCGACGTCTACCACGAGCGCCACCGCTACACGAAGTCCCTGCGCATGACGCCGGAAGAGGCGCGGCGCGAGGCCAAGGAACAGGAAGGCGACCCGCACGTGAAGGCGCGCGTGCGCCAGGCGCAGCGCGACATCGCCCGCCGCCGCATGATGTCCGCGGTCCCGAAGGCGGACGTCGTGGTCACCAACCCGACCCACTACGCGGTCGCGCTCGCCTACGACGACGGCTCGGCCGGCGCTCCCCGGATCGTGGCGATGGGCAAGGGCCCGATCGCGCTCAAGATCCGGGAGATCGCCGCCGAAGCCGGAGTCCCCCGCCTCGAGGCCCCGCCGCTCGCGCGCGCGCTCTACCGCCATGGCGACCTGGGCGCCGAGATCCCGGCCGCGCTCTACCAGGCGGTCGCCCAGGTGCTCGCCTACGTCTACCAGCTGCGCCGCGCCGCCCGCGGCGAGGCGCCTTCCCCGATCGCGCCCACGGCCATCGCCGTGCCGGACGGCCTGGACAGCGGCCCGGATCCCGAGCCGGCCGCCTGAGGACCCGACGGATGCCCGCGCTCGATCTCACCAAGCTCGGCCTGAACGGCGCCTCGCTGCGCACGCTCGCGGTGCCGATGCTCATCATCATGATGCTGGTGATGATGCTGCTGCCGCTGCCGCCGCTGCTGCTCGACCTGCTCTTCACCTTCAACATCGCGCTCGCCCTGCTGGTCATGATGGTGAGCGTCTACACGTTGAAGCCCCTGGACTTCGCCGCCTTCCCGGTGGTGCTGCTCGTCACGACGCTGCTGCGGCTCTCGCTCAACGTCGCCTCGACCCGCCAGATCCTCATCAACGGCCACACGGGGCAGGGCGCGGCGGGCAAGGTGATCGAGTCCTTCGGCCACTTCGTGATCGGCGGCAACTTCGCCGTCGGCCTCATCGTCTTCGCGATCCTCGTCGTCATCAACTTCGTGGTGGTGACCAAGGGCGCGGGCCGCATCGCCGAGGTGAGCGCGAGGTTCACCCTCGACGCGATGCCCGGCAAGCAGATGGCCATCGACGCCGACCTCAACGCGGGCCTCATCGACGAGAAGACCGCCCGCCAGCGCCGCCAGGACGTCGCCCACGAGGCGGACTTCTTCGGCGCGATGGACGGCGCCTCGAAGTTCGTCCGCGGCGACGCCGTGGCCGGCATCCTCATCCTCGTGATCACGATCCTGGGCGGGTTCGCGATCGGCATGTTCCAGCACAACCTGTCCTTCTCGCAGGCCGCGTCCAACTACGTGCTGCTCGCGGTCGGCGACGGCCTGGTCGCGCAGGTGCCCGCGCTCCTCATCTCGATCGCCGCCGCGCTCGTCGTCTCCCGCGTGGGCAGCGGCAAGGACATGGGCACGCAGCTGGTGGGCGATCTCACCGCCGTGCCGCGCGCCCTGGGCATCGCCTCGGCCGTGCTCGTCGTGCTGGGGATCGTGCCCGGCATGCCGCACCTGGTGTTCCTCTCGCTCGGCGGGCTCTGCGGCTACGGCGCGTGGTGGCTGGGCGAGCAGTCGCGCCGGCGCGTGGCGCAGGAGTCGGAAGTGCCGGTCGCGACGCCGGAAGTCGTTCCCGTCGACGCCTCCTGGGACGACCTGCAGCCCGTCGACGTCGTCGGCCTGGAAGTCGGCTACCGCCTCATCCCCCTGGTCGACCGCAGCCAGGACGGCGAGCTCCTGCGGCGCATCAAGGCCATCCGCAAGAAGTTCGCGCAGGACGTGGGCTTCCTCCCGACGCCGGTGCACATCCGCGACAACCTCGAGCTGAAGCCGAGCGGCTACCGCATCACCGTGAAGGGCGTGACCGTGGGCGAGGGCGAGGCCATCGCCGGCCTGTGGCTCGCCATCAACCCGGGCGGCGCCTCCGGGAGCCTGCCCGGCACGCCGACGCGCGACCCCGCCTTCGGGCTGCCGGCCGTGTGGATCGACGCCTCGACGCGCGACGCGGCCTCCGCCGCCGGCTACACCGTCGTCGATGCCGCCACCGTCGTCGCGACGCACATGTCCACGATCATCCAGCAGCAGGCCGGCCAGCTCCTGGGCCGCCAGGAAGTGCAGGGGCTGCTCGAGCACCTCGGGCGCGTGGCGCCCAAGCTCCTCGAGGACCTCGTGCCCAAGGTGCTGCCCATGCCCGTGTTCCAGCGCGTGCTGCAGAACCTCCTGGACGAGGGCGTGCACATCCGCGACATGCGCACCATCGCCGAGACGCTCGCCGAGTTCGCCTCGCGCACCCAGGACGCCGCCGAGCTCACCGCGCAGGTGCGCGCGGCCCTGGGCCACGCCATCGTGCAGTCGATCTACGGCGGCACGCGCGAGGTGCCGGTCATCGCCCTGGAGCCGCAGCTCGAGCGCGTGGTGGCCCAGGCCCTCGGCGTCGAGGGCGGCGGCCTCGAGCCGAGCCTCGCCGACATGATCACCGACGGCGCCGCGCGCGCCGCCGACCAGCTCGACCGCCAGGGCCTGCCCGCGGTCCTCCTCGTTCCCGACCGGGTGCGCGCCATCGTCGCGCGCCTCGTCCGCCGCGCCGCGCCGCGCCTTCGCGTGCTCGGCCATTCCGAGATTCCTGAAACCAGCGCAGTTCGCATCGCCACCGTGATCGGAGGTACCTCGTGAGCCTGAAAAAATTCGTCGCCGCCAGCGCCCGTGAAGCCCTGAAGGCCGTCAAGCTCGAACTGGGCGACGATGCCGTCGTCCTCGCCAACCGGCGCGTTCAGGGGGGCATCGAGATCACGGCCATGGCCGCGGAGGCGATCGATGCCGTCGTCGAGCTCGCGACGCCTGCGCGCGCCGCGACGCCGGCGCCGGCTCCGGCTCCGCGCGCCGCCGCACCCGCCGGCG
>CAZPLW010000102.1:0-7905 GCA_964587315.1 uncultured Lysobacter sp.
CCGGTGATGGTGCAGAGGCTCTGCGGCATTTGCCCGGTGAGCCACCACCTCGCCGCCTCGAAGGCGCTGGACAAGGTGGTTGGCGCGGACGCCTCACCCCGGCTGCGGAGAAACTGCGACGGCTCATGCACTACGGCCAGATCCTGCAGTCGCACGCGCTGCATTTCTTTTACCTCGCCTCGCCGGACCTGCTGTTCGGCTTCGACAGCGAAGTGTCCCGGCGCAACATCGTCGGCGTCGCGGCGGCGCATCCGGAGACGGCCCGGCACGGCGTGCTGCTGCGCAAGTTCGGGCAGGAGGTGATCCGCATCCCCGCGGGCAAGGGCATCCACGGCACGGGCTCGTTCCCGGGCGGCGTGAACACGGCGGTGACGAGCGAGGAGCGCGACTTCCTGCTGGAGGACCTCTACCAATTGGTGGGCTGGTGCCGCGACGCCGTGGACCTCGCGAAGAAGCTGCACGGGGCCGACCCGGCGCTCTACAACAGCTTCGGCGTGTTCCGGTCCGGGCTCCTGTCGCTGGTGGGGCCCGACGGCGCGCTCGACTTCTACGACGGGAGCCTGCGCGCGCGCGACGAGAATGGCGCCATCCTGTTCGAAGGCGTGGATGCGGCGGACTACGGCGAGCGCATCCACGAGGCGGTGCGCCCCTGGAGCTACATGAAGTTCCCGTTCTTCGCCGACCGGGGCGAGGAACGCGGCTGGTACAAGGTGGGCCCGCTCGCGCGCATCCAGAACTGCGACTTCATCCCGACGCCGCTCGCGGAGCGCGAACGGCGCGAGTTCGTGGACTACGCCGGCGGCGTGCCCCTGCACGCGCCGCTCGCCTACCACTGGGCGCGCATGATCGAGATGCTGCACGCGGCCGAGACGATCAAGGACCTGCTGCACGACGACGAGCTCATGGGGCGCGACCTGCTCGCGGCCGGCCCGCGCTCGGACGAGGGCGTGGGCATCGTCGAGGCGCCGCGGGGCACGCTCATCCACCACTACCGCGTGGGCGAGGACGACCTGGTGACGATGTGCAACCTCATCGTCTCGACGACGCACAACAACCAGGCCATGAACGAGGCCGTCCGCCACGTGGCCAAGCGCTACCTCTCGGGGCGCACGCTCACCGAGGGGCTCCTCAACCACATCGAGGTCGCCATCCGCGCCTTCGACCCGTGCCTGTCGTGCGCGACGCACGCGCTCGGGCGCATGGCGCTCGAGGTGAGCCTCGTCGAGGCCGACGGCACGCCCGTCGACCGCCTCGTGCGGCGCGGCGACGGCACTGTGGGGCGGGAGACGGGGCCATGACCAAGGCGCCCGTCGCGGTCTTCGGCATCGGCAACCGCAGCCGCGGCGACGACGCGGCGGGCCCGCTGCTCGTCGAGGCGCTGGCGCGCTGGCTGGCGCGCGAAGGGATGGGCGGGCAGGTCGAGTGCTTCGAGGAATACCAGCTCTCGCCCGAGCACGCGCTCGATCTCGTCGGCCGCCGGCTCGCGCTCTTCGTGGACGCGAGGACGGGTCTCGCGGACTTCCTGCGGCTCGAGTCCCTCGTCCCCACGACCGCGTCGTTCTCGGCCTCCACGCATTCGCTCTCGCCCGGCGAGACGCTTTGTGTCTACCGCACGATCACCGGCGAGGAGCCGCCTCCCGCCTTCCTGCTGGGGGTGCGGGCCGATTCGTTCGAGCTGGGCGCGCCGCCCGGCCGGGCCACGCTCGAGGCGATGCAGGAAGCCGAACGGCTTCTGCTCAGGCTGTGCCGCGCCCCCGAGGAGGCGCGCTGGCGCGAGGCGGTGTCGAAGCCTAGGCCGCCATCGCCTTCGCCATCCGCGACGCCGCCTTCCTGAGGTTCTCCATCGAGGTGGCGAAGGAGACGCGCAGGTAGCCCTCGCAGCCGAACGCCGAGCCCGGCACGGGCGCCACGGCCTCGGGCTGCTCCATGAGGTAGTCGGCCAGGGCCATGTCGGTGGGCGCGGAGAGCTTGCCCGCGGCGTGCAGGCGCTTGATGGCCTCGCGGCAATCCGGGAACACGTAGAACGCGCCCGTGGGGCGCAGGCACTTCACGCCCGGGATGGCCGAGAGCGCGTCGGCGATGTAGACGCCGCGCTCCTTGAAGGACTCCACCATCATCTTCACGAATTCCTGGTCGCCGTTCAGGCCCGCCTCGGCCGCGTACTGCGAGATCGACGTGGGGTTCGAGGTCGAGTGCGACTGCATGTTCTCCATCGCCTCGATGAGCTCCTTCGGGCCCCCGCAGTAGCCGATGCGCCATCCGGTCATCGAGTACGCCTTCGAGACGCCGTTCTCGACCACCGTGCGGTCGTAGAGGTCCGGGCAGGCGTTCAGGATGTTCACGAACTTCGAGCCGTCGAGGATGATCTGCTCGTACATGTCGTCGCTCGCGATGACGATGCGCGGGTGCTTCCTCAGCACCTCGCCCAGCGCCTTCAGCTCGTCCAGCGTGTACACGGCGGCCGAGGGATTCGACGGGCTGTTGATGAAGATGAGCCGCGACTTGGGCGTGATGGCCGCCTCGAGCGGGGCGGGCGTGATCTTGAAGCCCTGCTCGATGCCGGCGGTCACGATGACGGGCTTCGCGCCCGCGACGGCGGCCATGTCCGGGTAGCTCACCCAGTAGGGGGCGGGGATGATCACCTCGTCGCCCGGGTTGAGCAGGGAGAGGCACAGGTTGAACGACGTGTGCTTGCCACCGCAGGAGACCAGGATCTGCTTCTCGGTGTAGTCGAGTCCGTTGTCGCGCTTGAACTTGGCGATGATCGCCTTCTTCAGGCTCGCGGTGCCGCCGGCGGGCGTGTACTTCGTGAGGCCCTTCTGCATCGCCGCGATGGCCGCGTCCTTGATGTACTGGGGCGTGTCGAAGTCGGGCTCGCCGGCGCCCAGGCCGATGATGTCCTTGCCCTCGCCCTTGAGTTTCGCCGCCTTGGCGGTGATGGCGAGGGTGGGGGAGGCCTTGATGGCGGCGAGGCGGTCGGCGACGAGGGACATGGATTCTCCGGGAAGCGGGGCGGGGGGTGCGAGGGCAAGGCGATTGTGGAGGGGATTTTACCGGGGCTGTTGCGGCGCAGCAAAGGCGGACGTGATCGGCGCGCGCCTCAACTTGCCCCTGTCTCGGCCGTAACCGTCGTACGCCTCCCGGTGGTGCGCGCCATGTCGCCGTCCGAAGATCACAAATACAAGGACTTAGAATGAAAAAGCTGACCGTCAAGGCGAAACTCCTCTGGCTGGCCTGCGTCGGCGTGCTGGCCGTGATCGCGGTCGGGCTGGCCGGCAACTTCGGGATCGGGAAGGCCGAGGAGGCGATCGAGCGCATCGCGGGCGTTCGCATGCCCTCGATCCATGGCCTCGACCGGGTCCGGAACGGCCAGCTCGTGGTTCGCGCCACCAACCGCGAGATCGCCTTCCACGAGAACGATTACGGGGCGCAGTCGAAATTCGCCGGGATCCTGAAGGCCAAGGATGCGGGGTGGGCGGAAGCGGAAAAGGGCTGGAAGCTCTACGAGCCGCTGCCGCAGGAGGCCGAGGAGGCCACGGCCTGGAAGCAGTTCGTGCAGGAATGGGAAGCCTGGAAGCAGGGCGAGGCCGCCATCGACGAGACGATCCGCGGGCTGGTCGCCAACCGCGGCGAAGCCGGCCAGAAGAAGCTCTTCGCGAAGCTCTACGAGCAGTTCGATGCCCAGAAGAAACCCTTCGCGGCGGCCGAGGCCACGCTCGAGCGCATCGTGGCCCTGAACGAGGGGTATGCCGCCGCCGACCGCAAGCACGCCGACGAGGCGGTCGCCCGGTCGCGCACCGCCATGCTCGTCACCGGGATCGTCGCCCTGATGCTGGTCGTCTCGATCGCCCTGTACATCGTCCGCGACCTCACCCGGGCGCTGGGCGGCGAACCCGACGATGCGGCGGACGTCGCGCGCCGGATCGCCGAGGGCGACCTCGCGACCCCCGTCGCGGTGAAGGCCGGCGACACGACGAGCCTCATGGCGGCCATGGGCGCCATGCGCGACAGGCTCTCGGGCGTGGTCTCGCGCATCAACGGCGCGAGCGAGTCGATCCACGTGGCCTCCCGCGAGATCGCGGCGGGCAACCAGGACCTCGCGCAGCGCACCGAGGAGCAGGCTGCCAGCCTGGAGGAGACCGCGAGCTCGATGGAGGAGCTCACCGCGGCCGTCCGCCAGAGCACCACGAATTCGCAAGAGGCCGACCGCCTCGCGTCCGACGCCGCGCGGCAGGCGGGGGAGGGCGGCGCCGTGGTCGCGCAGGTCGTGCAGACGATGTCCGACATCAACGAGTCCTCGCGCAGGATCTCCGACATCATCTCCGTCATCGACGGCATCGCCTTCCAGACCAACATCCTCGCGCTCAACGCGGCGGTCGAGGCCGCCCGCGCCGGGGAACAGGGCCGCGGCTTCGCCGTCGTGGCGACCGAGGTGCGCGCCCTCGCGGGCCGCAGCGCCGAGGCGGCCAAGGAGATCAAGGGCCTCATCGGCGACTCCGTCGGGAAGGTCGAGGATGGCACGCAACTCGTCGCGAAGGCCGGCGACACGATCGGCAGCGTGGTCTCGGCCGTGCAGCGCGTCTCCCAGATGGTCACCGAGATCACCGCCAGCTCCTCGGAGCAGGCGAACGGCATCGAGCAGGTGAACCAGGCCGTCACGCAGATGGACCAGGTCACGCAGCAGAACGCCGCCCTGGTCGAGCAGGCCGCCGCCGCGGCCGAGTCCATGCGCAAGCAGGCCGAGGAGCTGCGCCGGCTGGTGTCGGTCTTCCGGGTGGACGGCAGCGCCCGGGTGGCGCCGCCGGTCGCCTCCGGCGTCCCGATGGCGGTCCTCCCGCCCGCGCGCTGGGCGAAGGTCGCCGCGATCCGCCCGCGCCCGGTGGCCGCCCCGGCCCCGCGGCCGTCGCTGCCGGCTCCCGCGAGGAAGGTCTCGGGATCCGACGTCGACGGCGACTGGAGCGAGTTCTAGGCCCGGCACCACCGGCAGGCGCCCCGGCAACCCAGGGCCCGGCGGGAAACCGCCGGGCCTTTTCCGTCCTGTCCGGGCGATCGCGGCAGCTACGGTTTGGCCCGGGCGAGCCGATAACTCCGGGAAGCAGTGGACTTTCGTCCTACGGGAGGCGTGACATGAGTTTTTTCGACGTGCGGTCCTGGAGTCTTACCGGCAAGTTCGGCCTTCTGGTGACCTTCGGCGTCGCCTTGGCGGCCGGCGTCGGCATCGCCAACTTCCTTTCTCGCGCGCAGGCCGTGCACCAGGACCGGGGCGAGCGCACGCGCATGCTCGTGGAGTCGGCGCACGGCGTCGTCGCCGCGTTCCAGGCCCGCGAGGCGGCGGGCGAGCTCACCCGCGAGGAGGCGCAGCGGCGCGCCATGGCGACCGTGAAGGCCCTGCGCTACGACGAGCGCGAGTACTTCTGGATCAACGACCTCCAGCCGCGCATGGTGATGCACCCCATCAAGCCGGAACTGGACGGCAAGGACCTCTCGCAGGACGCTGACCCCGACGGCAAGAAGCTGTTCGTGGAGATGGTGGCGGTGGCGAAGGCGAAGGGCGCGGGCTTCGTGGCCTACCGCTGGCCGAAGCCCGGCGCCTCGGCGCCCGTCCCGAAGATCTCCTACGTGAAGGCCTTCGCCCCCTGGGGCTGGGTGGTGGGCAGCGGCGTCTACGTGGACGACATCGACGCGGCCCTCTTCGTCCTGGCCCGCGAGCAGGCGATCGGCCTCCTTCTCGCGGCCATCGTGTACGTTCTCGTGGCCGTCCACCTGGCGCGCGCGATCGTACGCGCCCTCGGCGGAGAGCCCACGTACGCCGCCGAGGTGGCCCTGCGCGTGGCCGAGGGCGACCTGGTGACGCCCGTGACGGGGAAGCCGGGCGACGAATCCAGCGTGATCGCGGCGATGGAGCGCATGCGCTCGCGGCTCGCCGACCTGATCACCCGCATCAACGCCTCGAGCGAGTCGATCCGCGTGGCGGCCCACAGCATCGCGCAGGGCGACGAGGACCTGGCGACGCGCACCGAGCAGCAGGCCGCGAGCCTCGAGGAGACGGCGAGCACCATGCAGGAGATCACCGGCAACGTGCGCGCGAGCGCGGCCCGCTCGCGCGAGGCCAACGCCCTGGCGCTCGAGGTCTCGCGCCAGGCCGGGGAGGGCGGCGCGGCGGTCTCGCAGGTGGTGCAGACGATGAACGACATCAACGAGTCCTCGCGCAAGATCGTCGACATCATCTCGGTGATCGACGGCATCGCCTTCCAGACGAACATCCTCGCCCTCAACGCCGCCGTGGAAGCGGCGCGCGCGGGCGAGCAGGGCCGGGGCTTCGCGGTCGTCGCCACCGAGGTGCGCGCCCTCGCGGGTCGCAGCGCGGAGGCGGCCCGGGAGATCAAGGCGCTCATCGGGGAATCGGTGGAGAAGGTCGGCCGCGGCACCGAGCTCGTCGCGAGCGCCGGCGGCACGATCCGGGGCGTGGTCGATTCGGTGCGCAAGGTCTCGGAGATGGTCGCGGAGCTCACCGATGCGGCGGCGGAGGAGTCGCGCGGCATCGAGCAGGTGAACCAGGCGGTCGCGCAGATGGACGTGGTGACGCAGCAGAACGCGGCGCTCGTGGAGAAGGCCACGGAGGCGGCGCACGCGATGGAGCGCGAGGCGGAGGAACTGCGGCGCCTCGAGAGCACGTTCAAGGTGGCGGGCCACACGGCCTGACGGCCCGAGGGGGGGCCGCGATTTCCGGGTGCCGAGCCGCTAGAATGGCGGGCTGCGTTCCGTTCCCGCGAGCCCCGATGCCCGACATCGTCACGTATCCCGGCAGTCCCTTCCGCCTGCACCGCCCCTTCGCGCCCGCGGGCGACCAGCCCCAGGCGATCGACCTGCTCGTCGAGGGCATCAACGACGGGCTCGCCTACCAGACGCTGCTGGGCGTCACCGGCTCGGGCAAGACCTTCACGATGGCCAACGTGATCGCGCGCACGGGGCGGCCCGCGCTCGTCATCGCGCACAACAAGACGCTCGCCGCGCAGCTCTACTCGGAGATGCGCGAGTTCTTCCCGGAGAACGCGGTCGAGTACTTCGTCTCGTACTACGACTACTACCAGCCCGAGGCCTACGTGCCCTCGCGCGACCTCTACATCGAGAAGGACAGCTCGATCAACGAGCACATCGAGCAGCTGCGCCTGTCGGCCACCAAGAGCGTGCTCGAGCGCCCGGACACGGTGATCATCGCGACGGTCTCGTGCATCTACGGCATCGGCGACCCCGAGGACTACCAGCAGATGCGGCTCATCCTGCGCGAGCGCGACCCGCTGGGGCAGCGCGAGCTCCTGAAGCGCCTGGCGGGCATGCAGTACACGAGGAACGACGTCGACTTCCGCCGGGGCACCTTCCGCGTGCGCGGCGACACCGTCGACATCTTCCCGGCCGAGATGGGCGAGACGGCCCTTCGCGTGCAGCTCTACGACGAGGAGATCGAGACCCTCACGCTCTTCGACCCGCTCACCGGGCACCTGGGGCAGAAGGTGCCGCGCTTCACCGTCTACGCGAAGAGCCACTACGTGACCCCGCGGGAGACCGTGCTGCGCGCGATCGAGGCCATCAAGGCGGAGCTGCGCGAGCGCATCGACTTCTACCAGAAGGAAGGCAAGCTGCTCGAGCTGCAGCGCATCCAGCAGCGCACGTGGTTCGACCTGGAGATGCTCTCGGAGCTGGGCTTCTGCAAGGGCATCGAGAACTACAGCCGCCACCTCTCGGGGCGCTCGCCCGGCGAGCCCCCGCCCACGCTCATCGACTACCTGCCCTCGAACGCGCTCATGTTCGTCGACGAGAGCCACGTCACCATCCCGCAGGTGGGCGCCATGTACAACGGCGACCGCTCGAGGAAGGACACGCTCGTCGCCTACGGCTTCCGCCTGC
>CAZPLW010000102.1:7915-15124 GCA_964587315.1 uncultured Lysobacter sp.
TCGACAACCGGCCCCTGCGGTTCGAGGAGTTCGGGCGGCAGATGCGCCAGGCCATCTTCGTCTCCGCGACGCCCGCCGACTACGAGGCGAAGCACGCGGCGCAGGTGGTGGAGCAGGTGGTGCGCCCCACGGGCCTGGTCGATCCCGTCGTGATCGTGCGCCCGGCCACCTCGCAGGTGGACGACCTCCTGTCGGAAGTGAGCAAGCGGACGGCCGCGGGCGAGCGGGTGCTGGTCACCACGCTCACCAAGCGCATGGCCGAGGACCTCACCGACTACCTCGCCGAGCACGGCGTGAAGGTGCGCTACCTGCACTCGGACATCGAAACGGTCGAGCGCGTGGAGATCATCCGCGACCTGCGGAAGGGGCTCTTCGACGTGCTGGTGGGCATCAACCTGCTGCGCGAGGGCCTGGACCTCCCCGAGGTGTCGCTGGTGGCGATCCTCGACGCCGACAAGGAGGGGTTCCTGCGCTCGGCTCGCTCGCTCATCCAGACCATCGGCCGGGCGGCGCGCCACATCAACGGCACGGCGATCCTCTACGCCGACCGCGTGACCGACTCGATGACGGCGGCCATCGGCGAGACGGAGCGCCGGCGTGCGAAGCAGGTGGCGCACAACCTCGAGCACGGCATCGAGCCCAGGGGCGTGGTGAAGCGGATCAAGGACCTGATCGACGGGGTGTACGACGCGGACGAAGCGAAGGGGAGCAAGCGGGCGGCCAAGGCGCAGGCGGCCGTGGAGGCCCTGGGCGAGAAGCAGCTGGACCAGCGGGTGAAGAAGCTGGAGAAGGAGATGCTGGAGGCCGCGCGCAACCTGGAGTTCGAACTGGCGGCGCGGCTGCGCGACGAGCTGAAAGTGGCCCGCGACCGGCTGATGGAAGTCGGGGGCGGCTGAGCGCGGGGGAGTAGGCCGCGCCCAGCCGGTACTGCCACTGCACCTTGCTGCACCTCACTTCACTTCACTGCACCTCACTGCACCTCACTGCACCTCACTGCACCACACGGGTACTGCGCTACGGCTTCGGCCCATCGACTGCATGTCAGGATTCGATTCCCTTCGGCCCGGAAGGTTCCGGATCCGGGGGCGGTTCGCCTGCGTCGTCCCCCGGCCGGTCGGCGCGCCGGCGTCCGGGAGAAGCGGGGCGAGGAGTATCACGCGGCGGTTCGTCGACTTCGACGAGCGCGGACAGGCTGTGCGCCTTGGCGAGGGCGAGGGCGGCTTCGCCGCGTGCCGACTCGCCCGGGGCGGCCGATCCGGCCGGCATCCGCGCCCAGGACTGGACGAACGCCTCGAGCGCCGGGTGCTCGTTGTAGCGGCGCAGGATCTCCCGGAGCAGCCGCGTCTCGAACCACGGCGCGAGGCCCTGGTACCTGCCGGCCTCGTCGACGATCACGCCGCGGGGGCTGAGGCTGAGCAGTTGGGGCAGCGGGGGCTTCATGGGGCACCGGTTTCTCGTCGTTCGGGGATGTGCACCCATCATGCGGGCGGTGTAGCATGCACGCCACTGAAGTCATGTCATAGGTGATATTCGCCATGTTCAACCTTCGCGCCATCGACCTGAACCTGCTGCCCGTCTTCGAGGCGGCCTACGAGGAAGCGAGCCTCTCCGGGGCCGCCCGCCGGCTCTCGCTCACGCAGCCGGCGGTGAGCCACGCGCTCGCGCGCCTTCGCGCCACCTTCCGCGACGAGCTATTCGTGCGCCAGTCGCGCGGCGTGCGCCCGACGCCCGCGGCCGACGCGCTGTATGCGCGTGTGCGCGACGCGCTCTCGATCGTGCGCGGTGCCGTCGACGAGAGCCGCGGCTTCGACCCGGCCACTTCCCTGCGGCGCTTCCACGTGGCCATTCCGCATCCGCTCGGCCCGCTGCTGGCGGTGCGCCTCATGGCGCGCGTGGCGGCCGTCGCGCCCGGCGTCGAGCTCGAGTTCAGCACGCGCTCCCGGCCCGTCGGCCTGGAGAAGGATCTCGCGGCCGGCCGTTTCGACCTGGCGCTCGACTGGATCGCGCCGCGCTCGCCCGGCCTCGTCGCCGACGCCGCCTTCACCGACGGCATCGTCGCCATGGCGCGCGGCGGGCATCCGGCGCTCGCGGGCGGTCGCCGCCGGGCGGCCATCGCCGACTGGTCCGTCGTGCGCCTGCGCCCGCGCGCGGACTGGTCCGCCTCGCCCGTGGCCGGCTTGAAGGATTGGCTGGACGTGGGCTTCCGGGTCGGCCTCGAGGTCTCCGAGGCGCTGGAAGTGCTGGCGGTCGCGAGCCATTCCGACCTGCTCGCGATCGTTCCGGCGAGCCTGGCTTCCCTCGCGCGACGGGATTTCGGGCTGCAGGCCGTGCCGGGGCTGCCGGCCAGTCCTGCGATCCCGGTTTGCCTGGTCTACCCCGAGGCGAGGCGCGGCGAGTCGGCCCACGGGTTTCTCCGGGAACAAATGGTGGCGGCGACGCGCGAATTCGTGACGGAAGGGATGCAGCCGCCGGCGCGCGCGAAGGGCAGAATGGCGGGGGGCGGCAAGGCGCCCGCCCGTTCCCGCGCCACCCGGACCTCCGCATGAAGCCCGCCTCGATCCTGTTCGTCTGCACCGGCAACATCTGCCGTTCCCCGACCGCCGAAGGCGTCTTCCGCGCGGTGGCGCGCACGCGCGGGGTGCTCGACCGCGTGCGCATCGACTCGGCGGGCACGCACGACTACCACGTGGGCGAGCCGCCGGACCCGCGCTCGGTCGCCCATGCGGCCCGCCGCGGCTACGACCTGAGGTCCCTGCGCGCGCGGCAGGTGTCCGGGCGCGATTTCCTGGAGTTCGACTGGATCCTCGCCATGGACCGCGGCCACCTGCGCCTGCTCAACGCCGTCACGCCGCCGGGTGCCGAGGCGCGCGTGCAGTTGTTCCTCGAGCATTCGGCGCGCTGGCCGGGGCTGGACGTGCCCGATCCGTACTACGGCGGCGAGAAGGGATTCGAGACGGTCCTCGACATGGCGGAGGAGGCGAGCGGCCGGCTGCTGGACGCGGTGCTCGCCCGGGCCGGGGACGAATCGCGCGAGCGAACCTGACCTGACGGGCCGCGCGGCCGAGCGCTCTGCCGCGCGCATTAACGACGATATCGGAACCCCCCGGACGACCCCTTCGATGCGCTACCTGCTTGCCCTGCTGCTCCTCGCCCTTCACGCCGCTGCCCAGGCCTCGGGCGGCTATTTCCGCCATCCCGCGCTCGCGGGCGACACGATCGTGTTCACGGCCGAGGGCGACCTCTGGCAGGTGGGCACGGCGGGCGGGCGCGCGACCCGCCTCACGACGCACGCGGGACTCGAGTCCCACGCGGCCTTCTCGCCGGACGGCCGGCGCATCGCGTTCACCGCCACGTACGAAGGGCCGGCGGAGGCGTACGTGATGCCGGCCTCGGGTGGATTGCCCCGGCGCCTCACGTGGCTGGGCGGGCGCGCCACGGTCGCGGGCTGGACGCCGGACGGGGAGGTGCTCTTCACCACGTACGCCTTCCAGGCGCTTCGCCACCTGCAGCTGGTCGCCGTCCACCCCGACACGGGCGCCCTGCGGCGCATCCCGCTGGCGGAAGCGAGCGACGGCGCCTACGCGGACCGCGACACGATCGTCTTCACGCGGCACGGCATCGGCGGCGACAACGTGCGCGGATACCGCGGCGGCGCGATGCCGGCCGTCTGGCGATGGAATCCAAAGGCGGGTGCGGAAGCGGTGCGCCTCACGCCGGAAGCCGACGGCGGGAACCAGCGGCCGCTGCCGTGGGGTTCGCGCCTCGTCGTCCTGTCGGACCGTTCGGGCGTGATGAACCTCTGGTCGCTCGACCGCGAGGGCAAGGACGCGAAGCCGCTCACGCGCCACCGGGATTTCGAGGCGCGCGAGCCCTCGATCTCCGGCGACCGCGTGGCCTATCGCCACGGCGCCGACCTGCGCGTGCTGGACCTGCGCACGGGCGAGGACCGCGTCGTCCCGATCGAGCTCGCGTCCGACTTCGACCAGCAGCGCGAGCATTGGGTGAGGAAGCCGCTCGAGCATTTCACCTCGATGGCGGTGTCGCCGCCCGGCGATCGCGTGGCCGTCACCGCGAGGGGCCGCGTCGCGACGGCCGCGCCCGGGCCGCTTCGCCGGGTGGACGTCGCGCTCCCGCCCGCGAGCCGCGCGAGCAGTGCCGTGTTCATGCCGGGAGGCAAGGAAGTGCTCGTGCTGGGCGATGCGAGCGGCGAGATCGAGCTCTGGCTGCACCCGGCCGATGGCTCCGGGCCGGGCCGCGCGCTCACCTCCGGCGGCGACGCGCGGCGCTGGCGGGCCTGGCCCTCGCCCGACGGCCGGTGGATCGCGCATTCGGACATCCGCGCGCGGCTCTGGCTCACGGAGACGGCGAGCGGGAAGACCACGCTCCTCGACACGGCCCAGGGGCGCCGGGACGACGCGTGGGACGCGCTCGCCTGGTCGCCGGACTCGAGCGCCTTCGCGCTCGAGCGGGATTCGGGTGACCAGGCCGGCAGCCCTCGCATCGCGCTCTTCCGCGTGGCCGACCGCCAGCGCGTCGACCTGACGAGCGATCGCTATCCGGCGCGCTCGCCCGCCTTCTCGCCCGACGGGCATTGGCTCTGGTTCGTCGCCGATCGCACGCTGGTCCCGCAACCGGGCAGCCCCTGGGGCGAGCGCAACATGGGGCCGCGCTTCGACAAGCGCGGCAAGGTGTACGCGATCGCGCTGCAGCCGGGGCTGCGCTTTGCCTTCCAGCCGAAGGACGAGCTCGAACCGGCGAAGCCGGCGGCGTCCGAGACACCGAAGCCGCCGGCGTCGGCTCCGGCCAAGGGCGACGCGGGAACCGATGCGCCCCGGGCGCCGGCGAAGCCGAAGGTCCCCGCGATCGAGTGGAACGGACTCGCCGGGCGCCTTCACGAAGCGCCGCTTCCGGCGGCCAACATCGCCGCCATCGCCACGGACGGCAAGCGCTTGTGGTGGCTGGAGACGGAGAACGTCGCGGACGATCCGTCGCCGAAGGGGCAGCTGCGCTCGGCGGCCATCGACAACCTGGGCGTGCCGCCCGAGACGTTCATGGCGGACGTGCGCGAATTCCGGCTCTCCGCGGACGGCAGGAAGCTCGCGGTGCGCAAGTGGGTGGCGAAGGGCGCGGGCGACATCTTCCTCGTGGACGCGGCGCCCAAGGCGCCCGCCGAGCTCGCGAAGTTCCAGGTGCGCCTTGCGGACTGGCAGTACCCCGTGCAGCCGCGCGAGGAATGGCGCCAGCTCTTCGCGGACGCCTGGCGCCTGCACCGCGACCATTTCTACGACCGGTCGATGAAGGGCGTCGACTGGGCCGCCGTGCGCCGCAGGTACGAGCCGCTCGTCGAGCGCGTGACGGACCGCCACGAGCTCGCGGACCTGATGGGCCAGATGGCCGGCGAGCTGGCGACCCTGCATTCGCAGGTGGGGGCGGGGGACACGCGAAAGGGCGAGGACAACGTCCTGCCGGCCACGCTCGGGGCGAGCCTCGCGCGCACCGCCGAGGGCGCGCGCATCGAGCGCATCTACCGCGGCGACCCGGAACTGGTCTCCGACCTCCCGCCGCTCGCGAAGCCGGAGGTGGGCGCGCGCGCGGGCGACACGATCGTCGCCGTCGACGGCCGGCCGGTGAAGGACGTTCCGGACATCTCGGTGCTGCTGCGGGACAAGGCCGGCCGGCAGGTGCTGCTCGCGCTCAAGGGCGCGGACGGCGCGGCGCGGCAGGCGATCGTGGTGCCGGCGCCCGCCGCGAAGCACGCCGACTTCCAGCGCGCCGATCGCGAGTGGGAGAAGCGCGGCCGCGTCGAGCAGGCTTCCGGCGGCCGCTTCGGCTACGTCGACCTGCGCGCGATGATCCCGCAGGACCTGGCCGCGTTCGCGCGCGAGTTCTACCCGGTGGCGGACCGCGAGGGCCTGGTGATCGACGTGCGCGGCAACGGCGGGGGCAGCATCGATTCCATCGTGATCGAGAAGCTCCTGCGCCGCGCGTGGGGCGGGTGGAAGACGCGCGGCGGCAAGCGGATCTGGAACATGCAGTACGCGTTCCGCGGCCGCGTCGTCGTGCTCGTCGACGAAGGCACGTACTCCGACGGCGAGACCTTCGCCGAGGGCGTGAAGCGCCTCGCGATCGGCACGGTGGTGGGCACGCGGACGGCCGGCGCCGGGGTCTGGCTCTCGGACCGCAACCGGCTCGCCGACGGCGGCATCGTGCGGGCCGCCGAGCTGGGCCAGTGGGGCGCCGACGGCGCCTTCCTCATCGAGGGCCGCGGGGTCGAGCCCGACGTCGACGTGGACAACCCGCCCTGGGAGAGCTTCGGCGGCAAGGACGCGCAACTCGAGCGGGCGATCGCGATCCTGAAGGACGCGGCGGCGAAGCCTCCTGAGGGACGCTAGGCGGCTACCAGCCGCCGGTGCGAAGCCACTCCTCGATGAGCGGCATGCGGTCCACGCCCCAGAAGGGCTCGCCGTCGACGAGGAAGAAGGGCGAGCCGAACACGCCGGCCTTCATGGCGCTTTCCACCTCGCCCTTCAGGCGCTCCTTGATGGCCTCGCCCTTCAGGCCTTCGGCGAGCGCGGCCGTGTCGGCCCCGGCCGCCGCGGCGACGTCCATCACGACCGCCGGGTCGGAAATGTCGCGGCCCTCGGCGAAGTACGCGCGGAAGACGCGCTTCGCGAAGTCGGCCGCGCGGGCCGGGTCCGTGTCGTCGATGAGGTAGAAGGCGCGCGCGGCGACCTGCGAGCCCACCGGGAATTTCTCCGGCAGGCGGAAGGCCACCTGGTGATAGCGCGCGATGCGGGCGAAGTCGAGCTTCGAGTACTCGCCCTTGATGGGAATCTCCACCAGCGGCGAGGTGCCCACCGTCTTGAAGATGGGCCCGAGCAGGATGGGGTGCCAGCGCACCGCGCGCCCGTGGCGCGCGGCCATCGAATCGACCCGCTCCGCCGCGACGTACCCGTACGGCGAGGTGAAATCGAACCAGAAACCGATCGGCTCGGGCATGGCGCTACGCCTGGGGCGGAACGCCTTCGTCGCCGGGACGGGTCTCCACGAGTTGCAGCGGCTCGTTGGGCACCTCGACCACGCGGCGACGACGCGGGGTCGAGCGGCGCGGGGCCTCTTCCTCCACCACCGGCATCACCGCCGCGGCCTTCTCGGCGGCGGTTTCGACGAGCTGCAGGGGCTCCGCGGGCGCCGGCGCCGCATCGCGGG
>CAZPLW010000103.1:0-15049 GCA_964587315.1 uncultured Lysobacter sp.
TGCGCCTTCTCGATCTCGTCGAGCAGGATCACGCAGTAGGGCTTGCGCCGCACCGCTTCCGTGAGGTGGCCGCCCTCCTCGTAGCCCACGTAGCCCGGGGGCGCGCCGATGAGGCGGGCCACCGAGTGCTTCTCCATGAACTCGCTCATGTCGACGCGGATGAGGTGGTCCTCGGAATCGAAGAGGAAGGACGCGAGGGCCTTGCACAGCTCCGTCTTGCCCACGCCCGTGGGGCCGAGGAACAGGAACGAGCCGTAGGGCCGGTTCGGGTCCGCGAGGCCCGCGCGCGAGCGGCGGATGGCGTCGGCCACGAGGCGCACGGCCTCGTCCTGGCCCACGACGCGCTCGTGCAGCTTCGCCTCCATCCTGAGGAGCTTCTCGCGCTCGCCCGTCATCATCTTGGAGACGGGGATGCCCGTGGCGCGCGAGACGACTTCCGCGATCTCCTCGGCGCCCACTTCCGTGCGCAGCAGCTTCGGCCGGGCCTTGCCGTCCCCGGCCTTGTCGGCCTTCTTCAGCTGGGCTTCCAGCGCCGGGAGCTTGCCGTACTGCAGCTCGCTCATCTTCGCCCAGTCGCCCTTGCGGCGGGCCTCTTCCATGGCGAGCTTCGCCTTCTCCATTTCCTCGCGGATGGTGGCCGAGCCGTGCACGGCGTGCTTCTCGGCCGTCCACACCTCCTCGAGGTCGGCGTATTCCTTCTCGAGCTTCGCGATCTCGGTCTCGATGAGCTCGAGCCGCTTCTTCGAGGCCTCGTCCTTCTCGCGCTTCACGGCCTCGCGCTCGATCTTGAGCTGGATCACGCGCCGGTCGAGCTTGTCCATCGACTCGGGCTTGGAATCGATCTCCATCTTGATGCGCGCGGCGGCCTCGTCGATGAGGTCGATGGCCTTGTCGGGCAGGAACCGGTCCGTGATGTAGCGGTGCGAGAGCTCGGCCGCGGCCACGATGGCCGGGTCCGTGATGTCCACGCCGTGGTGGACCTCGTACTTCTCCTGCAATCCCCGGAGGATCGCGATGGTCGATTCCACGCTGGGCTCGTCCACCAGCACCTTCTGGAAGCGCCGCTCGAGCGCGGCGTCCTTCTCGATGTACTTGCGGTATTCGTCGAGCGTCGTGGCGCCCACGCAGTGCATCTCGCCGCGGGCGAGCGCGGGCTTGAGCATGTTGCCCGCGTCCATGGCGCCCTCGGCCTTGCCCGCGCCCACCATGGTGTGCAACTCGTCGATGAAGACGATGATGCGGCCCTCGTCCTGCGCGATCTCCTTGAGGACGGCCTTGAGGCGCTCCTCGAACTCGCCGCGGTACTTGGCGCCCGCCAGGAGCGCGGCCATGTCGAGCGAGAGCACGCGCTTTTCCTTGAGCGTCTCGGGCACGTCGCCGTTGACGATACGCAGCGCGAGGCCCTCGACGATGGCGGTCTTGCCGACGCCGGGCTCGCCGATCAGCACCGGGTTGTTCTTGCTGCGGCGCTGCAGCACCTGGATGGCGCGGCGGATCTCGTCGTCGCGGCCGATCACCGGGTCGAGCTTGCCCTGGCGGGCGCGCTCCGTGAGGTCCATCGTGTATTTCTTCAGCGCCTCGCGCGAGCCCTCGGCCTCGGGCGTCTCGACGCCCTGACCGCCGCGCACCGCGGCGATGGCCTTCTCGATGGCCGCCGGCGTCGCGCCGTGCTGCTTGAGGAGGCGGCCGGTGTCGCCCTTGTCGCTCGCCGCCGCCAGCAGGAAGAGCTCCGAGGCGATGTACTGGTCGCCTCGCTTCGTGGCTTCCTTGTCCGTGAGGTTGAGCAGGTTGCCGAGGTCGCGCGAGACGGTGATCTCGCCCCCGGTGCCCTCGACCCTGGGCAGGCGGGCGATGGCGTCGGCGATCCCCTTCTTCAGGGCGGCCACGTTGGCGCCGGCGCGCGAAAGCAGCGACGCCGACCCGCCGTCGGGCTGGTCGAGCAGGGCCGACAGCAGGTGGGCCGGCTCGATGTAGCCGCAGTCGTTGGCGAGGGCGAGCGACTGCGCGTCCGAGAGGGCCTGCTGGAACTTGGTGGTGAGCTTGTCGAGGCGCATGGCGTGATATCCTTTTCCTAGCGATTTCGTCGGGAATTACCTCCCGGCAATCGAGCGGTCCCCTCCCAGATGGGGCAATTCGTCCCCGTTTCAAGGCACTTTCCCGACATGTCCGACCTCTTCCACGAACTCGAGGAAACCGTCACCACCGATGTGCGCCGCGCGCTGGCCGAGGACGTCGGCGCGGGCGACCTCACCGCCGCCCTGCTGCCGGCCGGCAAGGTGGCCCATGCCCGCCTCATCACGCGCCAGGACGCCGTCCTTTGCGGCACCGAGTGGTTCGAGCGCACGGTGGAACTGCTCGACCCCGAGGCCGAGATCTACTGGCACCACAAGGACGGCGACGCCATCGTGGCCGGCGAGAACCTCTGCGACATCGAAGGCGAGGCCCGGGCGCTGCTCACCGCCGAGCGCACCGCGATCAATTTCCTGCAGACGCTCTCCGCCGTGGCCACCCGCACGCGCGCCTACGTGACGCGAGTCGAGGGCACGAAGGCGAAGATCCTGGACACGCGCAAGACCCTCCCCGGCCTTCGCATCGCGCAGAAGTACGCCGTGCGCGCCGGCGGCGGCGTGAACCACCGCGTGGGCCTGTACGACGGCATCCTGATCAAGGAGAACCACCTCGCCGCCGCGGGCGGCGTGAAGCCGGCCGTCGAGGCCGCGCTGCGCGCCGCGAAGCCGGGCGTGATGGTGCAGGTGGAGGTGGAGACGATCGCGCAGCTGGAGGAGGCCCTCGCGGCCGGCGCGAAGCTCATCCTGCTCGACAACTTCACGCTGCCGCGCATGCGCGAGGCCGTGCAGGTCGCCGCGGGCCGCGCGCAGCTCGAGGCCTCCGGCGGGATCGACTTCACGACGGTGCGCGAGATCGCGGAGACCGGCGTCGACCGCATCTCCATCGGCTCGCTCACCAAGGACATCCAGGCCGTCGACCTTTCCCTCCGATTCCTCCATCACTGACCGATGACCCGAGCCCTCCTCGCCACGCTCGCCCTCGCGACCGCTTCCGGTTGCGCCACCACCGCCGGCACGTCCAACCCGAAGGACCCCTGGGAGGGCTACAACCGGTCGATGTACGAGATCAACGACACCGCCGACCGGTACGTCCTCAAGCCCATCGCCCAGGGCTACGAGAAGGTGACGCCGAATTTCGTGCAGGCGGGCGTCAACAACTTCATGGACAACCTGCAGGACCTGGGCACGGGCCTGAACAACCTGCTGCAGGGCAAGTTCGCCGAGGGCGCGAGCGACCTGGGCCGCCTCGTGGTCAACTCGACCATCGGCATCGTCGGCCTCTGGGACGTCGCGACGCCCATGGGCCTCGAGAAGCACAACGAGGACTTCGGGCAGACGCTGGGCTGGTGGGGCGTGCCCTCCGGACCCTACTTCATCATCCCGCTGCTCGGCCCCTCCACCGTGCGCGACGCGCCCGCCCGCTACGTCGACCCGAGCTTCGCGTACAACCGGAACATCGGCGACGTGGCCTCGCGCAACTCGCTCTACGGCCTGGACATCGTCCGCAGCCGCGCCAACCTCCTCAAGGCCGGCAATGTGCTGGACGAGGCCGCGCTCGACAAGTACACGTTCACGCGCGACGCCTGGCTGCAGCGGCGGCGCAACATGGTCTTCGACGGCAAGCCGCCGAAGGATCCGGACGACGAATAGCGCGCCGGCGCCCGGGGTGGAATGACGGGCGCCCGCGACGTGTTCATCCGGCACGCGGGCGTTCGCCCGCACCCCGAGCCCAGGAGGTTTCCATGCGCCCCGACCTTGCCCTCGTCCGCCGGTACTTCGTCCGCCTCGTCCTCGCCCTGGCCGCGCTTGCCGCGCTCGCCCTGCCCGCCCACGCGGCCTTCCACCTCTGGAACATCAGCGAGGCGTTCTCGAACGCCGACGGCACGGTGCAGTACATCGAGTTCCAGGCGCTCGCCGGGGGCCAGCAGTTCCTGCAGGGGCACACCCTCACCGCCTCGGGCGGCGCGAACCCGGCTCGCTCAATCACCTTCAACACGTCGCTGCCCGGGGACACCACGGGCAAGCGCTTCCTGGTCGCCACGCCCGGCTTCGCGGCGCAGGCGGGCGTGACGCCCGACTACACGATTCCCGCGGGCTTCCTCAACCCGGGCGGCGGCACGATCAACTTCGCCGAGAGCTCCGACACCTGGACGCACCCGGCGCTGCCCACGGACGGCCGCAACGCCGCGCTGCGAAGCGGCGGCACCGCGGCCTCGACACCCACCAACTTCGCGGGCCAGACCGGGTCGCTCAACCTCGTCACCGGACCGGACGTGAACGTCCAGGGCCTGTGGTGGCGCGCGCCGGCCGGCAGCGAATCGGGATGGGGCATGGCGATCACGCAGCAGGGCCCGGCGACGAACGCCATCCTCTTCGTGGCGTGGTACACGTACGACACCAACGGCAACCCGCTCTGGCTCGTGATCACCCGCGGCGAGCGCGTCAACGCCAACACCTGGGCGGGCGCGATCTTCCAGACGAAGGGGCCGGCCTTCAGCGCCGTGCCCTGGGACCCGGCGCAGGTGACGGCGACCCAGGTCGGCACCGGCACCCTTCGGTTCACGGATGCCAACAACGGCAGCTTCGCCTACACGGTGAACGGCGTGACGCAGACGAAGGACATCACGCGCCAGCTCTACGCCTCGCCCGCGGGCACCTGCGTCATCCCGGCCAACTAGATGACGCTCGGCTACAAGCTCCTGCTGGTCTTCATCGCCTTCCTCGCCGTGATCACGGCGGTGATCGGCATGGCGTTCCGGGAGCGCCGGCGCGCGCGCGAGATTCCCGAGGGGGATCTCGACGCCCAGCAGGCCGCCGACGGGCGCGTGCTCGCCACCATCTTCTCCGCCATCGTGGGCGGCATGCTGCTCACGCTACTGACGGCCTGGCTGGTCTTCTTCTGACCGGCCGCGCGCGAGGCGCGGGTTGAGCGCGATCCACAGCGCCACGGGACCCAGCGTCGGCAGGAGCAGCGACCCCGCCTGGTAGCCGAACGCGATCGCCTCGCGCGCCGCGGGCGGCCACGCGAGGACGGGCGCCAGGGCCGCCACGCCCGAGAGCTGGCGCAGCGCGTCGAAGGCGAGGCTCCACGCCGGCAGCACGAGGAGGATCGCCATGCCGAGGGCGGCCGCCGCGGGCCGCCACGGCCGCCCCAGCGCGAGCGTGAGCGCGAGGAAGAGCGCGATGCCGAAGGTGAAGGTGCGCGTCCTCACCTCGATCGCGACGTCCACGCCGGCCACCGCCGCGACGCCCGGCCGGTAGGGCGGATCGAGCCGCGCCTCGAAGATGGCCACCCCGTCCTCCAGCTGCGCCACCCGCGCCTCGACGCCCGCGAGCCCCATCGCGGGCGCGGCGAGCCTGGCCGGAACCCACGCGAGGGCCGTCGAGGCGAAGTACCACGCGGCGAGGGCGACGGGCAACCACGCGAGCGCGCGCAGGGCGAGGACGAGCACCTCGCGCCGCGCGGCGTCCATCTCAGGCCGCGACCGCGACGGCGGGCGGCGCCGCGCGCGACTCGACGTGCCGGATCCAGAGCAGCCACACGATCACCGCGTCGAGCATGACCAGCGCCTGCCACGCATAGAGGTGGGCCCATTCGAACCACTCGCGGTTCCACTGCCCGAGATAGAAGAGGCTCACGACGCGAAGGAGGTTGAGCGCCTGGATGGCGAAGGCGCCGACCGCGATGCCGGCGGCCCGCTGGCGCCAGGAGGCCGGGAACGCGAGCATGCCCGCCACGAGGACCAGCATCGCCTCGATGCCGTTGCAGCCCGCCTCGATCGCCACCGCGAAGCCGCTCTGCAGGCTGCGGATCACGATGCCGCTCGCCACGGCGTCACCGTCGAAGGCCTGGATGAGGGCCGAGCTCGCGCTCGCGACGAACGCCGTCCAGGGCCGCACCAGCGCCTGGCCCGGCGGGGTGAGCTCGAGGGCGAAGAGCGCCAGGAGGACGAACGCGAAGCGGAGGGCGAACCAGCGCATGCCCCCATTGTGCCCGTGCGGCGCGTCCGGCAGGGAGCCGACCCGCCGGGCGCTAGAGCATCAGGTCCGTGAGCGTGCGCGTCGGGAAGCGCGAGAGGTTCGGGAAGACCGCGTCGAGCTCGCCCTCGGTCGCGCCCATCCACTTGGCGAGGGTCGCCGCGTAGGTGTCGCTCGCCGTCGAGGGCAGCAGCCGGCCCTCGCCCACGTCGGAGGCGGTATTGAGCGCCACCGTCGGCATGTTGCCCACGATGCGCCCGCCGTTCACCGAGCCGCCCATCACGAACGCATGCCCGCCCCAGCCGTGGTCGGAGCCCTGGCCGTTCGACTTGAGCGTGCGGCCGAAGTCGCTCATGGTCATCGTCGTGACGTTGTTCGCGACGCCGAGCGCGACGGTGGCGTCGTAGAAGACCTTGAGCGCCTGGTCCAGCTGGCGCAGCAGGTCGAAGTGCTTGCCGGCGAGAAGCGTCTTGTTGCCGGAGACGGCGTCGCGGCCGAACTGGTCGCCGTGGTTGTCGAAGCCGCCCAGCGAGACGAAGAACACCTGCCGCGTCACGCCGAGCGCCTGCCGCGCCGCGATCATGGCCGCGACCGCGTGCAGCTGCGCCGCGAGCCCGTTGCCGGACGTGGGCCACACGCCGGGCACGGGCACCTTGAGCGAGTACGTCGTGGTGCCGCTCACCGTGGTGGCGTTGTACATCGAGTCCGAGACGAACTGGCCGATGTCGATCGCCCCTTCCATCACGTTGGCCCACTGCTCCTCGACGAGGTTGGCGCGCACGAGCCGCGTGTTGCCCACGAACAGGGCCTGCGGGTTGCCGCCGGTCCAGTTCCAGTCGACGTCCGCGACGGGGACGCGGGCGATGCGGTTGCGGTTGTCGATGCCGCCGTTCGCGTAGCGCATGCGGCCCACCTGGAACGCCGAGCCGACCTGGCCCTTCGTGAAGATGCCGCCCCCGCCGAGCGTGATGCCCACCGGCAGCAAGCCGGTGGCCGCCGGCCCGAGCACGTCCGCCAGGCGCCCGCCCCAGCCGCTCTCGGCCGGGTAGTCCGGGCGGATGGTCTGCCAGTGCGACTGCATGTCGGAGTGCGAGAAGAGCTGCGGCGGCAACGGCACCGCGCGCGTCTTGTACTGCGCGAGCGAGGTCGGCGCGAGGAGCGGCCCGGTGTTGGCCACGACCGCGAGGCGCTGCGCGTTGCACAGGGCCGCGAGGTTGGGCATGGCCGGATGGAAGCCGAAGGTGCCGCCCAGCACCGGCACCAGCGCGCCCTGCGGCAGCGCGAGGCCGTTCGCCTCCGCCGGGCCGCCGCGCGCGGCCGAGTAGGTGTTGTACTCGGCGGTGGTGAGCGGCACCACGGCGTTGTGGCTGTCGTTGCCCCCGAACAGGAAGACGCAGACGAGGGCCTTGTAGCCCGTGACGTCGGACGCGGCGGCCGGCGAGAGGAAGGCCGGGAGCAGCGGGGAGGCGCCGAAGGCGGAGAGCGCGGAGAGGAAGCGGCGTCGGTTCATGGTCGTTTCCTTCAGCGCTGGACGGCGTATTCGGCCGAGTGGACGATCTGCCAGATGGCGATGCGCAGGCGGTCGCGCCGCTGGTCGGCGATGGCGGTGCGCGTCACGCCCTGCAGCGTCGTCACGAGGTCGGCCTTGAACTTGGCCTTGAGGTTGCCCGCGGTGAGCACGAGGTCCAGCTCGTCCACGAGCGCCGAGGGCGAGTCCGCCAGCGAGACGTTGCCCGTGAGGTAGCGGTCGTAGTTCGGACGGATCCACTTCGACGGGTCGCTCGAGCCGGAGTTGAAGCCGGGGAAGACGGCCCACTTGGTGAAGTCCGAGAAGCCCGCGACGGTGGAGGCCGTGGTGATGTCGAACTCCGGGCCCACGAGGCCGGCCTGGCCCAGCGGGCCGGCGGGCGCGAAGTCGCGGTCGAAGAAGTTGAAGACCGAGGGCGCCTTGAGCGGGGCCTGGCCGAGGGAATCGGGGTCCGAGAGGTCCCAGATGTCGTAATAGCCGCCGCTCGCGCGCGCCCCGAAGGCCCGGTGCAGGTGCAGGAACTTGGCCACGGGCTCGCGCAGCTTGCCGAACCGGTTGCCGGCGGCCACGGTGAGGCTCCTCGCCTCCGGGTCGAGCAGGATCGCGCGCACCACCGCGCGCAGGTCGCCGCGCACGCCGCTGCCGTTGTTGGCGAACGCGGCCGACACGCGCTGCACGTAGGCCGGCGTGGGGTTGCTCGTCACCAGCCGCTGGATGAGCTGGCGGCCGATGAACGGGCCCACGTTCGGGTGGTTGAAGATGTTGTCGATGGCGTTCTCGAGGTCCATCTCGGGGCCTTGCCCCGCCGGCAGGTTCGCGTAGGGCGCGCCGGCGTACTGCAGCAGCTTCTTCGTGCCGGTGTCGTGCGGCGGCGGGAAGGACCGGTTGGGGTCGGAGAGGCTGCAATAGGTGGTCGTGCTGCCGGCGGGCCAGCGCCCGTCCTGCGGGCAGCGCCGTCCCGTCCACGGCTTCATGGGCACGGTCCACTTCTCGTCGGGCCAGTAGAACTTCCACGACTGCGTCATGTTCTGGTCGGCGAAGTGCCAGCCGGTGAAGGCCTTGGCGAAGCCCTGCACCGTCGCCTCGTCGTAGGTGGGGATCGCGACGCCCTGCGCGTCGCGCTGCACGGTGCCGTCGGGCGCGAGCATCACCGTGCCGATGGAGAAGAGCTGCAGCAGCTCGCGCGCGTAGTTCTCGTTGGGCACCTCGAGGCTGCTGCCCAGCATGTCGAGGTAGACGCCCATGGCCGGGTGCAGCGTCACTTCCTTCAGCAGCGTGCGGAAGTTGCCGAACGCGTTGCCGCCCAGCAGGTCGAGGTAGTTCGGGATGCCCGTGCCCGAGTCGCCCAGCCGGTTGTTGTTGAGCGAGACCACCAGGATCTGCGAAAGGGCATTCGCCACGCGCAGGCGCAGCTGGTCCGGGCCCTCGAAGGCGAACTTGTAGATGGTCGGCGTCGTCACCTGCCACGGGCAGCCGTTCGTCGGGTCCGTGCAGCCGTTGGCGCCGGCCTTGTTCTGGGCGATGTTCCAGGCGGCCTGCGCCGTGTGGTCCGAGACGGGCATCCCGAGCTGCTCGTCGAGCCACGCCGAGGGACCGATGGCCGCCACGCGCGTGATCTCGCCCAGGGTCGCGCCCCAGGTGGCCTGCTGCAGCAATCGCGCCGCCTCGTTGCGCGGGCCCAGGCCGAAGACCTCGACGATGCCCACGCCGGTGCCGCCGCCGACGCCCGTCACGATGGCCGTGTAGGGGCCGGGATTGAGCGTGACGAGGATCGCCGATTCCAGCGCGTTCCCCGGCGCGAAGCCGCTCTGCTGGATCTCGAGGGCGCTGGTGGAGCCGGCCCAGTCGTCGTTGGCGGCGATGACCGCCTGGCCCGAGAGCAGTTGCAGGGTGGGATTGGCGAGCGGGTTGGCGATGCCGAAGGCCGCGAGGGAGGGCCCGCGGGCGCGCACGATCACCGTCTGGGGCACGTCGCCCTGGATCACGAAGCCGCCGATCATCACGTCGTTGCCGGTGCGCACCTGCCCGCGCGTCGAGATGTTCGTGAGCGGGACGTCGGGCCGGTCCACCTCGAAGACCTCGATGATCCCGACGCCCGTGGCCCCGCCCACGCCGTTCACGACGGCGGTGTAGGCGCCCGGGCCCAGCGTGTAGAGGATCGCCGACTCGAGCGGGCTCGAGGGCGCGAAGCCGGAGGCCTGGATCGCGGCCGCGTTGGGCGCCTGGCCCCAGTCGTCGTTGCTCGTGATGAGCGCCTGCCCCGTGTAGAGGTCGAGGCGCGGGTTGGCGAGGGGGTTGGCGATGCCCGCGGCGGCGAGTGACGGGCCGCGGGCCCGCACGACGACCGTCTTGGGCGCCGTCCCGCCGACGATGAAGCCGCCGATCAGCACGTCGTTGCCGGTGAGGACCTGCAGGCGCGTGGAGATGTTGACGAGGTTGGAGGCGGCGAACGCCGGCGCGGCGAGGCCGCAGCCGATCGCGGCGAGGGCGAGCAGGCGGATGGCGCGGGCGATCGTCGCCCGGCTGGCGCGAGGAATCTGGAGCATGGGCCGTCCCTGGTTGAGGCTGCTTTTTTTTCGGTGCGCGCCGCGGTCCGAGGCACATCCGCCGCCGGCCGTCCGCCCTCTCTCGCGGAGGGTCGACCCCGGTCGATCGCAAGATCCGTGCCCCACCTGGCCCGAGAGGGGCGTCCCGGCTGCCGCCCCCCCGATCCGTCGCCCGCGGGCGACACGCCTGCCGGAGCCCGGCAAGCGCCTAGGCGCGCGCGGCGACGTATTCCTTGAGCGTCGCGACATCCGGCTCGATGACGTCGCACTTCTGCGGCCGCTCCTCGATGCCCTCGAAACCGGCGGGGCGAGGCGGCAGCTCGCCCAGGGCCTCCACGATCGTCTCCTCGAACTTGGCGGGAAGCGCGGTCTCGATGCAGACCATGGGCGTGCCGCGGTCGCGGATCCGGTTGCCGATCTTCACGCCGTCGGCGGTGTGGGGGTCGATCACCACCCCGTAGTCCTTCTTCACCTGGCGGATGGTGGCGAGGCGGTCCTCGTGCAGGCTCCTCCCGGAGGCGAAGCCCGAGTCCTCCTCGATCCTCTCCCAGGCCCGGTCGTTGGACAGGTCGAAGCCGCCCTTCTCGTCCACCTGCTTCCAGAGCCAGGCGACCTTCTCGCCGTCCTGCTCGACCATGTCCCAGATGAAGCGCTCGAAATTGGAGGCCTTCGAGATGTCCATGGACGGGCTCGACGTGGCGTGGGTCTCGGCCGTCTTGCGCGGGCGGTAGCGGCCCGTGCGGAAGAACTCGTCGAGCACGTCGTTCTCGTTGGTGGCGAGCACGAGCCGCTTGATGGGCAGTCCCATGCGCCGGGCCACGTGGCCCGCGAAGATGTTGCCGAAGTTGCCCGAGGGCACGGCGAACGAGCACGCCTCGTCGTTCGAGCGCGTCGCGGCGAAGTAGCCCTTGAAGTAGTAGACCACCTGCGCCACCACGCGCGCCCAGTTGATGGAGTTCACCGCGCCCAGGCGGTGCCGCTCCTTGAACCCGGCGTCCGCGTTCACGGCCTTCACCATGTCCTGGCAGTCGTCGAAGACGCCCTTCACGGCGAGGTTGAAGATGTTGGGCTCGTCGAGGCCGTACATCTGCGCGCGCTGGAAGGGGCTCATGCGCCCGTGGGGCGAGAGCATGAACACCTTCACGCGGCGCTTGCCCTTCAGCGCGTGCTCGGCCGAGGAGCCGGTGTCGCCGCTCGTCGCGCCCAGGATGTTGATCTCGCGCCCCTGCTTCTCCAGCACGTGCTCGAAGAGGTTGCCCAGCATCTGCATCGCGATGTCCTTGAACGCGAGCGTGGGGCCGTTGGAGCACGCGAGCAGGTGGAAGTTGGGCTCGAGCGTCTTGAGCGGCGTGATCTCGGGCGAGCCGAAGACCTCCGCCGTGTACGTGCGCTCGACGAGGCTCTTCAGCTCGCCGCCGGGAAAGTCGTCCGCGAAGAAGCGCAGCACCTCGAAGGCGAGGCGCGGGTACGGAAGGTCGCGCATCGCGTCGAGCTTGGGGCGCGTGATGCGCGGCCACTGCTCGGGCACGGCGAGGCCGCCGTCGGCCGCGAGGCCCTCGAGCAGGATGTCGGTGAAGCTCTGGTTGGCGGCCCGGCCGCGCGTGCTCACGTATTTCATGGATTCATTGTCGCGGTTTTCAGCTGCGGTCGAGGAAGCGTTCGTCGCATTCGGCGTCCAGGGCGGCGGCGAAGGCGGCGGTGGGATCGGGTACCGCACCGGCGGGCGCGGCGGGTGCGGCGCGCGGCGCCTGCGCGAGTTCCGGCAGGCGCGAGGCCATGAAGGCGGCCATCACGGCATGGACGCCCTCGGCGCAGACCTCGCGAAGACCCTCGGCCCAGAAACGGCCGCGCGCCCAGGCGCCCGTGATGATCTCGTAGGAAGGAAAGTAGTCGACGTGGGCGTGGTCGCGCACGAGCTCGTCGGCGGCCGCGCGCAGGATGCCCTTGGAGGCGGCGGTCGAGACCAGGACGCTCCTCGCCTCCGCCGTCGCCGCGAGCCCCACCGGCGAGACGGTGAGGAGCACGCGGGCCTTCGCGTTGCGCGCGGCGACCAGGGCCACGACGCGCTCGAGATCGGCCACCACGTCCGCGACGCGCGCGTTGGCGAAGCGGTGGACCGACGGGTCGAAGGCGCCGGCCACCGCGCCGGGCACGATCGGATACGCGTAGCGGCCCGGCGCGTTCTCCCACGCTTCCGTGAGGCCCAGCGTGAAGACGAGGACCCCCATCGAGTCGACGAGCCGGCGCACGGCCGTGAGGTGGTAGTCGCGGTCGGCGCTCGCGTGCTCCGGGCTCGCGAAGCCCCCCGGCAAGGCGCGCGGCCGGAGCTGGTCCACCCAGCGCCCGTCCTCGCGCTGCGCGAAATCCCGCACGGTCTCGCGCTCGCCCAGGGCCTGCTCGAGCAGCTCGCGCAGGTGGCGCGCGGTGTAGATGTTGCCGAAGCGCGCCGGGAAGACGCCGTAGCCCAGGTCGCGGTCGGCCGGCTCCAGCGGATGGCGCGCTTCGGCGGCGAGGACGCGCCCGCCCCGCGCGGCCAGCTCGCGGGCGAAGTGCTGCGCGAAGCAGGAGCCCGCGGGCGCGAAGAGGTCGTCCTTCGCGAAGGCGAACTTGCGGCCGGCGTCGAACTCGGCCGCGATGGCGTCGGCCCCGGCGACCGAGGCCTTCCAGAATCGGTGGCGCGGCTGGCCGTCGTAGGGCGTCGTCACCGGGGCAGCCCCGCGATCCACGCCTCGACCTGCGCCGCGACGAGCTCGCCATAGCGCCGGTTGCCGTGCGTGAGGCCTTCGCTGAAATCCTCGCGCAGCAGGCCCGCGCCGGTGAGCGCCTCGCGCGGCGCCTCGAGCAGGTCGCAGCCGACGGCGGCCAGGCGCGCGCGCAGCTGCCGGCAATAGCGACGGTACCACTTGAGGCGCAGCGATTCGGGCACGAAACCGAACTGCCGGACGACCTCGCCCATCTCCTCGAGATGGCGCGCGCCCTCCGCCTTCTCGCGCGGCGGCGGCGGCGGCACGTGCAGCACGGGCACGCCCGCCTCCCGCCTCGCGAGGGCGAGCGGATGGAAGACCATGTCGGTCCAGGGCGAGACGTAGCGTTCGATGAGCGCCTCGTCGATGACCGGAACGCCGCGGGTGAAGCCGGGCACCTCCGGATCGACGAAATCGTAGGGCGGAAAGCGGCCGAGCATCGTGAGGGCGTGCTCGTTGCCGCGGATCATCGACACGATGGGCGCATGGCCGCGCCATTCGCGCAGCACCTCGACGTAGGCGGGATTCACGCGGGGCTGCGGCGCCCCGTCCGGGCCGGGCACCATCTCGACCAGGTGGCCGACCGCGCCGCCCGGCGGCATCACCCAGGCGACGATCGAGCGCGGCGGCGAAGCCGGGCGCGCGAGGACGAGCTCGATCGGGCGCGCCGGCACCGTGCCCCCGAACCAGCCCTGGAAGGTGTCGCCGAAGCGCGGGTCGGCGCCGCCGCCCAGCTTCACCCGCGAGCGCCAGTCCGTGGCGGCGTCCAGGAAGGCGACGCCGTGGCTGTGCGCGAGCAGGTGGAAATCGGGGGCCACGGCGGGCTCCGGTCGCGAGGCGCCGGCCCCGGGACTAGAGCAGCTCCTCGAGCCGGATGCGCACCACGGGCACGGGAATCGTCGCCAGCGCCTCGATGCGGCGGATGGCCGCGTTCACGTGCCGCTCCTGCGTGAGGTGCGTGAGGATCACCACGTCCACCTGGTCCTCGCCCTCGCCCGCCTCCTTCTGGAAGATGGCGTCGATGGAGATCGAGAGGTCGGCGCAGATGCGCGTGACGTCCGCCAGCACGCCCGGTCGGTCCAATGCGCGAAGGCGCACGTAGTAGGCCGTTTCCACGTCCTCCATCGGCAGGATGGGGATGTCCGAGAGGCGGTCGGGCTGGAAGGCCAGGTGAGGCACGCGGTGCTCCGGGTCCGCCGTCGCCATGCGCGTCACGTCCACGAGGTCCGCGACGACCGCGCTGGCGGTGGCCTCCGCGCCCGCGCCGCGCCCGTAGTAGAGCGTCGGGCCGACCGCGTCGCCCTTCACGAGGATCGCGTTCATCACGCCCTCGACGTTGGCGATGAGGCGGCGCGAGGGGACGAGCGTGGGATGCACGCGCAGCTCGATGCCGATGGGCGTGCGCCGCGAGATGCCCAGCAGCTTGATGCGGTAGCCCAGTCCCTCGGCGTAGCGGATGTCGGCCGCGGTGAGATGGCGGATGCCCTCGGTGTACGCCTTGTCGTGCTGCATCGGGATGCCGAAGGCGATGGCCGAGAGGATCGTGAGCTTGTGCGCGGCGTCGACGCCCTCGATGTCGAAGGTCGGATCGGCCTCGGCGTAGCCCAGGCGCTGCGCCTCCGCGAGCACGGTGTCGAAGGGAAGGCCCTTGTCGCGCATCTCCGACAGGATGTAGTTGCAGGTGCCGTTGATGATGCCCGCCACCCACTCGATGCGGTTCGCGGAAAGGCCCTCGCGGATCGCCTTGATGATGGGCACGCCGCCCCCGACGGCGGCCTCGAAGGCGACCATGACGCCCTGGCGGTGGGCGCGCGTGAAGATCTCGTTGCCGTGCTTCGCGAGGAGCGCCTTGTTGGCGGTGACGACGTGCTTGCCGCCCTCGATGGCGGTCTTCACCAGTTCGAAGGCCCGGGTGTCGCCGCCGATCAGCTCGACGACGATGTCGACCTCCGGGTGCGTCACCACCTTCAGCGGATCGGCCACCAGCTCGATGCCCTCGAGGTTCACGGCGCGGGGCTTCGAGAGGTCCTTCGCGCTCGCCATGCGCACGACGATGTCGCGGCCGGCGCGCCGGGCGATCTCCTCGCGGTTGCGGCGCAGCACCTCGACGGTGCCGCCGCCGACGGTTCCCAGGCCGACGAGGCTCACGCGGATCGGTTTCATCGGACGCTCTTCTGGAAGCGG
>CAZPLW010000104.1:0-15033 GCA_964587315.1 uncultured Lysobacter sp.
ATGAAGGGCGGCCGGGTCGAGACCGACGCCATCGACAACTCGGCGGGCGTCGACTGCTCGGACCACGAGGTCAACATCAAGATCCTGCTGGGGCTGGTCACCGCCGACGGCGAGCTCACCGTGAAGCAGCGCGACAAGCTCCTCGCCCAGATGACGGACGAGGTGGGCCACCTCGTGCTCGCGGACAACTACTACCAGACGCAGTCGCTCTCCGTCTCGGGCGTGCGCGGCGAGAAGCTGCTCGACGCGCAGGCGGACTTCATGCGGGCCCTCGAGAAGATGGGGCGCCTCAACCGCGCCGTGGAATTCCTGCCCGACGACGAGGAGATCACCGAGCGCCGCGCCGCCAAGGCCGGGCTCACGGCGCCGGAGCGCGCGGTGCTCCTCGCCTATTCGAAGATGGTCCTCTTCGACGAGCTGCTGAAGGGCACGCTCATCGACGACGAGTACGTCGCGCGCGCGCTCGCCGCCTATTTCCCGCGCCAGATCCGCGAGCGCTACGCCGACACCCTGCCGCGCCATCCCCTGCGGCGCGAGATCGTGGCGACGGTGGTGGCCAATACCATGATCAACCGCGTGGGGGCGGTCTTCGTGCACCGCATGCAGGACGAGACCGGCGCGAGCATGGAGGAGGTCGTGCGGGCCTTCGTGCTGGTGCGCGACATCTTCGGCCTGGAGTCGCTCTGGGCCGAGGTGGACGCGCTCGACAACCGCGTGCCGGCGAGCCTGCAGGCGGAGCTGCTCATCGAGGCCGGCCGGCTCGTGCTGCGCGCGACGCTCTGGTTCCTGCGCCGCCGGCGCGAGAAGCTGCCCATCAGCCAGGTGCTGGAGATCTTCCAGCCGGCCGTCGCCGTCTTCGGCGAGCGCCTGCCCGGCATCCTCGCGCCGGACGACCGCGCCTCGTGGGAGTCGGCCGTGAAGCGGCTGGCGGGGCAGGGCGTGCCCGAGCCCCTCGCGCGACGTCTCGCCAGCGTGGCCTCGCTCTACGCGGTGCTCGACTCGACCGAGGTCTCGCACGGCGAGAAGCGGCCCGTGGAGTCGGTGGCGAGCCTCTATTTCGCCCTCGCCGGCGACCTGGAGCTTCGCTGGGTGGGCGAGCGAATCACGGCGCTGCCCACGGACACCTCGTGGCAGGCGCTCGCGCGGAACGCGCTTCGCGACGACCTCGCGGCGCAGCAGCGCGCCCTCACGGCCGCCGTCGTGAAGCTCTCGCCGGCCGGCGCGCAGGCGCCCGCGATGCTCGCCGCCTGGAAGGAGCGCTACGCCCAGCCGCTCGCGCGCCTGGCGGCGATGCGCGAGGAGCTCAAGCGCGCCGGTTACCTGGACCTCGCCGTGCTCTCGGTCCTCCTGAGGGAGCTGCGCGCACTTGCCTGAGGATCCCGGCGAACCGCAGCGGCGCTGGTCGGTCGTCGCCGCCCTCGGCGTCACCCAGATCGTCTCGTGGGGAAGCGTCTACTACGCCTACGCCGTGGTGATGGGCGACGTCGCGCGCGATCTCGGGGTCGCCTCTCCCGTGGTGGTCGGGGCGTATTGCGTGGCGCTCCTCATCTCCGGCCTCGTCGCCGCGCCCGTGGGCCGTTACATCGACCGGCGCGGCGCGCGCCTCGCGATGGCCGGCGGATCGGTGCTGGCGGCGGCGCTGCTCGCCGCGTTCTCGCAGGTGACGTCCGTCTGGGCCCTGTACGCGGTCTGGGCGGGGCTCGGCTTCGTGATGGGCCTCGTGCTCTACGAGCCGGCCTTCGCGAGCCTCTCGCTCGTCTTCCGCGAGGACCTGCGCAAGGCCATCACGGTCCTCACGCTCGCCGGCGGGTTCGCGAGCACGGTGTTCTGGCCCTTCACGCAGTGGCTGGAGTCCTCGCTCGGCTGGCGGGAAGCCATGCTGGTGCTCGCGGCCATCAACCTCGTCCTCTGCGTTCCGTTGCACGCCCTCTTCCTGCCCCAGTCGGGGCGCGGCTCGCACGCGCCGCGCGGCGCCGCCGACGACCCCGAGGGCCGCGCGCGCCTGCTCGCGGACTGGCACTTCCGCGCGCTCGCCATCGCCTTCACGCTCAACATGCTCGCCTTCTCGGGCATCACGCTGCACCTGCTCCCGATGCTCGCGGCCAAGGGCTTCACGCCGGAGCGCGCGGCCTTCCTGGGCGCCCTCGTGGGACCGATGCAGGTCGCCGGCCGCATCCTGGAGTTCACGTTCGCCCGGCATGCCTCCCCGTCCACCGTGGGCACGATCGCGCTCTTCGCCTTTCCGGTGGCGGTGCTCATCCTCGCCTTCGGCGGGCCCGAGGCCTGGATGTTCGTCGCCTTCGCGGCCCTCTGGGGCGCGAGCAACGGCGTGATGACGATCGTGCGCGGCACGGTGCCCGCCGAGATCTGGGGCCGGGACGGCTACGGGGGGCTCACGGGCCTCATGGCGACGCCCGTGCTCCTCGCGCGCGCCGTGGGCCCGTTCTTCGCGGCGGGGATCTTCACGCTCGCCGGCAGCTACTTCGCGATGGCGATCGTCTTCGCCGCCATCGGCGTCGTCTCCTGGATCGCGTTCTACTCGGCGGTGCGCCTCAGTCGACGATGAGCGCGGCGACGACGGCCCGGCCCTCGGCGAGCAGGATGTTGTAGGTGCGGCAGGCCGCGCGGGTGTCCATCACCTCCACGCCGATGCGGGCCGCGTAGAGCGGCGCGAGGAGGGCGGGGGACGGGAAACGGAACACGCGTCCCGAGCCCAGCAGCAGGATCTCGGGCTTCATCGCCGCGAGCGCCTCGACCTCCGCGAGCTTCAGGGCCTCGAATCCGGCGGCGGTCCATCCCGGCACGACCTTGTCGCCGGAGACGACGAGGTTCGCCGCGTGCCGGCGGCCGGACACCTCCACCCAGCCCTCGTCGTAGGCGGTGAAGACGTTCCTGCCTTCGGCGGTTTCGCGGTCGATCTTCATGCCAGGGTCCCGGGCGGGTCTCGACGCGAATGATACCGCCGGCGGGCCGCTGACGCGGTTCCCGATCACGGGCAGAATGGGCGCCAAGGGCCCGGATCGTGGCCCGCCGGGAGGAGAGGCGAGTGCAAGCGACGACGGGAACGGCCCGCTACGAGGCGCGGGAGGGCATCGCGCTCCTCACGCTGGAGAACCCGCCGGTGAACGGCCTGGGCCACGCGGTGAGAAGCCGCCTGGCCGAGGGCCTCGCCCGCGCGATGCAGGACCCGGCCATCGGCGCCATCGTCATCGCGGGCGCGGGGCAGGGCTTCTCGGGCGGCGCCGACATCCGCGAATTCAACACGCCGAGGATGCTCGCCGAACCCTCGCTGCGAACCCTCATCGCGATCATCGAGGCGAGCCCGAAGCCGGTGGTCGCGGCCCTGCACGGCATCGCGATGGGCGGCGGCCTCGAGCTGCCTCTCGCCTGCCACTATCGCGTGGCCTCGCCGGGGGCGAAGGTCGCGCTGCCCGAGGTGAAGCTGGGACTCGTTCCCGGGGCGGGCGGCACGCAGCGCCTGCCGCGGGCGATCGGGCTCGAGGCCGCGCTCGACATGATCGTCTCGGGCGAACCGGTGGCCTCCGAGAAGCTCGCGCAGTCGGGGCTCTTCGACGAGATGGTCGAAGGCGACCTCCTCGCCGGGGCCCTCGCGTTCGCGCGGCGCATCCGGGACCGGCGCCCGCTGCCGCTCGTGCGCTCGCGCAAGGTGAGCCATCCCGATGCCGAGGCGTTCCTGCAGTTCGCGCGCAACACGGTCGGCGCGAAGGCCGGGCGCTTTCCCGCCCCGCTCAAGTGCATCGACGCCGTGGCCGCCAGCGTCTCGCTGCCGTTCGACGACGGCATCCGCGTCGAGCGCGATGCCTTCGTCCAGCTGCTGCACGGCCCGGAGTCGCGCGCGCTGCGCCACGCCTTCTTCGGCGAGCGGGCGGCGGCGAAGATTCCCGACGTGCCGGCCGACACCGCGCTGCGCCCGGTCGCCCGGGTGGCCGTGATCGGCGCGGGGACGATGGGCAGCGGCATCGCGATGAATTTCCTCAACGCGGGCCTGCCCGTCGCGCTGCTCGAGACGTCGCAGGAGGCGCTCGATCGCGGCGTCGCCACGATCCGCCGCAATTACGAAGCCACCGTGAAGAAGGGAAGGCTCACGTCGGAAAAAGTGCAGGAGCGGCTGGCGCTCCTTTCGCCGACGCTCGCGTGGAAGGACCTCGGGGACGCCGACCTGCTCGTCGAGGCCGTGTTCGAGGAGATGGGCGTGAAGGAGTCGGTGTTCCGGGAGATGGACCGCGCCGCGAAGGCGGGCGCCATCCTCGCCACGAACACCTCCACGCTGGACGTGGACCGCATCGCCGCGGCGACGAGGCGGCCGCAGGACGTCGTCGGCATGCACTTCTTCAGCCCCGCGAACGTGATGAAGCTGCTGGAAGTGGTGCGCGGCGAGAAGACCGCCAAGGACGTGCTCGCGACCGTCATGGGCATCGCGCGGAAGATCCGCAAGACGGCCGTCGTCTCGGGCGTGTGCGACGGGTTCATCGGCAACCGGATGCTGCGCTTCTACGTCCGCCAGGCCAACGCGCTCCTCGAGGAAGGCGCGACGCCCGCGCAGGTCGACCGCGCGATGGAGAGGTTCGGCATGGCGATGGGCCCGTTTCGCGTCGGAGACCTCGCCGGCAACGACATCGGCTGGGCCGTGCGCAAGCGCTGGTACGCCGAGGACCCGAAGGCGAAGCGCATGCCCATCGGCGACCGCCTCTGCGAGATGGGCCGCTTCGGCCAGAAGACCGGCGCCGGCTGGTACCGGTACGAGCCGGGCCGCCGCGACCCGATTCCCGACCCCGTGGTCGACGGGGTGATCGAGGAGGTGCGAAGCTCGCTCGGCATCACGGCGCGCGCGATCACCGACGAGGAAATCGTCGGGCGCTGCGTCTATGCGCTCGCCAACGTCGGCGCGCGGATTCTCGAGGAAGGCATCGCCGCGCGCGCCTCCGACATCGACATGGTGTATCTCGCGGGCTATGGCTTCCCCGCCCATCGCGGCGGGCCGATGCTTTACGCGGACACGGTGGGCCTCGCGGCGGTGACGCAGGCGATGCGCGGCTACCGGGCGTCGACCGGCGACGACTTCTGGGAACCGGCGCCGCTCCTCGCCCGGCTCGCCGCCGAAGGCGGCTCCTTCAACGGGGGAGCGTGAAGCCATGGCCGACGCCGTCATCGTCTCCACCGCCCGCACCGGGCTCGCGAAGAGCTGGCGCGGGGCCTTCAACATGACCCACGGGGCGACGCTCGGCGGCCACGTCGTGAAGGCGGCCGTCGAGCGCGCCGGCGTCGATCCTGGCGAGGTCGAGGACGTGCTCTTCGGCTGCGCGCGGCCGGAGGGCCCGACCGGCGCGAACGTCGCGCGCCAGATCGCGATCCGCGCGGGGCTCCCGGCGAGCGTCGCGGGCGCCACGGTGAACCGGTTCTGCTCGTCGGGCCTGCAGACCATCGCCATGGCGGCCCACCGCGTGATCGTCGATCGCGTTCCCGTCATGGTGGCGGGCGGCGTCGAGACGATCTCCTGCATCCAGAACGAGACCAACCGGCACATGCTGCGCGAGCGCTGGATCCTCGAGCACAAGCCCGAGCTCTACATGCCCATGCTGGAGACCGCCGAGCGGGTCGCGCAGCGGTACGGCATCGCGCGGGACCGCCAGGACGAGTACGGCGTTCGCAGCCAGCTGCGCGCCGCCGCCGCGCAGGCCGCGGGCCGCTTCGCCGACGAGATCGTGCCGATGACCACCGTCATGGGCGTGGTGGAGAAGGACGGCCGCCTGGCCACGCGCGAGGTCACGATCGCGGCGGACGAGGGCATCCGGGCGGACACGACGCTCGAGGGTGTCGAGAGGATCCGCCCGGCGCTTTCCGGCGGCGTCGTCGCGGCGGGCAACGCGTCCCAGTTCTCCGACGGCGCGTCGGCGTGCGTCGTGATGGACGCGAAGCTCGCGGAGCGCCGCGGCCACGAGCCGCTCGGCATCTTCCGGGGGTTCACGGTGGCCGGCTGCGAGCCGGACGAAATGGGCATCGGACCGGTGTTCGCGGTGCCGCGCCTGCTCGAGCGCGCCGGGCTCGGCATCGGGGACATCGGGCTCTGGGAATTGAACGAAGCCTTCGCCGTGCAGGTGCTCCACTGCCGCGACCGGCTGGGAATACCGGACGAGATCCTCAACGTGAACGGCGGCGCGATCGCCGTCGGCCATCCCTATGGCATGACGGGCTCCCGGCTCGTGGGCCATGCGCTGATCGAGGGGAAGCGACGCGGCGTGAAATTCGTCGTCGTGACCATGTGCGTGGGCGGCGGCATGGGTGCCGCGGGCCTTTTCGAGGTCGCATGAGCGCCGCCGGGAGCCCGGGGGGAACCCGCGCCGAGCCGCGGCATTTCGCCTTCTGGCCCGAGGGACGCCCGCTCGAGTTGGCGATTCCCGAGGCGAGCCTGTGGCGCAATCTCGAGGCCTCCGCCCGGCGCGTTCCCGGCAAGCCCGCCTTCATCTGCTACGACAGCGCGCTCGGGTTTGCCGAACTCGCGCGCGACGCCGGGCGCCTCGCGGGATTCCTGCAGCAACGCGGTGCCGTGGCGAAAGGCGATCGCGTCGTCCTCTACGCGCAGAACAGCCTGCAGTTCGTAGTGGCGTACTACGCGATCCTGCGCGCGGACGCGGTCGTGGTGCCCGTGAACCCGATGTGCCTCACGCCGGAGCTGCGCCACTTCGTCTCGGACAGCGGCGCGAAGGTCGCGATCGTCGCGCAGGAATTGTGGCCGCGCGCCGAGCCGCTGCTTGCCGGCGGCGAGATCGGCCATGCCGTCGTCTTCGCCTACTCCGATTGCCTCACGGCCCCGACCGACCTCGCGGTGCCCGAGGCCTTCCGCGCCCCGCGCCAGGCGATCGCCGGGCCGGGCGTCACCTCGTGGGCCGAAGCCCTCGCGCTCGATCTCGTGCCCCGCGCTCACACGGCCGGACCCGACGACCTGTGCGTGATGCCCTATACGTCCGGCACCACGGGACGGCCGAAGGGATGCATGCATTCGCATCGCACCGTGCAGAGCACGATCGTGGGCGCCGAGGCGTGGTTCGGCTCGACGGCCGACGACGTCTCGCTCGCGGTGCTGCCCTTCTTCCACGTGACCGGCATGCAGAACAGCATGAACGTGCCGGTGCACCTGGGCGCGACCGCGGTGATCCTGCCGCGCTGGGACCGCGAGGCCGTGGGACCGCTCATCGCGCGCCATCGCATCCACACGTGGCCGCTCATCCCGACGATGATGATCGACTTCCTCGCCCGGTTCGACGGCCGCTCGGACCTCTCGAGCCTCAAGCGCGTGAGCGGCGGCGGCTCGGCGATGCCCGAGGCCATCGCCACGAAACTCAAGGCGACGTGCGGCCTCGACTTCGTCGAGGGCTACGGCCTCACGGAGACCATGGCGCCCTCGCACATCAATCCCCCGCAGCGTCCCAAGAAGCAGTGCCTGGGCATCCCGATCTTCGGCACCGACTCGCGCATCGTCGATCCGGTCACCCTCGCGGAGCTACCCGCCGGCGAAGTGGGCGAGATCGTCACCAGCGGCCCGCAGGTCTTCCTGGGCTACTGGAACGATCCCGGGCTCACCGCGCGCAGCTTCTTCGAGCGCGACGGCAAGCGCTTCTTCCGCACGGGCGATCTCGGGCGCATCGACGAGGATGGCTACTTCTTCCTGGTGGACCGGCTGAAACGCATGATCAACGCCTCGGGCTTCAAGGTCTGGCCCGCGGAGGTCGAGGCGGCGCTCTATGCGCACCCCGACATCCAGGAGGCCTGCGTGATCGGCACTCGCGATGCGCGCCGCGGCGAGACGGTGAAGGCGGTGGTGGTGCTCAAGCCCGGGCGGGAAGGGCAGGTGAGCGCCGCGGACATCGCCGAGTGGGCGCACGGGCAGATGGCCGCGTACAAGGTGCCGCGCGCCGTGGCGTTCGTGGAGTCGCTCCCGAAGTCCGGCACCGGCAAGGTCCAGTGGCGCCTGCTGCAGGAACGCGAGGATGCCGGCGGCGGCTAGACCGCGGTGACACCCCCGTCCACGACGATCGCCTGCCCGGTGATGTAGGCCCCGGCGTCCGAGGCGAGCAGGAGGGCGGCGCCCTTCAGGTCCTCGGGCCCGCCCAGCCGGCCCAGCGGTGCGCGCGCATTCGCGCGGTCCTCGCCCAGCATGCCGATGAGCCCGTGCGTCATCTTTGTCGGGAAGAGTCCGGGCGCGATCGCATTCACGTTCACGTTGAACGGCGCCCACTCGGCCGCGAGGGCGCGCGTGAGGCTCAGCACGCCGCCCTTGGTCGTGTTGTAGGCGAGCGTCGCCGGGCGCGCCGGGTCGTGGCTGCCGACCAGGCCGCTGATCGAGGCGATGTTGACGACCTTGCCGCTGCGCCGTGGCAGCAGGCACCGCCGGCCGACCTCCTGGCACGCGAGGAACATCGCCGTGAGGTTCAGGTCGACGACCTTCCGCCACGCCTCGAGCGGGTGGTCGACCGTGGCCGCGCCCCAGGTGGTGCCCGCGTTGTTCACGAGAATGTCGATGGGGCCGAGCGATGCGATCGACTTGTCGACCATCGCCGCCACGTCCTCGGGCTTGGCCAGGTCGCAGGCGATCGGCACCGCCTCGATGCCGAGCGAGCGCAGGTGCGCCACCGCTTCCTCCAGCTCCGCGGGCTTACGCGCGGCGAGGGCGATGCGCGCGCCCATCTCCCCGAGCCCCTCCGCGACCTGCATTCCCAGGCCGCGCGAGCCGCCGGTGACGGGCGCGACGCGTCCGGTGAGGTCGAGCAGCTTCGCGAGGCTCACGGCGCGGCGCCTTCGCCCGTCATTTCGGCCCGAGGCCCAGCCGCTCGATCGTCGCGCGCTCGTTCCTGAAGGTCTCCGCGGCCCATTTCGCGTAGTCCTCGCTCGACTTGTACCAGTACACCTGGTCGAGCTGCGCGAGCGCCTTCATGTGCTCCGGGTCGTCGAGCGCCTTGCGGAAGGCGTCGTGCAGCACCTTCACGATCTTCGGATCCATGTCCTTGGGGCCCACGATGCCGTACGGCGAGATGGAAACCAGGTCGATGCCCAGCTCCTTCGCCGTGGGCGCGCCCCATTTCGAGCGCTGCTCGCCGAAGGTGACCAGCAGCCGGAACGTGCCGGCCTCGACGAAGCGCGCCCAGCCCGTGGCGTCCGACTGCGCCATGACGTGGCCGCCCATGAGCGCCTGGGTCGAGTCGGCGTTGCCCTTGTAGGGCACGGGCAGGAACTTCACGCCGGCCTTCGCGGTGGCCTCCTCGATGAGCAGGTGCGGCGAGGTGCCGATGCCCGTGTGCCCGTAGGAGAGCTTGCCGGGATTGGCGCGCGCGTAGTCGAGCATGTCCTGGAAGGACTTGAACGGCGAGTCGGCCTTCACGACGACGCCGAAGGTGTAGCCCGTGAGGCCGATCACGTAGGTGAAGTCGCGCAGCGGGTCCCAGTCCACCTTCTGCATGTGCGGCAGGCGGAACGCCCCCAGCGGCAGTTGCGAGAGCGTGTAGCCGTCGGGCTTGGCGGAGGCGGCCCTGCCGGCCGGACCCAGCATTCCGCTGGCGCCGGGCTTGGTCCCGCAGACGAACGGCTGGCCGAGGTACTTCGCCGCGATCTCCGCGAACTTGCGCAGGTGCGTGTCCGTGGAGCCACCCGCCGGCCACGGGCAGATGAGCGTGATGGGCCGGTTCGGGAAACCCTGGGCGGACGCGGTGGCCGCCGCGAACGGCAGCGTGGCGAGCATGGCGAGCGCGATGCGGTGCGGGAAGGACATGGGGTCTCCTCGGGCTTCGGGTCTATTGTTCGGGTTTCACGCCGGCGGCCTTGATCACGCCGGCCCAGCGCGCGACTTCGTCGGCGAGGAACTTCCCCGCCTGCTCCGGCGTGTTTCCCACGGGCTCCACGCCGATGGGCTCGAGCTTGGCGCGCAATTCCGGCGACTGCATCGCCTTGGCCGTCTCGGCCGACAGCCGCTGCACGATCTCGGGCGGCGTGCCCGCCGGCGCGAGGAACATGACCCAGGTCGAGCTCTCGATCGCCGGCCCGCCCGCCTCGAGGACCGTCGGCACTTCCTGCGCCCCCGCGACCCGCTTCGCGGAGAAGAGGCCCAGCGCGCGGATCTTGCCGGCGCGCACCTGCGGCATGAGCGAGCTGGGCACGTCCACCATCACCTGGATGTCGCCCGAGAGCAGCCCCTGCAGCGCCGGCGCCGTGCCCTTGTACGGGATGTGCGTGAGCTTCACGTCGGCCGTCTGCTGGAAGAGTTCCATCGTGAGGTGCGAGGCCGAGCCCACGCCGCTCGTGCCGTAGGAGACCCGGCCCGGGTTGGCCCTGGCGTACGCGACGAGCTCGCGCACGTCGCGCGCGGGAAAGTCGTTGCCGGCGGTGATGATGAGCGGCGCGATGGCCGCGAGCGAGATGGGCGCGAAGCCCTTGACCGGCTCGAAGGGGAGCTTGCCCGCGTAGAGCGTGGTGTTGGCCGCGTGCGCGGCGATCACGGTGAGGATCGTGTAGCCGTCGGGGGGCGCCTTCGCCACCATCTCCGCGCCCACGATGCTGTTGGCGCCGGGCTTGTTCTCGATGACGATGGGCTGGCCCAGGGCCTCGGAGACTTTCTGCGTCGCGAGGCGCGTGACCGAGTCCGTGATGCCGCCGGGCGGGTAGGGCACGATCCACTTGACCGGCCGCGACGGGTACTGCGCCTGCGCGCAGAAGGACGCCGCGACGGCGAGCGCCGCGACGAGTCGTACCGAGTGGTCCCGGATCGTTATCATGTAGCCTCCTCCCCTCCCAAGGCGGGAACAGGATACACCCGCCGCCGGCCGATCCCATGGACCTCAACTATTCCCCGGAAGAGAGCGCGTTTCGCGAGGAAGTCCGGCAGTGGCTGCGCGCGAACCTGCCCGCGGACCTGCGCGAGAAGGTGCTCGCCTACGCGCCTCTCGCGAAGGAGGACTTTCTGCGCTGGCACCGCATCCTCGCGAGGCAGGGCTGGATCGCGCCGGCCTGGCCGCGCGAATGGGGCGGGACGGACTGGAGCCCCGTGCAGCGCTACATCTTCGAGGAGGAATGCGGTTACGCCGGCACCCCGCCGCTCGTGCCGTTCGGGCTCGCCATGTGCGCGCCGGTGCTGCTCAAGTTCGGCACCGAGGCGCAGCGCCGCCGGTTCCTGCCGCGCATCCACTCGGGCGAGGACTTCTGGTGCCAGGGCTACTCCGAGCCGGGCTCCGGATCCGATCTCGCCTCCCTGCGCACGACGGCCACGCGCGAGGGCGACCACTACGTCGTGCAGGGGCAGAAGACCTGGACCACGGCCGCGCACCACGCCGACTGGATCTTCTGCCTGGTGCGCACCGGGTCCGTTCCCGGGCGCCGGCAGGAGGGCATCTCGTTCCTGCTCGTCGACATGAGGAGCCCGGGCGTGAGCGTCCGCCCGCTCGTGCTCATGGATGGCGGGCGGGAAGTGAACGAGGTGTACTTCGATGCCGTGCGGGTCCCGGTGGAGAACCGCGTCCACGAGGAAGGGCAGGGGTGGACGGTCGCCAAGTACCTGCTGGGCCACGAGCGCCTGAACAACGCGCGCGTCGGGACGTCGCGGCGCGAGCTCGAGCGGCTGAAGGCGCGCGCGCGCGCGCAGCAGAAGGACGGCCGGCCGCTCATCGAGGACGTGCGCTTCCGCGATCGCCTCTCGCGCGTGGAGATCGAGCTGATGGCCCTGGAGATCACGAACCTGCGCTTCCTGGACCAGGTGCGCGCGGGCCGGCCCCTGGGCGCGGAGGTCTCGATGCTCAAGATCCTGGGCAGCGAGATCCAGCAGGCGCTCACCGAACTCATGATGCAGGCGGCGGGCCCGCTCGCGCAGGCCGTCGCGCCCCTGGGCGACTTCGAGGCATTCGACGAGGTCACGGCGCGGCTCGCGCCCCGCTACTGCAACTTCCGCAAGGCGTCGATCTACGCCGGGTCCAACGAGATCCAGCGCAACATCGTCGCGAAGCTGGCCCTGGGGCTCTAGGCGATGGACTTCGAACCGAGCGAGGAACAGCGGCAGCTCTCCGATTCCCTGCGCCGCTTCATCGAGCGCGACTACGCGTTCGAGGCGCGCCGCGGGATCGTCGCCTCGGCCACCGGGTACAGCGAGGCGGCCTGGGCCGCGCTCGCCGACCTGGGCGTCCTCGCGCTGGCCGTTCCCGAGGCGCACGGCGGCTTCGGCGGCGGGGCCACGGACATGATGGGCGTGATGGAGGCGATCGGCGAGGCGCTCGTGGTCGAGCCCGTCCTCGAGACCGCCGGCCTGGGCGCGCGCTTCGTGGCGCTCGGCGGCAGCGAGTCGCTCAAGGCCGCCGTCCTTCCGGCGCTGGCCGAAGGCCGGGTGAAGGTGGCGTTCGCCCACGTCGAGGAAGGATCGCGCTTCGATCTCGCGCGCGTGGGCACGCGGGCCCGGGGAACGGACGGCGCCTACCGGATCACCGGCACGAAACGCGTCGTCGTCCACGGCCCCTGCGCGGACCGGCTGGTCGTCTCGGCCCGCACGTCGGGTTCGCCCGGCGAGCGCGCGGGGCTCAGCCTCTTCCTCGTCGACGCGAAGGCGCCGGGCGTGACGATGAAGGCGTGCCGCACGCTCGACGGATTGCGGGCCGCCGACATCGCGTTCGACGAGGTCGAGGTGGACGCCGGCGCGCGGCTCGGCGGCGAGGGCGAGGGACTGGCGCTCGCCGAGGAAGCCGTGGATTTCGCGACGGCCCTCCTGTGCGCCGAGGCCGTGGGCGCCATGCGGTACGCCAACGCGGCCACGCTCGAGTACCTCAAGGCGCGCCGGCAGTTCGGCGTGCCCATCGGTTCGTTCCAGGCGCTGCAGCACCGCATGGTCGACATGGCGATCACCCTGGAGCAGGCGCGGTCGATGGCGAGCCTCGCGTGCGCGAAGGTCGACGCCGAGCGCGATCCCGCCGCGCGGGCGCGGTTCGTCTCGGCCGCGAAGGTGCGCGTCGCCGAGGCCTGCCGCCACGTGAGCCAGGAGGCGATCCAGCTGCACGGCGGCATGGGCATGAGCGAGGAGCTCCAAGTGAGCCACACCTTTCGGCGTCTCACCGTCATCGCGCAGCAGTACGGCGACGCGGACCACCACCTCGAGCGGTTCGCGCGGCTCTCCTGACGGGCCCGCCCCCTTTGCCCGGTGAGGGACGAATGCGATGACGGTGGCATGCGGCATCTCCTGAGGCTATGATCGGGCCGCCACGCCCACGCAAGCCGTCCGTTCCCGAAACGTCCTGAAGGAGGCATTTCCATGACGACCTTTCCCGGCAAGCGCGGCTGGCCGCGCGCTCTCGCCGCGCTCGCGGTCCTCGCCACCAGCGTGTCGGTGATGTCGGCCGACCACGCCGAGTCCCCCGGCGCCGACGCCGATCCGGCCGCCGACCTCGCCGACGTGTTCATCTTCCCGTCGCCCCAGAACGCGGGCCGCACCGTCGCCGCGATCACCTTCGCGGGCCGCTCCGCGCCGCGCTCGCGCATCGACGGCGACATCCCGTGCGACCGCAACGTCCTCTATACCTTCCACATCGACCGCGAGGTGGGCGGCAGCTTCGACAACGTGCCCGACGTCTCGGTGCAGGCGCGCTTCGGCCGCAACGGGCGGGGCGAGTGCGGCCTGCAGCTCGAGAACGTGCCCGGCGCCGGCACGGTGTCCGGTCCGATCGAGACGGTGTTCGAGTCCTCGGGGCTGCGGTTCTTCGCCGGCACCCGCAACGACCCGTTCTTCTTCGATGCCGAGGGTTATGCGGCGCTGGTCGCCTCCTTCGCGGCGCCGGGTCAGAGCGGCGACGTGGCGGGCGCCTTCCGCCTGGGCCAGCCGCGGCGCGACTCGTTCGCGGCGCGCAACATCTCCGCCATCGTGTTCGAGATGGACAACGGCGCCCTCACCGGCGGCGGCTCCTCGCGCGTGCGCGTATGGGCCACCACCGGCCGGATCGCGGGGTGATGGCATGAGACTTCACGCGAATCTCCCCATCGCCCTGGCCCTGGCCGCCGCCTCGATCGCGGGCTGCAGCAGCAGCAACAGCCCGAGCACCGACGGCGGATACAGTTTCCGCACCGATGCGCCCGACCGCTACGTGCGGGTCGACCGCACGGGCCAGCCCGCCATCGCCACGGCGCTCCTGTCGCGCGATCCGGCCATCGTGCCGATCGGGCCCACGGGCGCGATGCTCAATCCCGGCAACGCGGCCAACTCGTTCAACAACCAGCGCGACGCGCTCAACCGCGGCGACCCGGTGAACGACGCGCGCGACTTCGCGGGCCTCTTCACCGTCGGACCGCAGTCGAACACGCTCTCGAGCATCCACTTCGAGGTGGGACCGCAGCTGCGCTCGGTCGGCTTCACCCTGTGCTCGGTCGAGAAGGTCGTGCCGCCCGCGAGCAAGGCGGACGTGGACATCTCGGGCTGCGTGGCGCAGGTGGCCCCGGTCGTCCTGCCGGACGTGATGACCTACGACACGCGGGCGCCGGCCGGTTGGCCCAACGGGCGCGGTTACGACGATCCGGTCGTGGACCGCCTGCTCGCCGCGGCGCTGCTCAGGATCTCCGGCGCCGGCGCGCCGCACACCATCAACACGCTCTTCGGGGTGATCAACCCGCCTCGCGACGAATCGGGCACGGTGCTTCCGCCGGCCTTTCCGCACCTGAGGGATCGCGTGCTTTGAGGCGGGCGGCGCTCGTGCCCGGCCTCGTGCTGGGCGCCGCGCTGGTAGCGCTCGCCGGCTGCGGGGAGGGCCCGGGTCCGCAGGCTCCACCCGCGAAGACCGCGACCGCCGCCCTGCCGCCCGCGAAGGACTACGAGCGCGAGCGGCGGCAACTCGACGAGGCCATCGCCCGCGGCGAGGCCCTGGCGGCCGCCCGTCCGGAGGATGGCCTGCTGCCGCTCGAAGTCGTCGCGTTGCTGCTCGAGCGGGCGCGCCTCACCGGCGACTACGCCGACTTCGGCCGCGCCCGCGAGCGGCTGGCGGCCCGCCCGCCCTCCGCCGGCACGGC
>CAZPLW010000105.1:0-14960 GCA_964587315.1 uncultured Lysobacter sp.
GGCGTGGGCATCATCGAGGTCTTCGCCCAGTAACGAAGGGGACGCACGCCTTCACCACGCCTGAAGGGGACGCACGCCTTCATCGCTTCTGAAGGGGACGCACACATTCAGCCTCGATGAATGTGTCTGTCCCCTTCCGAAGGGGTGAAGGGGACGGAGACTATTCTGCAACAGCCTGTTGCGAAAATCCCTCCGTCCCCTTCAGAAGCGATGAAGGCGTGCGTCCCCTTCAGTAGCCCCGCTTTCTCGGCGATTCGTTTGCCCTTCGTCAAATCCCGGCGTCGTTCCCCATTGCCTTCCTCCAGGTCGGAGGAGAAGCTTTAAGGGCACGTGGGCCGGCAAGGTCCCGGCCTTCGGCGTCACATTCGGCTACCGGGTGACACGATGAAGACGACTGGCTGGTTCCTGGGGATCGCGCGCGTCATCGCGATCCTCGCCGCCGCGCTCGCGGGCACGGCATCCCTTCCCTCCCTCGCTTACACCCTGACGATCACGCCGGTACCCGCCGGCGGCTACGCCACGAGCTCGCCGGGCGGCCTCAACTGCGGCACGGGCGGCGCCACCTGCACCTCGTCGAACATCCCCGCCTTCACGATCGTGACCCTCACGGCCCACCCCGACGCGGGCTGCACGTTCGCGCAATGGAGCGTGGCCGGCGTCGGCACGTCCACCGAGAACCCGGCCTCGTTCCCGATGCCGAGCCAGAACGCGAGCGGCAGCGCCACGTTCCGGTGCCCGCCGCAGTTCACCAGCCCCGCCACGACGACCTTCCAGGTGGGCGTGAGCGGCACGTACACCGTGTCGGCCTCGGGAGTGCCGGCGCCCACGTTCTCGTTGACGGGTGGCGCCTTGCCGTTCGGCGTGACGCTGGCCTCCAACGGCACGCTCTCCGGCACGCCGCAGGGCAACGGCGGGCCGTACACGTTCACCGTGACCGCGAGCAACGGCGTGAGCCCGCCGGCGTCGCAGTCCTTCACTCTCGTCGTGAACCAGGCTCCCACGATCGTCCTGGGTTCCGACACCTTCGCGCTCTCCGTGGGAAGCGCCACCGGCTTCTCGATGTTCCAGGCGACGGCGTATCCGTGGCCCACGCTCTCGCTGTCCGCGGGCGCCCTGCCGACCGGCTTGTCGCTCTCGACCGCCTACGACACCCTGAACTCCGTGACGGGCTGGATCCTGGGCACGCCGGCCGCCGGCACCGCGGGCTCCTATGCGGTCACCGTCAAGGCGAGCAACGGCATCGGCGCCGACGCCACGCAGGCCTTCGTGCTCAACGTGGCGCAGGCGGCCGGCAAGATCGCCCCGCCGACGGCGAACTTCGCGGGCCTGGGCAACGGTTTCACCGGGCCTTCCGGCCCCTTCACCTCTCCTTACCTTCCCTCGGGCGCGAACATCGCCGTGGGCCCGAACCACGTCGTGCAGGTCGTGAATGCGGGCATGGCGATCTTCGGCAAGGCCGGCACCGCCATCGCCGGCCCCATGACGATCCGAAACCTCTGGGGCTCGAACCCGTCGCCCTGCTCGGCGCGCAACGACGGCCAGTCGATCGCGCAGTACGACCGGCTCGCGGATCGCTGGGTGGTCACGCACACCGCGATCGCGCCACCGACCACGTTCGTCATCTGCGTCGCCGTCTCGCAAGGTCCCGACCCGGCCGGCGCGTATTTCCTCTATCCGCTCCCGTTCACGCAGGGCATCGACCAGCCGGTTCTCGCCGTGTGGCCCGACGCCTACTACCTGGCCTTCGACGCGTACAGCAACGACTACACCACCTACCAGGGCGCCAAGGCCTGCGCCCTCGACCGCGTCCGCATGCTCGCGGGCCAGCCGGCCGCCACGCCGCAGTGCTTCGACACGAGCGCCGCCTACCGCGCGCTCCTGCCCTCGGACCTCGACGGCGACACGCCGCCCCCGGCGGGCTCGCCCAACTACCTGATGGCCCTCGGCAGCGACCCGAACACGCTGCTCCTGTGGTCGCTGCACGTGGACTGGACGACGCCGGCCTACTCCGCGCTCACCGGTCCGGCGATCCTCGCCACGAACGCCTACACCCTGCCCTGCGCCGGCGACACCACGCGCTGCGTCCCGCAGGAGGACACCACGAACCTGCTCGACTCGCGCGGCGACCGCCTGGCGTACCGCCTCGCGTACCGCAAGTTCGACGACCACGAGGCGATCGTGGCGACCCACGCCGTGACCGCGGGCTCGAGCGTCGGCATGCGCTGGTACGAACTGCGCAGCCCCGGCGCCACGCCCGTCATCTTCCAGCAGGGCACGCACGCGCCCGACGCGAACTACCGCTTCGGGGGGAGCGCCGCCATGGACTGGCAGGGCAACCTCGCGATGGGCTACAGCGTCTCGAGCGGCGCGATGAGCCCGCAGATCCGCTACGCCGCGCGCCTCGCCGCCGATCCGGCCGGGACGCTCGGGCAGGGCGAGGCGACGATCTTCGCGGGCGCCGGATCGCAGGCCAGCCTGCGCAACTGGGGGCACATCACCTCGATGCGCATCGACCCCGCGGACGACTGCACCTTCTGGTACACGAACCAGTACCTCCCGGCCGACGGCAACTTCAACTGGCGCACGCGCATCGCGTCCTTCCGTCTCGCCGGCTGCGTCCCGCAGGCGAACATCACGCTCGCCTCCTCGGTGAACCCGAGCGTCTACGGGCAGCAGTACCAGATCACCGCGACCGTGGCCGGGAACGCACCCACGGGCACGGTCACGTTCCGCCTGGGCGCGAGCACGATCAGCACGGAGGCGCTCGTCGGGGGCACCGCGCACGTGCACATCCAGTCGTACTCGGTCGGCACGTTTCCTTTCACCGCCACCTACTCGGGCGATGCGGCCAACGGCGGCGGGGCTTCGCCGACCTACTCGCAGGTCGTGAACAAGGCGAACGCCACCGTGGCGATCGACTACCACACGCCAGATCCTTCGCCGGTGCTCGCGCCGATCTCCGTCGGCGCGACCGTGAGCGTCGTCTCGCCCGGCTGGGGCCCGGTCACGGGCACGGTCACGGTGTCCGACGGCACGGCGAGCTGCACCATCACGCTGCCCGCGACCTCCTGCTCGCTCACGCCGACCACGGCCGGCGCGAAGACGATCACCGCGAGCTATGCCGGCGACACGCACGTCAACGCGGCGAGCGTGATCGGCGTCACGCACACCGTGAAGCCCGGCGCGACCATTCCGCGCCTCGCCAACATCGCCACGCGCATGCAGGTGCTCACCGGGGCCGACGTGCTGATCGGCGGCTTCATCATCGGCGGGTCGCAGGCCAAGACGGTCGTGGTGCGGGCGCGCGGGCCATCGCTCACCGCGGCCGGCGTGCCCGGGGCGCTCCAGAATCCCCTGCTGCAGCTCTTCTCCGGGGCCACGCAGATCGCGGCCAACGACGACTGGCAGCAGGCCGCCAACGCGGACACCGTGCTGTCGTCGGGCTTCGCGCCCGCCGACTCGCGCGAGTCGGCGATCCTCGCGACGCTCACTCCCGGCGCGTACACCGCCATCGTCTCGGGCATGGGCGGCACGACCGGCGTCGGCATCGTCGAAGTCTTCGAGGTGGACCTGCCCGAGGTGCCGCTCATCAACATCGCCACGCGCGGCCAGGTGCTCACGGTGGCGGACGTGATGATCGGGGGCTTCATCATCCAGGGCGACGGGCCGCAGACGGTGATCGTTCGCGCGCGCGGGCCCTCGCTCACGGCGCTCGGCGTGCCGGGTGCGCTGCAGGACCCGGTGCTGCAGCTCTTCTCGGGGCAGACGCAGATCGGCGTGAACGACGACTGGCAGGCGGACGTGAACGCGGCCCAGATCCTGTCGAAGGGCTTCGCGCCATCCGACTCGCGGGAGGCGGCCATTCTCGTGACGCTTCCGCCCGGTGCGTACACCGCCATCGTCACCGGCAAGAACGGGACGACGGGCGTGGGGATCATCGAGGTGTTCGCGCAGTAGCGAAGGGGACGCACGCCTTCATCGCCCGTGAAGGGGACGCACACATTCAGCCTCGGTGAATGTGTCTGTCCCCTTCCGATTGGAGACTTTTCCGCAACAGCCTGTTGCGAAAATCCCTCCGTCCCCTTCAGCTTCATTGAAGGCGTGCGTCCCCTTCAGATAGGCTAGGCGCGTCGTCCCGGCGGCGCGCCCCGCGGCGTCGCCGGATGGAGACAGATCCGGAGCCGCCATGACCCCATTTCGCCCGTTCGCGATCGCCCTTCCTTTCGCCCTCGCTCTCGCCCTGAGCGCGCAGGCGCAAGTGCCGCTCGCGCCCGATTCGCCGCCCGAGGATGGGTGGCTCGCTCCCGCGCCCTGGCTCGATCCGGACGCCTCCCCGCCCGTCGTTCCGCATTCGGGCCCGAAGGCCGTCCAGTCCGTGCCGGCCATCGACACCTCAAACCTCAGCGCCGTGGTGGCCGCGTACAACACGTACTACAACCTCGCGATGCCGGCGGTGGGCTTCACCGGCTCGACGGCCTCGTGCAACCCGGGCGCGATCTCGCTCGCGTTCCAGGAGTGGACGATCTCGCGCATCAACTTCCTGCGCGCGATGGCGGGCGTGCCGGGAAACACCACGCTCAACAGCGCGCTCAACGGCCAGGAGCAGGCGGCCGCGCTCATCATGGCGGCGAACGGGCTGCTGAACCACTTCCCGCCGAGCAACCTCCTGTGCTGGACGCAAGCGGGCTACGACGGCGCGGGCAGTTCCAACCTCGCCCTGGGCGGCTTCACCGACTCCATCCCGCTCTACATGTCGGACCCGGGCACGGGCAACGAGATCGCCGGCCACCGCCGCTGGATCCTGCACTCGCGCAAGGGCAGCTTCGGTCTGGGCCAGGCCTCGGGCGGCACGAATGCGAACGCGCTGCAGGTGTTCGACTTCAGCGGCGCCGCGTCGGGCTCCGGAGGCATCCCGTGGCCGCCGCGCGGCTACGTGCCGCTCGCGCTCTTCCCGTCGTCCCTGCGCTGGTCCTTCGGCCTGCCGGGCGCGAACTTCGCGGGCGCCAGCGTGACCATGACGGTGAACGGCACGCCGCTCGCCGCGACCGTGATCTCGCGCACCGACAACGGCTACGGCGACAACACGATCGTGTGGTCGCTGCCGGCCGGGCACACCGTCGTGAAGGGCTCCGTGTACAACGTCAACATCACGGGCGTCACGGGCGCGTCGTCGGGATCGTACGCGTACCAGGTGCGGCCCATCGACCCGGCGGACACCATCGTGCCGCCGCCGCGGCTCGCCAACCTCTCCACGCGCATGCAGGTGCTGACCGGCAACGACGTGCTGATCGGCGGATTCATCATCGGCGGGACGCAGGCGAAGACGGTGGTGGTGCGCGCGCGCGGGCCCTCGCTCGTGGCGCAAGGCGTGCCCAACGCCATCGCGAACCCGAAGCTCGACCTCTACTCGGGCCAGACGGTGATCACGAGCAACGACGACTGGGGCTCGGCCACCAACGCCGCGGCCATCCAGTCCTCCGGCTTCGTGCCGGCGAACGCGCAGGAGGCGGCGATCCTCGCGACGCTCGGCCCCGGCGCGTACACGGCCGTCGTCTCCGGCGTGGCCAGCGGGACGGGCGTGGGCATCATCGAGGTGTTCGAGGTGAACCTGCCCGAATCGCCGCTCACGAACATCTCCACCCGGGGGCAGGTGCTCACCGGTGGCGACGTGATGATCGGCGGATTCGTCATCACGGGCACCACGCCGCAGACCGTCGTGATCCGCGCGCGAGGGCCCTCGCTCGCCGCCGCCGGCATCGCGAACTTCCTCGCGAACCCGTTCCTGCAGCTCTTCTCGGGGCAGACGCAGATCGCGGTGAACGACGACTGGCAGGTGGGGACGAGCGCCGGCGCGATCCAGGCGTCCGGATTCGCGCCGACCGATTCCCGCGAGGCCGCGATCCTCGTCACCCTCAATCCCGGCGCGTACACCGCGATCGTCACCGGCGCGGGCGGCACGACGGGCGTGGGGATCATCGAGGTGTTCGCGCAGTAGCGAAGGGGACGCACGCCTTCATCGGTCCTGAAGGGGACGCACGCCTTCATCGCTTCTGAAGGGGACGGAGGCATTTTCACCACAAGGTGTTGCGGAAATCCCTCCGTCCCCTTCACCCCCGCGGGAGGGGACAGACACATTCACCGAGGCTGAATGTGTGCGTCCCCTTCACGGGCGATGAAGGCGTGCGTCCCCTTCAGCGCCTTCAGCGCAGCGACCCACCAGCGACCGCCGGTGCTCCCCCCGGCGCCGCCCGTCGGGGTCATTTTGTGGCCCGCCCGGCCGAGCCTAAGCTCCCCCGTACAACAACGAGCGGGAGTGGTGGCGCATGTTCCGGACCCCGCAACACCCGGCGGCCGCGGCCGTCGCGAGCGCGGCCTGCTGCGCGCTCCTCGCGGCACCCGTCCTCGCCGGCCCCGCGCTGGATGACATCGTCGGCCGCCCGTCCGCCGGCCCCGAGTTCCGCGTGAAGTCCTTCGACCCGCGTGCCGGCATCGTCGAGATGGGCGGCGGCCTCTTCGTTCCCCCCGTCGACGTGCTGCTCCCCGCCGAGCGCCTGCGCATCCTCTCCGACCTCGAGGAAAGCCGCTCGCGCCTGGTCGCCGAAGGCAAGCTCTCGCGCTCGCACGAGAAGACGATCACGAATTTCGCCTGGCCCGTGCGCAAGGCCGCCGGCCGCACGGATTTCGACTTCCACGGCATCGGCGCCTTCGTCGACGAGAACCCGGTCCTGGGCGCGCTGCTCGACTACAACTGCGGCGGGCGCACCTACGACCTGCCGGGCAGCAACTACAACCACCAGGGCACCGACATCTTCAGCTACCCCTTCGCGTGGAAGAAGATGGACGACGAGGACGTGGTCATCGCCGCGGGCGCCCCGGGCACGATCCTCTTCAAGCAGGACGGCAACTTCGACCGCAGCTGCGGCATCAACAACGCGCAGTGGAACGCGGTCTACGTGCAGCACGCGGACGGCTCGGTCGCGTGGTACGGCCACATGAAGAGCGGCTCGACGACGGTGAAGGCCGTGGGCGAGACCGTGGCCGCGGGCGAGTACCTCGGCACGGTGGGCAGCTCCGGCTCCTCGACGGGCCCGCACCTGCACCTCGAGCTCTACGACGCCTCGAACACGCTCGTCGACCCGTGGCTCGGCGCCTGCAACGCGAAGAGCAAGCAGGTCACCTTCCTGCAGCAGCGCGCCTACCGCGACACGGGCGTGAACGCGATGACCGTCGGCTCCGCGGCGCCCGGCTTCCCGGCCTGCTCCAGCCCGGAATCGAGCAACGCCACCGACTACGTGACGCCCCTCACCACCGCGTACTTCGCCACCTACCTCCGCGACCAGACGGCGTCGACCGCGCTCACGATCCGCGTGCTCAAGCCCGACGGCAGCGTGCACGCGGGCCCGCTCACCAGCGGCACCGGCGACTACAACGCGTCCTACTGGTACTGGTCCATCGGGGGCTTCACGGCGATCCCGGGCAACTGGACCTTCGAGGCGACCATCGCGGGCAGGACCTACACGAAGAACTTCCAGGTCGGCGGCTCGGCGCCCTTCGGCGCCCCGGCCTCGATCGTCGCCCTGGCGGGCAGCGCGCAGTCGACGCCGCCCAACGCCGCGTTCCCCGCGCCGGTCAAGGTGCTCGTCACCGACGCGCAGGGCCGGGCCGTGAAGGGCGCGCGCGTGAGCTTCTCGACACCCCTCTCCGGCGCCACCACGGTGCTGGAGAGCCGCACGGCGATCACCGATTCCGCAGGCGTCGCCGCCGTCGCCGCGCTCGCGAACGCCACGGCCGGCGCCTACAACGTCACCGCCAACGTGCCGGGCGCCGCGGTGCCCGCGGTCGTCGTCCTGCAGAACACCAATGCCCCGATCGCCCCGCGCCTCGCCAACATCTCGACGCGCATGCAGGTGCTCACGGGCAACGACGTGCTGATCGGCGGGTTCATCATCGGCGGCAACGCGCCCAAGACGGTGGTGGTGCGCGCGCGAGGGCCTTCTCTCGTGCCGCTCGGCGTGCCCAACGCGCTGGCCGATCCGGTGCTGCAGCTCTTCTCCGGGGCGACGCAGATCGCCTCGAACGACAACTGGACCACGGCGCCCAACGCGGTGCTGCTGAACGCGAGCGGCTTCGCGCCGGGGAACCCGCTCGAGTCCGCGATCCACGCGACGCTCGGTCCCGGTGCCTATACCGCCATCGTCACGGGCTCGGGCGGCGGGACGGGCGTGGGCATCATCGAGGTCTTCGAGGTCGACCGGCCCGACCTGCCGCTCGCCAACATCTCGACGCGCGGCCAGGTGCTCTCGGGCGGCGACGTGATGATCGGCGGGTTCGTGATCCAGGGCGATGCGCCGCAGACGGTGGTGGTGCGCGCGCGCGGGCCGTCTCTCGCGCCGTTCGGCATCACCAATTTCCTCGCCAATCCCGTGCTGCAGCTCTACTCGGGGCAGAGCGTCATCGCGAGCAATGACGACTGGGGAACCTCGCCCGATGCGGCGCTCATCCAGTCGAGCGGTTTCGCGCCGGCGAGCCCGCTGGAGTCGGCGATCCGCGTGACGCTCGCCCCCGGGGCCTACACCGCGATCGTCACGGGCGCGGGCGGCACCACGGGGGTCGGTATCATCGAGGTCTTCGCGCAATAACTGAAGGGGACGCACGCCTTCACCCGCCCTGAAGGGGACGGAGCAATAAAGGGGACGCAAACATTCAGGTCGCGTGAATGTGTCTGTCCCTTTTTGATGCTCCGTCCCCTTCACCGCCCCTGAAGGCGTGCGTCCCCTTCATTCCAGGAGACCCGCATGACCCCCGACCTCGACTCGCTGTCCACCGCCGACCTCGACGACCTCATCGCCCGGGCGATCCACGCCAGGACGAAGCGCACGGAGCCGCACCCCGACAAGCCGCCCCAGGAGTTCGAGGCGACGCTCAATCCCGCCTGGTTCGTGTTCCTGGCGGGCGCGAACTCCATCGTGCAGTTCCGCCACGCGGGCGCCGGCTGGATGTCGGTGGCGATCCCTCCGCCGGAACGCGCGCACCTGGCGACGATGCTCACCCACCACGCCCTGCTCGCCCCGCCCGCGCCCCAACCGGCGCCGGCGAGCGCTCCGCCGTCCTTCGCGAGCGGCGGCGGCGGGAAGGTGCACTAGAAAATTGGGGACGGTGCCCGATTTCGAAATCGGGCACCGTCCCCGGCATCAGGCAGGACGGGGTCGGTACGGCTCCACGCGAGGCGGCCAGGCGAGCGTGAAAGGCTCGCCCGTGAGCGTGAGGTTCGGGTTGTAGTACGGGTCGTACATCAGCTTCGCCATCCAGCGGTTGCGAAGCAGGTCCGCCTCCTTCTGGAAGCGCTTCATCTTCTCCGGCGTGTCCTCGTAGCCGCGCGTGGCGGATTCGTGGTGGTAGAGCTCGGCGTACGGCGTGTAAAGGTTGCGATAGCCCGCCGCGTCGATCTTGAGGCACAGGTCCACGTCGTTGAACGCCACGGCGAGCTTCACGTCGAACCCCCCCACCTGCTCGAACACCGCGCGGCGCACGCACAGGCACGCCGCCGTCACGCCCGAGAGCGACTGCAGCAGGTTCGCGCGGCTGAAGTAGCCGTGGTCGCCCTTGCCCTTGCCCAGGTGCGCGTGCGCCGCGAGGCCCGCCACGAGCACCAGGCCCGCGTGCTGGATCGTGTCGTTCGGGTACCAGAGCTTCGCACCCACCGCGCCGATCTCCGGCCGCTGCGCGTGCGAGACCATCTCGGAGAGCCAGTCGGGCGTGATCACCTCGATGTCGTTGTTCATGAACACGAGGTACTCGCCCTTCGCCTGCCTCGCCGCGTCGTTGTTCAGCCGCGAGAAGTTGAAGGCCTTCGGGTCCTTGAGCAGGCGGATGGTGCTCGCCGCCTCGAGCCCGCGAAAGTACGCGATCGCATCCTTGTCGTCACTGCCGTTGTCGACGAGGAGGATCTCGTAGCTCGGGTAGGTGGTCTTCGCCCGGATGCTCTCGACGCACTGGCGCACGAGCTGCTCGCCATTGCGCGTCGGGATGATGATCGAGGCGAGCGGCGGCGGATCGGGCAGCCGGTAGCGCACGCGCTGCACCGCGACGGGAACGGTCTCGGCCGTGGCGGCGATGCCGCACCGGTCCAGGTGCTCCTGGATGGCGAGGCGCGCCCGCTCCGCCGCGTAGTCCTTCTCGCCGGCCGCCACCGCGGTGCTGCCCGCGATCATGCGCCAGTGGTAGAGGACTCGCGGGATGTGGCGGATCTGCTTCGCTTCGATCTTCTCGACGAAGCGCAGGGCGAGGTCGTAGTCCTGCGCGCCCTCGAAGCCCTCGCGGAATCCCCCGATGGCCTTCACGAGGTCCGCGCGGTAGACGCCCAGGTGCGTGACGAGGTTGTGCGAGAGGAAGAGATCCGGGTTCCAGTCGCACTTGAAGTAGGCGTTGGTGCGCTCGCCGTCGAAGCCCAGCTTGTCCTCGTCGGAGTAGATGAGCGCGGCGTCGGGATGCTCGTTGATCTCGCGCGCCACCCAGAAGAGCGCGTCGGGCGGCAGCGTGTCGTCGTGGTCCAGGAGCGCCACGAAGTCGCCCGTGGCGATCGCCAGCGCCGAGTTCGACGCCGCGCTGATGTGGCCGTTCTTCTCGCGCCACACCACCTTGATGCGCGGGTCCTTCGCGGCGTACTCCTCCACCACGGCCCGCACGCGCGGCGCCTTCGACGCGTCGTCGGCGAGGCAGAGCTCCCACTTCGGGTAGGCCTGCGCGAGGACGGAATCGAGCATGGCGCGCAGCGTCGGCTCCGGCGTTTCGTAGAGCGGCGTGATGAAGCTGAAGAGGGGCTGGCGCGCCATCCGCGCCGATTCGGCCCGCATCGACGCGAGATCTCCCTCCGAGGCCGTCGAGTACTTGCGCACCCACTCCGGATAGGCGCCCACCGCCCCACGGGCGTGGTTGGTGACGGCCCAGAACGCCGACTCCCACAGGGCACGCGGCCCCCGGCGGAAGAGCACGCCCAGTCCCAGCCGGAACCAGACCCACAGCTGCTTGATCGACAGGCGCGAGAGCACGCGGGTCATCTTGCCCACGGTGTCGACGAAGCGGCTGTTGCCCGCGAGCGGCTCGAGCGTGAGGCCTTCGCACTCGAAGTCGCAGGGGTAGACGCTCGGGTCGAAGCGGAAGTGGTCGACGCCGTCGGCGATGAAGAACTCGGCGGTGTAGTGATCGCCGTCCAGGTGCAGTTCCACCGCGCGCGATTCGGCGTAGCCGCCCGTCGGGAAGGGGATGTAGAGGCGCGGGCCGGCGAGGCGGCCGCTGCGCTCCACGATGCGCGTGCGCGCCACGTACCAGCCGCGCGGGAATTCGCCCACCGGCGCCGACGGCCGGGCGATGAAGGCCGGATCGCTCGACTCGGCGCGCCAGAAGGCGCCGGTGCCCGACTTGACCCGCTTCGGGTCCTTTTGCATCGGGCGGATCTGCAGGTCGAAGGTCAAGGGAGGCGCGCGGCGGTCCGCAGATTGTTGCAGCGCACATATTACCGGAAGGGGACGCACGCCTTCAGCACCACTGAAGGGGACGCACGCATTCAGCCCCGATGAATGTGTCTGTCCCCTTCCGCGGAGGTGAAGGGGACGGAGACTTTTCTGCAACAGCCTGTTGCGAAAATCCCTCCGCCCCCTTCAGGCCATCTGAAGGCGTGCGTCCCCTTCAGGGGGGGTTACTGGGCGAATACCTCGATGATCCCCACGCCAGTGCCGCCGTTCTTGCCCGTGACGATGGCGGTGTAGGCGCCGGGATTGAGGGTGACGAGGATCGCCGCTTCCTTCGCGTCCGACGGCGCGAATCCGGCGGACTGGATCTGCGCCGCATTGCCCGCAGCCTGCCAATCGTCGTTGCTCGCGATGACGGCCTGCCCCGCGAATAGCTGCAGCACGGGGTCGGCCAGCGCGTTCGTGATGCCGAAGGGAACGAGCGAGGGCCCCCGCGCGCGCACCACCACCGTCTGCGGCGCATCGCCCTGGATGATGAAGCCCCCGATCATCACGTCGCCTCCCGTGAGCACCTGGCCCCGCGTGGAGATGTTGGCGAGCGGCGCCTCGGGCCTGTCCACCTCGAAGACCTCGATGATTCCCACGCCCGTCGTGCCACCCGCGCCGGAGACCACCGCGGTGTAGGCACCGGGTCCGAGCGTCGCCAGGATCGCCGACTCGAAGGCGCTCGAGGGCGCGAAGCCGGAAGCCTGGATGGCCGCGGCATTGGCGTTGCCGCCCCAGTCGTCGCTCGAGGCGATGACCGCCTGCCCCGAGAAGAGGTCCATGCGCGGATTGGCGATCGCATTGGGCACGCCCAGCGGGATGAGCGAGGGACCGCGCGCGCGCACCACCACCGTCTTGGGCTGGTTGCCGCCGATGATGAAGCCGCCGATCAGCACGTCGTTGCCCGTGAGCACCTGCATGCGCGTCGAGATGTTCGCGAGGCGCGGAAAGGCCCTCGCATCCAGGGCGGTGTTGGTTCCGAAGGCCGCGTTCGCCTGGTTGATGGAGGCCGCCGCGCCCAGCACGATCGAGGTGGCCTGCGAGGGATTCGCCGAGGCGACCTGGATGGGCTGGCCCGCCGTGCCGGTGAGCGCGACCATTCCGGAGACCGAGATCAGGGCTCCCGCCGGCAGGATGAAGCTGCGGCCCGTGCCGCTGGTGAAGGTGAGGTTGCGGAACGCCGTGGCGCCGGTGAGCTGGGCCGGCGACGATGTGCAGCCGTCGGCGAACACCACGGTACCCGTGCCCGCCGAGAAACCGCCCGCGTTGTTCCAGTTGCCGCCCACCGTGAGGGTGGAGGCGCCCGCATCGAGCGTGGCGCCCGCGCCGATGGACACGTTGCCGGCCGGCCCCACGGGCACCGCGCCCAGCGTCATCGTCCCCTGCACGTCCAGGTTCGCGCACGCGAGCGCGATCGAGCCGCCGGGCAGCGTGACGGAGGCGCCCGAGGGCACGATGAACTGCGCGGCGAGCACGGGGAGGCTCGCCGCCAGGAGCGCGGCGCCCAGAATCGTTCCGCCAACGGCACGTGTTCTGCTCATGGTGCGTCCTCCCGATGCCACGTCGCGTCCGGCACCGGTCAGCTGAACCCGCCGACCGGCAACAGCGTGAGCACGGCCGACTCCACGCCGTAGCCGTAGTCGACGATCGGCGGGTTGGCACCGTCCCACGTGCCCCAGCACACCATCCTCACGTCGACGCCGAAGGCGCCCGCCGTCACCGGCGCCTGCATGGAGATCGAGACGCCATTGGGCGACAGGGCACTGCCACTGCCGTCCTTGCCCGTGCGCCAGCTCACGTCGCGGCGGGTGCCGGGGAGGTCGGTGAACGGCGTCCCGATGAACGCCGGGTACGTCAGCGCCTGCAACTTGCAGTGATAGTCCAGATAGAGGGCGCCGAAAGTGTTGAGCTGGGCATCGACGCGCGCCAGGTACTTCCCCGGGCTCGGTGTCCCCTTGATCAGCACCTGGAGGGCCTGCGCCTCGACCCAGTTGCCGATCCCGACGCAGCAACTGGTGATCGAGGCGACCAGCACCGTCGGGAGCGGCGCGCCGGAATTGGCATCGGCCGCGCACACCCAGGTGGTGCCGTTGAACTTGAGGACCTGGTTCGTCGTGCAGCCGCTGCCCGCCAGCTTGGCCGCCGTCACCGCGCCGTCGGCGATCTGCGCCGTCCCGACCCCGCCATTGGCGATGCCGATCGTTCCGGTGGTGGTGATCGGCCCGCCCGTGAGCCCGGTGCCGGTCGCGATCGACGTGACGCCACCGGCCGCCATGGCGCAGGTGCCGATCTTGCCGGTGGCGATCTCCAGGCACAGGTTCGTCACGGAGTTGGCCGCGGGACCCAGTCCGGGCAGCGTGATGGATCCGTCGTCCGCGACGCGGAACCGGGTGGCATTGGCCGCCGCGTTGGTGACCGTGACGCCGCCGCCGGCGGGCGGCGTCAGCACGATCTCGGCGGCAAGGGTCGCCGCGGGAAGGCAGAGCAGGGCAAAGGCGGCAACTCGACCAGTAAGGCGGGACGTCATGGCGGTCTCCCGGTTGCTATCGCGTGAACGGCCCATCCTGCCTCCGGAATGGGGGCCGGGTTGTCACCGGAAGCCGGGACAACCCGAGGGCACCTGACTGCTTGAACGGAGACCGGCCACCAAACAGGCCAAGACGGCGGGAGAAATCGCGGGTGCGCAATCCGGGGACCAGCTGAAGGGGACGCACGCCTTCAATCAGGGTGAAGGGGACGCACGCCTTCAGCCCGGGTGAAGGGGACGGAGCAAACGACAAAGGGGACAGACACATTCAGCCCGCTTGAATGTGTCTGTCCCCCTTTCGGGCTGGAATCCCTCCGTCCCCTTCAGGACCGATGAAGGCGTGCGTCCCCTTCAGGGGGGCTACTGGGCGAAGACCTCGATGATCCCCACCCCCGTCGCGCCGGCCGCGCCGGTCACGATGGCCGTGTAGGCGCCCGGGTTGAGCGTCACGCGGACGGCCGACTCGAGCACGTGCGCCGGCGCGAACCCGGCCGACTGGATCGCGACCGCATCCGGCCCGTCGCCCCAGTTGTCGTTCACGGCGATCTGCACGGCGCCCGAGAAGAGCTGCAGAAGCGGATTCGACAGCACTCCCGGCACCCCTTGATCCGCAAGCGAAGGACCACGAGCCCGCACGATCACCGTCTGCGGCGCGTCGCCCTGGATGATGAACCCGCCGATCATCACGTCGGCGCCGGTGAGCACCACCCCGCGCGTGGCGATGTTGACGAGCGGCACCTGCGGCAGGTCCACCTCGAACACCTCGATGATGCCCACGCCCGTCGTGAGCCCCGCCCCCGTCACGATGGCGGTGCACGCGCCCGGCGTGAGCGTGGTGAGGATCGCCGATTCGAACGGATCGGCCGGCGCGAAGCCCGACGCGAAGAGCGCCGCCTGGTTCGCCGCCTCCTGCCAATTGT
>CAZPLW010000106.1:0-14866 GCA_964587315.1 uncultured Lysobacter sp.
GATCGTCATCGCCCTCGCCGCGCGCGGCCTCCCACCGCACCTGCAGCGCCGGGCCATCCTGTGGGGCACCTTCGGCGCCATCGCCGTGCGCGTCGTCATGACGATGGCCGTCGTGTGGCTCCTGGGCATCCCGGGGCTCATGGCGGCCGGTGGCGCGATCCTCGTCTGGATCGCCTACCGGCTGCTCAAGCCCTCGGACGGCGAGGGCCACCAGGTGAAGACCGCGGTGACCTTCTGGGGCGCGATGCAGACCATCGTGATCGCCGACGCCGCGATGGGCCTCGACAACGTCCTCGCCGTCGCGGGCGCCGCCCACGGCTCGTTCGCGCTGGTGGTGATCGGGCTGCTCGTGAGCATTCCCATCGTCGTGTGGGGATCGACGCTGATCCTGCGATGGGTGGAGAAGCACCCGTGGATCGTGCAGGTCGGCGTCGCCGTGCTCTGCTGGACCGCCGCCAAGATGATCGTGAGCGAGCCGCTCCTGAGCGAGTGGTTCGACGCCCACCAAGCCGCGAAGGTGGGCGCCTATGCCGCCATCTTCGCCATCGTGTTCGGCCTGGGCTTCCTGGCCCAGCGCCGTCGCACCGGCGCCGCCGCCCAGGCCGCCTGACCCTTCGTCCGAGACCGTCAAAAAGGAGAACGCCATGAAGAAGATCCTGGTTCCCGTCGATGGCAGCGCGCAGGGGCTCGCCGCCGTGCGGGCCGTCGTCGCCGAGGGCCGCGACGCGGTCGGGCGCATCGATCTCGTCCACGTCTCGCCGCCGCTCACGCGCCACGCCGCGCGCTTCGTGCCTTCGCGCGAGCGGGCGAGCTGGCGCGAGGAACGCGCCCGCGCCGCCCTCGATCCCGCGCGCCGGCTCGTGGAGTCCGCGGGCATCGCGTGCCGCACCCATGTGACGCGCGGCCCCCTCGCCAAGGCGCTCGCCGACACCGCCAGCCTGCTGGGCACGCATGAAATCGTGCTGGCGGCGACAAGGCGTTCGCCGTTCGCGCAGTTCCTCGCCAATGCGCTCAGCACGCGCCTCATCGAGCGCACCGCGGTTCCGGTCCGCGTGGTCCCCGCCGCCATCGCCTCGCCGTTCGAGCGCCTCGCGGTGCCCACCGGCGTCGCGGCCGGCTTCGCGCTTCTCGCCTTCGCGATCGAGGACTAGCGCCCCTGCTTTCCGGCGATGCACCCCCGCAGGCCCGCCCCAAGGGCACTTGCCTCCCCCGGCAAGTCGGGGCGGCGCCCGCGGGCCGGCTTTTCGGACGGGCCGGCGGCTAGAAGCTGTAGCCCAGCACGATGCCGCTGCGCTTCACGGTGAACCGCTCGGGCGTGAGCCCGGGCAGCTCCGGCAGGAACCTCTTCGCGCCGGGCACCGTGATGCGACCGTCCGCGCCGAGGCAAAGCGCCAGGTCCGAATCCTGGCAACCGCGCAGGGACTTGCGCGGGCCGCCCGGTTCTCCCGCGCGCAAGGCCGGCGCCTCCCAGGGCTGCGTGGCCTTCGCCGGGGCGCTTGCCGTCGGGGGAGCCGCATAGCCGCCGAGCGGCATGCGGGCCAGGTCCTCGGCCGCGAGGGCCGGCGGCACCACGGCAAGGGCAAGGACGGCGGCAAGGCGCTTCAGCATGGCGGCTCCCGAAAGCGGGCGATACCCGAATCCGTGCAAGAACAGTACCCGGCGAGCCCGGACCGAATGTCGACCATTCCGCGGCGCAACCCCTTGCGGAAAAAGACTTTTTTCGGGCGCCGGGGGGCGTGTGCGGTCCGTCACGCCGCCCGTGCCGAATGACCGTCGGCCCGGGGCGACGCTTCCGCGTCCCTCCCCGCCCAAAGCGTCACCCCGTGGCCGCGGCGCCTTGACGCGGATCGAACCCGGAACCGGAACTTGGCCGAGAATGTCGCATCCAAAACCGCGATGCCCACGATGCCCCCCTCCCTGATCGATCGTCTCACGCCCCGGCAAGTGTTCGCCGCCGTGGCCGCCGCCGCCTTCGGCCTCATCGGCTTCGGCCTCTTCCTTCAGCACCAGGTGGGGCTCGATCCCTGCCCGATGTGCATCCTCCAGCGCTACGCGTTCGTCTCGATCGGCCTGGTGGCCCTCATCGCCGCGATCCACGGGCCGGTGCGCCAGGGCGTGCAGGTCTACGGCGTGCTCGTGGGCGCCCTCGCCATCGCGGGCGGCAGCGTTTCCGTGCGCCAGTCGATGCTGCAGCGCTTTCCGCAGCCCGAGCTCGCGGCCAATTGCGGCGCCGATCTCGATTTCCTGCTCGGCAATTTCCCGCTCGCCCAGGCGCTGCCCAAGATCTTCTCGGGCACCGGCGACTGCGCGAAGGTGGAATGGAGCCTCTTCGGCCTGTCCATCGCCGAGTGGGCCTTCGTGTGGTTCGCGCTCCTGCTCGCCACCGCGATCTGGGTCGCCTTCCTGCGCCGCGCCAGGGCGAGCTGACCGACGCCGCCTGCCATAATCGGGGCATGCGTCCCCTCCGCCGCACGTTCCTCGCCCGGGCCCTCGCGCTCGCGGCCGCCGGTTTCGCCGCCCCCCGCAGTTTCCGCGCGATCGCCGCGCCTCGCTTCAAGGCCCCGCCCTTCACGTTGGGCGTCGCCTCCGGTGCGCCCGAGCCCGAGGGCATCCTCCTGTGGACCCGCCTCGCGCCGGAGCCGCTCGGGGACGGCGGGCTGGACGAAGCGGCCATCGACGTGCGCTGGGAGATCGCGCACGACGAGAAGTTCTCGCGCATCGCGCGCCGCGGCACCACGACGGCCGAGCCGGGCCGGGCGCACGCGGTGCACGTGGAGGCCGCGGGGCTCGAGCCGGCCCGCGAGTATTTCTACCGCTTCCTCGCCGGCGACGAGGCGAGTCCCGTGGGCCGCACGCGCACGGCGCCCGCCGCCGGGGCGCAAGTCGCCGGCCTTCGCATCGCCCTCGCCTCGTGCCAGCAATACGAGCAGGGGTGGTATACCGCCCACCGCCACCTCGTGGCCGACGCGCCCGACCTGGTCGCCTTCGTGGGCGACTACATCTACGAGTCGAGCTGGGGCCGCGACCACGTGCGCAAGCACCACACGCCGGAGCCGCTCACGCTCGCCGACTACCGCAGGCGCTACGCGCAGTACAAGACGGACCCGGACCTGCAGGCCGCGCACGCCTTCGCGCCCTGGATCGTCACGTGGGACGACCACGAGGTCGACAATGACTACGCCAACGACCAGGGCGAGGACCTGATGGCGGATTTCCTCGCGCGTCGCACCGCCGCCTACCGCGCCTTCTTCGAGCACATGCCCATCCGGCCTTCGGTGCTGAGGCCGGATGGCGAAGTGCGCATCTATGGCTCGCACGCCTGGGGATCGCTCGCGAATCTCTTCGTGCTCGACGACCGCCAGTACCGCGCGCACCAGTCGTGCCCGAAGCCCGGCCGCGGGGGCAGCAACGTCGTGGGCCCGTCGTGCACGGATCGCGAGGCGCCGGGGCGGACGCTGCTGGGCGCCGCGCAGGAGCGATGGCTGGACTCGGCGCTCGCGCAGTCGACCTCGCGCTGGAACATCGTCGTGCAACAGACGCTCGTGGCGCCCGCCGGCCGCGACACGGACAAGGGCCGGCAGCACTGGACCGACGGATGGGACGGCTATCCCTGGGCCCGCGCGCGGTTCCTCGATTCGCTCGCCGTCTCGAAGGCCGCGAACCCGGTGGTGCTGGGCGGCGACGTGCACGCCAACTACGTCTGCGACCTGCACCGGGACCCGGCCAGGGCCGATTCTCCCGTCATCGCGACGGAATTCTGCGGGACCTCGATCACCTCGCAGGGGCCGGACACGAAGCGCACCACCGCCATCCGCGAGGCGAACCCGCACATCCGTTTCGCGGACGGCACGCGGCGCGGTTACGTGCTCCTGGATTTCGGGCGCGAGAGCGCCCTCGCGAAGCTGCGCGTGGTGGAGACCGTGAAGAAGCCCGACGCCGGCGTCGCCACGATCGCCTCGTTCGCCGTGGAGGCCGGAAGGCCGGGCGTGAAGCCGGCCTAGAAGCGAAAACGCCGCGGAGGTCCGCGGCGCTTCGCCAACCGGGAGGCAACCCGGACTAGATCTTGAGGATCTTCATCGCCTTGGCGAGGGTGTCCACCGATTCCTGGTGCTTGCCGGCCTTGTGCAGGGCTTCGCCCTCCTCGCGGAACTTCTTCACGTCCTTCATCTCGGCCTCGGAGATGGCCGGCTTCTTCGCGAGCGCCTCGTCGATCTTCTTCATGTCGGACGGGCAATGGAAGGCCAGGGCGGATCCGGCGAACAACATCGTGGCGACGGCGGCGGCGATACGCTTCATGGAAAGTCCTTTCGAATGATGGGGTTAAAGGCGTCTCTGCGTGGCGCGAGTCTAGCCCAATCCTCCGACCGGCATGACGTCTCCCGGGTTCCCCGTCAGGCGAGCAAGGCGCGCAGGCCATCGTAGAGCAGCTTCGTGCCGACCAGCGCCAGCACCGTGTAGGCCACGCGGTAGAAGACCTCCTGCGGCAGCCGGCGCTGCAGCCGCACCCCGAGCAGGATGCCCACCGGCGCGAGCGGCGCGAGGACGAGGGATGTCGCGAAGTTTCGCGCGTCGAAGAGCCCGAGCCACGCGTAGGGCACGAGCTTCACCGCGTTGATCACCGCGAAGAAGATCACGGTGGTCCCCACGAGCACGGCCTTGTCGAGCCTGAGCGGCAGGAGGTACACGCTGAGCGGCGGTCCGCCCGCGTGCGAGACCGTGCTCGCGAGCCCGGAGAGCGTCGACCAGAAGAATCCCTTCGCCGGCGAGGGCGTTCCGGCGACGGGCGCCGCGAGCCCCGCCCGCAGGCGAAGCGCGACGAACGCGAGCGCCATCGCGCCCACCATCGCGCGGATCATCCCGTCGCTGAAGTAGCGGAACGTGAGCGCGCCCAGCGCGATGCCCGCGACGCCGCCCGCGAGCAGCAGCCCCAGGTGCCGCCGGTCGTACACGCCACGATAGGCGTGCAGCCCGACCAGGTCCATGACGAGCAGGATCGGCAGCATGATGGCCGCGGCCTGCGGCGCCGGCACGGCGATCGCCACGAGCGGCGTCGCGATGATGCCCAGTCCCGAGCCCAGCCCGCCCTTCGAGATGCCCATGATGAGCACCGCGGGAATCGCGAGGGCGTAGAAGAAGGGCGAATCGATCACGCGCCGAGCGCGCGCAGGTCGGCGACCGGCTCCGCGAAGAGTCTTCCGCTCGCTTCCAGCCGCAGGATGTCGTCGGCCACGTCGCCCGGCTCGCGCAGTTCGCCCGCGGCCTTCATGGCGCGAAAGCGCTCCACGTCGACGAACTCCTCGGGACTGCAGCTGCGGATGGCGCCCTGCATGGCGGTGTCGATGACGCCCGGCGCGAGGCTCACCAGCTGGGCGCCGGTTTGCGCCGCCTGCGCCTCCAGCGCCGCCACGCGCGTGGCCATGTCGAGCCCGGCCTTCGCCGCGCAGTAGGCGCCCCATCCGAAGATGGCGCGACGGCCGGCGCCCGACGAGATGTTGATCACGCGGCGGCGCCCGGCGATCGTGGCGGTCGCGTGCAGGAATCGCCGCATGAGCACCAGCGGCGCGACGAGGTTCACCGCGAGGTTGGCGGCGAGCTCGCGCGAGTCCACGCGGTCCAACATCCCGACCGGCGAGACGACGCCCGCGTTGTTCACGAGCACCGCCTTGTCGTACCGCCGGTTCGCGACGCGCGCCTCCAGCCGGTCGAAGGCGGCCTCGAGCGCTTCCGGGTCCGCGAGATCGACCTGCAGCTGGGCGCCTCCCGCGATGGGGCCGTCGGGCGCGCGGCCCAGGGCGATGATCTCGTTGTCGGGCTGGCGGCCGATGCGCTCGGCGAGCGCGGCGCCCAGGCCCCGGGTGTGGCCGGTGACGATGTACAGGTTCATGGCGGATGACGGCGTCGGAAGGCTCCCATTCTAGGCGTCCGGGCGCGCGGCGCATTGACCCCCGCGAGGGATGGACCGCAGAATCGCGCCGCATGAGGACCCTTCCGCCGCGCTCACCCGGTCTCGCGCTCGCGGCCTTCGCGCTCGCCGCCTGCCTCGCCTTCGCCGCCGAGCCGCCGCCCGCTCCCCCGCTCTTGCCGCCCGTCGATGCCGCGAGCGCGCTCGCCGGCCGCGAACTCCCCGAGGCGCTGCGTCGAGGCGGATACGTCCTCTTCCTGCGACACGCCGAGCAGGCCGACGTCCCGCAGAACGACTGCAAGGCGACCGTGCTGACCGCGAAGGGGATCGCGCAGGCCGTGCGGCTGGGAGAAACCCTGCGGCAGGCCGCCATTCCGGTGGATGCGCCCGTCGCGTCGCCGATCTGCCGCGCATTGCACACGGCGCAGCGGCTCGGCCTGGGGGAACCCCGGATCGATCCCGCGCTCGTGCCCGACATCGCCCCCGAACTCGTCGCGGGCCGGGACCGTCTCCTGTCGACCCTGCCGCCACCCGGCCGCAACACGCTCCTCGTCGGGCACGTCGTCGCGGGCGAGCCGGGCAAGCAGCTCAGCACCGAGAAGGGCGGGATCATCGTCTTTCGTCCCGACGGGGCGGGCGGGCGATCCGTGGTGGCGCACGTGCTCCCCGGCACGTGGGCGGAGTGGGCGGCGGCCGGAACGCCCGCGCGCTGAAGGCGAACGCGCCCGGGAAGCCTCGCCCCGGCGCGGTATCATCGGGGGACATGAACGACAAACCGGATTCGCTCCGCCGCGAGACGCTCGCCGCGCAGGGCCTGGGCCGCATCGCGCAGCCCTATCGCGAGATCGTCCCGCCCATCCACACCGCCACCACGTACGAGCGCGGCCCGGACGGAAGATATCCCGGCGGTCGCGTCTACTCGCGCGCGGACAATCCCACCTACGACACGCCCGAGGCGCTGCTCGCGGCGCTCGAGGGCGGCAAGCAGGCGCTGCTCTTCGCCTCGGGCCAGGCCGCCGCCGCCGCGGTGTTCCAGAGCCTCCTGCCCGGCGACGCGGTGCTCGCGCCGCGCAACATGTACTGGGCCCTTCGCGGCTGGCTGGTGAATTTCGCGGCGCCGCGCGGTCTGCGCGTGGCCTTCTACGAGAACGATTCGATCGACGACCTGGCGCGTCTCGCGCGCGAGACGAAGCCGAAACTCCTCTGGGCCGAGACGCCCGCCAACCCGACGTGGGAAGTGACCGACCTCGCGGCGGCCGCGACGATCGCGCGCGAGACGGGCGCGAGGCTCGCGGTCGACTCGACCAGCGCGACGCCCCTGCTGCAACGGCCCCTCGAGCTCGGCGCGCATCTCGTCATGCACTCGGCCACCAAGTACCTCAACGGCCACTCCGACGTGATCGCGGGCGCCCTCGTCACCGCGGCGGACGACGACTTCTGGCGCACCCTGCGCCAGGCGCGCTCCGGCGGCGGCGCGGTGATCGGGCCCTTCGAGGCCTGGCTGCTGCTTCGCGGCATGCGCACGCTCGCCCTGCGCGTCGCGGCGGCTTCGAGCAGCGCCATGGCCATCGCCACGCGGCTGGAAGGGCACGCGAAGCTCTCGCACGTGCTCTACCCGGGCCTTCCCGGGCATCCGGGGCACGCCGTCGCGGCGCGGCAGATGCACGGGGGCTTCGGCGGCATGATGTCGCTGCGCCTCGCGGCGGGCGAGGCTGCCGCGCGCGATTTCACCAATCGCCTGAAACTCTTCCGGCAGGCCACCTCGCTCGGTTCCGTGGAAAGCCTCGCGGAGCACCGCGCGAGCGTCGAGGGACCGGCCACGCTCTGCCCCGCGGACCTGGTGCGCCTGTCCGTCGGAATCGAGCACGTCGACGACCTCGTCGACGATCTCCTCCAGGCCCTCGCGTGAACCCCACCTACTGGAACCAGGTCGACGACTATTTCGCGTCCGAGCTGCTGGACCGCGACCCGGGCCTCGCGGCCACCCTGGAAGCGAGCCGCGAGGCGGGCCTGCCGGACATCGCCGTATCCGCGACGCAGGGAAAGCTCCTCAACCTGCTCGCCCGCGTGCAGGGCGCCCGCAACATCCTCGAGATCGGCACGCTGGGCGGCTACAGCACCCTCTGGCTCGCCAAGGCGCTGCCGCCCAGCGGCCGGCTCGTCACGCTGGAGGTCGACCCGAAGCACGTCGAGGTGGCGCGAACCAACCTCGCGCGCGCGGGCTACGGCAACCGGGTGCAGGTGCGCCTGGGCTCCGCGCTCGACACGCTGCCGGAGCTCGAGAGCGAGGGCGTCGGCCCCTTCGACTTCACGTTCATCGACGCCGACAAGCGCTCGAACCCCGAGTACTTCCAGTGGGCGCTCAAGCTCTCGCGCCGGGGAGCCCTCATCGTCGTGGACAACGTCGTGCGCGAGGGAAAGGTGCTCGACGCCGCGAGCGAGGACGCCTCGGTGCAGGGCGTGCGCAGGCTCATGACGCTCATGGGGATGGAGACGCGCGTCTCCGTGACGGCCATCCAGACCGTGGGCCACAAGGGCTGGGACGGCTTCGCGATCGCGCTCGTGATCGCGTAGGCCCGGCGGCGTGGCGAACGTCTTCATCGTCGGCGCCGGATACGTCGGCGCGCGGGCCGCGACCCTCCTCGCCGAGCGCGGTCATGCCGTGAGCGTCGGCCGGCGCACCGCGACCGGCCTGCCGGGCGCCTGCCCGATGGACGTGCTGCGGACGGACACCTTTCCCGCCGCGCTGCGCGAGGCCGACTGCGTGATCTACTGCGTGGCCGCCGACGGCTTCTCCGAGGAAGCCTATCGCGACGCGTACGTGACCGGCCTCACCCGCGTCGTCGAGGCCCTGCGTGGCGGCAGTGCCCGGCGCCTCGTCACGGTGGGGTCGACCGGGGTGTATGGCCAGGACGACGGATCGGTCGTGGACGAGGACTCGCCGGCCGAGCCGCGAGGCTTCTCGGGCCGCCTGCTGCTCGAGGGCGAGGCCGTGGCCGCCGCCGCCCCGCTCGAATCGACCACCCTGCGCTTCTCCGGCATCTACGGGCCGGGGCGCGAACGACTGGTCAAGATGGTCCGCGCCGGCGCGCCGGTCGGGGAGCGAACCCGCGCCACGCTCACCAACCGCATCCACCGCGACGATTGCGCCCGGGCCCTCGCGCACCTGGTCGAGTGCCCGGCGCTCCAGCCCCTCTACCTCGGCACGGACGAGGCTCCCACGCCGATGGGCGAGATCCTCGACTGGATCGCCATCCGCCTGGGGCTCCCCCCGCTGCCCGAAGGCGGCGAGGAAGCCGGATCGCCCCAGCGGGGCGGCAACAAGCGGCTCTCGAGCGCGCGCCTTCGCGGCGAGGGCTTCGCCTTCCGCTACCCCACCTACCGGGAGGGTTTCGGCGCGCTCATCGCCGCCGGCGCCTGAGGGCTCCGGACGCCGTTTATTTGAGCGGGCGCAAGCGTGAGCTGTCCGTCCGTGCCAAAATCGGGCCGCCTCCGACTCCCGAACAGGACGATATCCCTTGGCCAAACCCAACTACGCATTCGAGAAGCGCAAGCGCGAACTGGAAAAGAAGCAGAAGAAGGAAGAGAAGCTCCAGAAGAAGCGCGAAGCCAAGCAGGCCGGCGAGAGCGTCCCCGGCGAGGCGCCGGCGACCGACCCCGAGGCGCCACCCGCCTGACGGTCCGGGACCCGCCCGCGTGAGACAATGCGGGATGATCCCCGGCGAACGCTTCAACGGCTACACGCACCTGGGCGGCGCGCTCCTCGCGACCGCCGGCGCGACCGTCCTCATCGTCCTGGCTGCCCTCAAGGGCGATCCCTGGCGCATCACCGCGTTCGCGGTCTACGGCGCCACCCTCGTCTTCCTCTACGCCGCCTCCACGCTCTACCACTCGACGCGGGGGCGCGCGAAGGCCGTGCTGCGCAAGATCGACCACACGGCCATCTACCTGCTCATCGCGGGCACCTACACGCCGTTCACGCTCGTCACGCTCAACGGGGCCTGGGGCTGGACGCTCTTCGGGCTCGTCTGGGGCCTCGCGATCGTCGGCATCGTGCAGGAATTGCTGCTCGCCCGCGGCGCGCGCATTCCCTCGCTGGTGATCTACCTGGTGATGGGGTGGCTCGCGGTGATCGCGGTCGTGCCCCTCACCGAGTCGCTCGGGTGGGCCGGCCTCGCCTGGATGGCCGCGGGAGGCGTCATCTACACCGCGGGAATCGTCTTCTACGTCTTCGACGAGAAGGTGCGCCACTTCCACGGCATCTGGCATCTCTTCGTGCTGGCCGGAAGCATCGTGCACTACGCGGCCGTCGTCCTCTTCGTCGCCTGACCTAGAGCACGTCGAAGGTCCACGACCCCTTCGCGAACACCTCGCCCTGGCGGCGCTTCACGCCGGTGTCGGCGTCGAGCGAGCGGCCCATCGTGGCGCCCACGTAGACCGTGAAGCCGATTCCCCGCCGGTGACCGTAGACGAGCGAGAGCGTGTCGGACGCCTCGCGCGAGGACACGGGCTCCTCCCAGAGCGAGGGCGCGCGGCGCACCCAGCTCGACTGCCAGATGGTGCGCAGGCTGTCCCGCGCCGTGAAGTGCCAGATGGCGAGCACCTGCTGCGCGCGCTGGGCGAGGATGCGCTTCGAGCCTTCCACGGGCTCGCGGCTGTCGATGAAGTCGTTGTCGATGCGGTACTCGAGCTCGGCGCGCGGGTGCGGGCGCACGTTCGCCATGAGCATCGCGTACACGCCCTTGCCCACGCGGTTGTTCGCCACGTCGACGCGGTCCCCCCAGGCGATCTCCGAGAAGAGCTTGGAGAACCAGCCGGCGGGATTGCTCTCCACCTGCAGGTAGAACTGGTCGCGCTTGCGCAGCCCCCCGCCCTCGCGCACGGCCACGAGGTTGTTGGGGCGCACCTCCAGGTACACGTTCGTCGCGCGCGGAAGGCCGAGGAGCACGCCCAGGTTGTTCTGCTGGTAGATGACGCCGCCCCCGCGGTCCGTCTTGTACTCGGCGTTCAGGTACGGCGATACCTCGTTGAAGGGGCCCGCGTCCAGGAAGCGCCGCTGCGTCTCGCTGTAGACCGTGCGATAGCCGTTCTGGCCGAAGAAGCCGTTGTCGGCGCGAAAGCCGCTGCCGACGTCCTCCACCGCGAGGAACTGCCGCCAGAGCTTGCCGTTGTAGCTCCAGTCGGCGCGCGCGGCGTGGTCGGCGACGCTCGGTCCCTTCGCGAGGCTGTCCGGCGCCGTGCTGGTCCACGACTCGAGGTACTGCGCGCGAAGGCGATGGTCCTGCGTGGGGAACCAGGTGACGTCGGGCCCCGCGACGCGGTTGGCGCCGCCCCCCTCGTAGGATCGGTCCGTGGCGACGAGTCCCACGGTGGCCCCGCCGCCGGGCTGCCAGCGCAGCCGCGCCATCGTCGCGAGGGACTTGCGGTCCTGCGGGAGGTAGCCCGTCGAGAGAGGGCCGGGCTGCAGCACGAGTCCGCCGCCGTCGTCCTTCGAGGTGAGGACCGTCCAGTCGAGCCCCTCGCTGCGATGGGTGAGGCGCGTGCCCCACGCCGGGTCGGTCACGGTGCGCGTGTAGATCGCGTTCTGCGGCCCCTGCAGGATGTCGGCGCCCTCCAGGAAGAAGGGCCGCTTCTCGTTGTAGAAGAGCGCGAACTGCGTGTTTCCGGCGAGCTGCGGCGTGTCGAGCTCCACCTGGGAGAAATCCGGGTTCACCGTGGCATCCACGACCAGGTCCGCGCGCGGGCGCCACTTCACGTCCACGCCGGCCACGGCCTCGTTGTCGCGCTTGTCGCCTTCCGGGCCGCGCTCGCGCGTGCCGCGCACGGTCAGTTGCGGCGTCACCGCCAGGTGCCGGGTCGAGGGCAGGTCGTCCAGGCCCGTGAGGGGCAGGTTCAGGCAGAGAAAGCAGTTCGAGTCGCGCGGCAGCGGGCTCGAGGCGATGCGATAGCGCTGGTCGCGCGGGTAGTTGCGGAAGACGAGGATGCTCCACACGGCGCTCGGCGGATCCGTGTAGCGCAGCGACGAGAACGGGATGCGGAATTCGGCGGTCCAGCCGCCCTCGAAGCGTCCCGTCGCCACGTCGACCTCGAAGTCCGGCGAGAAGTCTTCGTTGCCCGTGTCCTCGTTGAAGAGCCCGTCCGCGATCACCCCGCGCGGGTTCGCGCGCACGAAGTGCGCGAACTTGCGCGTGCCGAGCGGATCGACGAAGAGCACGACCATGTCCTGGTCCGCGAACACGTTGTCGCGGCGCGCGAAGGGCGCGCGGATCTGCGAGGGGTCCGGGTCCCAGGCGCGGATGGCCGCGTAGAGCGCCTGGCCGTCGTAGGCGAAGCGCGCTTCCGTGCGCACCGAGGCCGCGACCTTGTCGCGCGGCGAGATCTCGAAGAACTCGTCGTGCGGCCTCACCCGGCCCCAGGCGGCATCGGAGAGATCGCCGTCCAGCGCGATCTTCTCGCCGGGCGCGAGGCGAAGGACTTCGATCGCCGCGACGGGGCCGGCGAGGCTCGCCAGAAGGACAGCGCCCGCCATCGCGATTCTTTTCATGGTTTCAGGCACTTGTGAGGTGCGCGCAGGGTAGCGGCGCGTCACCGCCGCGGCAAGCGCGCGGCGACGGAATGCGCGGGCGGTGGGACGAAATGCAGGGACTTCTTCAAGGCTCCCGCCGGTTGTGCAGTGCAGCATGACGGCGTATAGTCGCCCCCCACTTGCACCGGGTTCCCGTCCGGCGCGGGAGTGCGAATTGAGCAGTGCGGTTTCGTCGATTCACCCGGCCTCGCGCCGCGCGCTCGCCACGATGGCCGTCGCCGCGCTGGGCGTGGTCTTCGGCGACATCGGCACCAGCCCGCTCTACGCCTTCAAGGAGTGCTTCAGCGCCGAGCACGGCATCGAGCCCACGCCCGAGAACGTAAAGGGGTTGCTCTCCCTCATCACCTGGTCGATGGCCTGGGTGATCGCGTACAAGTATCTCTTCGTGATGATGCGCGCCGACAACAGCGGCGAGGGCGGCATCCTCGCCCTCCTCGCGCTCGCGCTGCGCGGCCTGCAGGGCCAGCCGAAGCGGCGCTGGTACGTGATCATGCTCGGGATCTTCGGCGCCGCCATGTTCTACGGCGACAGCATGATCACCCCGGCGATCACGGTGCTCTCCGCCGTCGAGGGCCTCGCCATCGCCACGCCCGCCTTCTCGCACGCGGCCGTGCCCACCGCGATCGTCATCCTGGCGGCGCTCTTCCTCATCCAGCGGCACGGCACCGCGACCGTCGGCATCCTGTTCGGGCCGGTGATGGTGCTGTGGTTCCTGTCGCTCGGCGCGATCGGCCTCTGGCACATCGCGCAGAACCCGGCGGTCCTCGCCGCCGCGAGCCCCCACCACGCCGTGGCGTTCCTGTTCGCGAATCCGCTGCTGGGCTTCCTCGTGCTGGGCGCCGTGTTCCTCGCCCTCACCGGCGGCGAGGCGCTCTACGCCGACATGGGCCACTTCGGCCGCCGGCCCATCCGCCTCGCGTGGTTCGCGCTCGTGATGCCGGCGCTGCTGCTCAACTATTTCGGGCAGGGCGCGTTCGTCCTGGCGAACCCCGCCGCCGTGAAGAACCCGTTCTACCTCATGCTGCCCGAATGGGGCGTGCTGCCGATGGTCGCGCTCGCGACGGCGGCGGCGGTGATCGCCTCGCAGGCGGTCATCACCGGGGCCTTCTCGATGACGCGCCAGGCGATCCTGCTGGGCTACATCCCGCGGCTCGCGATCACGCACACCTCGTCGCGCGAGATCGGCCAGATCTACGTGCCGTTCGTGAACTGGTCGCTCTTCGTCGCCGTCGTGCTCCTCGTGGTGGGCTTCCGCTCGTCCGACCACCTCGCCAACGCGTACGGCATCGCGGTGGCCGCCACCATGGTGATCGAGTGCCTGCTCGCGATGGTCGTGGCGAGGCGCCTGTGGATGTGGTCGCCCCTCGCCACCTTCGGGATCATCGGATCGATGCTCGCGGTCGACCTCGCGTTCTTCGCCTCGAACGCGGCGAAGTTCCTCTCCGGCGGCTGGTTTCCGCTGGTCATCGGCGCCGGCATCTTCACCGTGATGGTCACCTGGAAGCGCGGCCGCACGCTCCTCGCCCGCCGCCTCGCCGAGCAGGGCATCCCGCTGGCGGACTTCGTGGAGGCGCTCGCCACCGACCCGCCCCACCGCGTGCCCGGCACCGCGATCTTCATGACGAGCTCCCTCGAGACCGTTCCTTCGGCCCTTCTGCACAACCTCAAGCACAACAAGGTGCTGCACGAGCGCGTGGTCTTCCTCACGATCGTGACGCACGACGTGCCGATGGTCCCCGTCGAGGACCGCGTGCAGTTGAAGCGCCTGTCCGACGGCTTCTGGACGGTCGAGGCGTGGTACGGCTTCAAGGAGCAGCCCGACATCGCGCACGTGCTCGACTCGTGCCAGCTGCGCTACGGGCTGGGATTCGACCCGATGGAGACCTCGTTCTTCCTGTCGCGCGAGACCGTCATCGCCGGCGACCGGCCGGGCATGGCGCGCTGGCGCGACAAGCTCTTCGCGTGGATGACGAGGAACGCCACGCGCGCGACGGACTTCTTCAACGTGCCGATCAACCGCGTGGTGGAGCTCGGCACGCACGTCGACATCTGAGGCGGCCGGGCCGTCCCGGGAACGCGGGTCAACGACGAGGCCGCCCGGCGCGTTATCCTCTTGAGAGAAGCGCGGCCCCGTGGCCGCGACAGCCCCAGGAGAAGACTCCATGAACACCCCGAACCCGAGCGGCGAAGTGCCCCGCTCCCGCTCCCATCCCGCGATCATCGTGGCGGCCATCGCCGTCGTCGTCTTTGCCGCCGCCGGAACGGCCTCCCTGATGGGCTGGCTGCCGGCCGGAGGCGCTTCGCAGACCGCTTCCGCCCCTGCCTCCACACCGGCACCGGCTCCCGCGCAGGTCGCGGCGGCCCCGGCCCAGGCCCCT
>CAZPLW010000107.1:0-14576 GCA_964587315.1 uncultured Lysobacter sp.
CACGGGCACGCCCACCGACCCGCACAAGTGGGCCTCGTGCCACAGGAACCGGTACGAGTCGATGTACAAGAGGACCTCCGCGAAGACGGCGGGGAACGAGAAGAGCCAGCTCACCGGCGTCTCGCCCAACCCCGCGTGGGAGAAGCTGATGGGCCCGCACGGCTTCACGAAGGAGAACAACATGCCGCGCTCGCACGCCTTCGCGCTCTACGACCAGCTGGTGGTCGACCGCGCCTTCGGCGGCCGCTTCGAGAACAAGTACGGCTGGGGCGATCTCGCCCGCGCCGGCGGCAACTTCAAGATCTGGGACGTGCTCGTCGACAAGCAGCCCGGCGAGCCGCACAAGGCCTTCCGCCCGGGCACCGCCGCCGCGGCGAACCCCGTGTGCATGTCCTGCAAGACCGCGGACCACATCCTCGACTGGGCCTACATGGGCGACCCGGAGCCGAAGGCCAAGTGGAGCCGCACGTCCAAGGTGGTGGACTTCGTGAAGGACGTGAACCACTCGCTCAACTGCATCTTCTGCCACGACCCGCACGGCGCGCAGCCGCGCATCATCCGCGACGGCCTCATCCAGGCCCTCACGCGCCCGGAGAAGGACACGCTCTGGCACAAGGACCCGAAGGCCGGCAAGGTGGACGTGAAGGACCTGGGCCAGCGCGGCTTCACGCGCAAGATCGCGATCCTCGACAAGTACGACACGAAGCTGCAGTGCGGCCAGTGCCACGTCGAGTACAACTGCAACCCGGGCACGGATTCCGCGACGGGCCAGGCGGTCACCATGGCCGACCAGCGCACCAACCACTTCCCGCTCAAGAACGTGAACGACCTGGCGCAGCACTACCGCGACCTCAAGTTCCGCGACTTCAAGCACGCCATCACCGGCGCCATGCTCTGGAAGGCCCAGCACCCGGACGTCGAGGTGTACTACGGTTCGGTGCACGACAAGGAAGGCGTCATGTGCCACACCTGCCACATGCCGAAGGCGAAGGACCCGAAGACGGGCAAGACCTTCACCTCGCACTGGCAGACGAGCCCGAAGGAATACGTGAAGGAAGCGTGCCTGGGCTGCCACAAGACGTGGAGCGGGGAACAGGCGAAGTACACGGTCGACTCCCTCAAGAACCGGTACCAGGGCAAGCTGCGCAAGGCCGAGTACTGGCTCACCCGCATGATCGACAAGTTCGAGGAGGCCAAGAACCTCGGCGTGGACGAGGCGACCCTGGCCGTCGTGCGCGAGAAGCACTACGAGGCGCACGTGCACTGGGAGTTCTGGACGGCCTCCAACGGGTCGTACTTCCACAACCCGAAGCTCGCCGACGAGTCGATCAACAAGGGGATGGTGATCTCGCAGGAAGCGATCGGCATCCTCGACGGCGCGATGGCGAAGAAGCGCACGGTCGCGCTCGCCCCGCCCGCGCCCGCGCCCGCCGCCCCGGCTCCGGCCGCGGCGCCGGTGAAGAAGTAGGACGCCCTTGGCCTTCTGGCTGTCTGCCTTCGGGATGACCCTCGCCGCGCTGGCCTTCGTGCTGGCGCGGCTCGTCTTTCCGCGACGCGAATCCCCGTTCGTCGAGCCCCGCGAGGCCAACCTCGCGGCGCTTCGCGCCTCGCGATCGGAACTCGACCGCGACCTCGCGAACGGGCTGCTGTCCGCGGCCGAGCACGAAAGCGCCCGCGAGGAGCTCACGCGGCGCGCGGCCGAGGAGCTCGACGAAGGCAGCGCCCCCGTCCCGACGCGCCCGGCATGGGCCGCCGCCGCCGCGTTCGCCGTCGTCGTGCCGGTGGCCGCCCTGGGGCTCTACACCCAGGTGGGCAGCCCCGACGCCATCGACAGCGTGGCGGCCTTCAAGTCCATCGAGGGCGACATCACCGCGGAGCGCCTTCCGGCCCTCCGCGAGCAGCTCGCGAAGCATGTGGCGGAACACCCGAAGGACGGCCGCGCCTGGGTGCTGCTCGGACGCATCTCCCTCGCGATGGACCGCTTCGCCGAGGCCGAGAAGGCGTACGGCGAGGCCGTGAAGGACCGCAAGGTGGCGCTCGATGCGGCCGTGTGGTGCGACTACGCGGACGCCACGGCGCTCGCGCAGGGCGGCAAGCTCGAGGGCAAGCCGGAGATGCTCGTGGCGAAGGCCCTCGAGGTGGACGGCACGCACCCGCAGGCGCTCGAGATGGCGGGCAGCATCGCGCTCGAGCGGGGCGATCTCGCGGGCGCGGCGCGGCACTGGAAGGCGCTCCTCGCCCAGCTGCCGGAGGATCTTCCGCAGCGCGCGCAGCTCGTGCGCGCCGTGGAGAAGGCCGAGCGCCTCGCGGGCCAGGCGCCGCGCAGCTAGCGGCCGGCTTCAGCGCCAGGCGTAGGCGAGCGAGAGGTAGATCATCCGGCCCCGGGCATCGGCGTACGAGGCATCGTAGCCGCGCTGGAACGTGCTCGGCCCGTAGGCCTGCGGCGGATCGCGATCGAACAGGTTCCTCACGCCGAGGTTCGCGGTGAGGTTCTTCACGCCGGTGTAGCGCACCTGCAGGTCCCACACCGACAGCGAGCCGACCCGCCGGAACCCGGTGAATTCGCCCGACGGCGTGCGCGTGGTGAGGTCGTATTCCTTGTGGCCGAGCTGGAAGGTCTGCGCGAGCGTGGCGCCCCAGGCACCGCGGGTCCAGTCGAAGCTCGCGTAGTGGCGCCACCGCGAGATCGCCCCGATCCCGTTCACGAGATCGGCCGTGCCCGGGCCGGCCGCCTCGAACTCGCTCGCCTCGAACCGGTACACGTAGGTCCCCGACAGCGACACCACGAGCCGCCCCCACGCGCCCGACGGCGAACGCCAGCGCGTCTCGAGATCGAAGCCCGAGGTCATCTTGCTTCCGGCGTTGACCGGCGTGTTGAGGAGGTAGTCGATCGGCCCCGGAAGCGCCGGGTTCGAGGCGAGGGGCGGACGGCGAAACACGTGGGTGGGCGCCCAGCGGTCGTAGTTCGCGAAGATCGCGTCGATCGGCACGATGACGATCAGGTCGTCGATGTTCACGCGGTAGAAGTCGAGCGTGAGGGAGAGCGACGGGTCGGGCTCGAGCACGACGCCCACGTTCCACTGGCGCGATGTCTCGGGACGCAGGTCCGGATTGCCGCCCTGCTTGCCGCGCAAGAGCGCCTGGCAGTCGAATTCCGACCCGGTCACCGGGCAGCGCAGCGGGTCGTCCTCCTGGGTGACGAAGTTGTACACCGTCGGCACGAAAAGGTCGTAAAGCGTCGGCGCGCGGAAGCCCGTGCCGTAGGAGCCGCGCAGCACCGCGGTCTTGCTCGGCTGCCAGCGCAGCGTGAGCTTCGGGTTCGTGGTCCCGCCGAAGTCGCTGTAGCGGTCGTAGCGGACGGCGAGGTTCGCCTCGAGCGCCTTCGCGAGCGGCACGTTGGCCTCCCCGAACAGCGAGAGGACCCGCCTGGAGGTCGGCGGCAACGAGGCCGCCGCGCCGCCACCGCCGAGGATATCTCCCGAGTACAGCACGTCGGAATTTCGCTGCTCCAGCTCCTCGCGCCGGCCCTCGAGCCCGAAGGCCACCGCGAGCGGACCCGCCGCCAGCTCCCAGGGCGTCGAGGAGACCTTGAGCTCCGCGCCCGTATGGCTCGCGCGGTTGTCCGACACGTCGCCCAGGATCTGCGTGCCGCGCAGCTTGTCCAGCGCCTCCGGCGTGCTTGGCGCGAAGGGATTGACGATCCCGGCGTCGAAAAGACGGCGGAACGCGGTTTCGCTCACGAAGCCGCCCGTGTACTTGTCGACCTGCCGGTTGGCGGTGTGGCCGCCGCTCAGCACGTAGTCCCAGGTTCCGAAGGCCCCCTGCGACCCGACGACGATCCTCGACTGCTCCACCTCCGGCTCGTTCGTGCGCGGACCCAGTTCCGACAGCCGGTAGTTGATGCGCACCGGCAGGTTCGGGCGACCGCCGGGCACGCTCGCGACGAACGCGGTGGGGTAGTAAGGCGATCCGGGCTGCAGCTCGAAGGGCCCGCCGCCCTGGCCACCGGGAATCACCGGTGTGGGCGAGATCTTGTAGGTGAATTCGCCCCGGTAATACGACCCCTCGGCGAAGACGAGATGGTCCGGGTGAGCCTGCCACGACAGGCGGCCGATGACATTCGTCTTGCTCGACTCGGCGATGTTGTCCACGAGCGGCACGTAGTCGAACTTGCAGGCGGTCGGGTTCGGGATGGTCGGGAAGGAAAGGGGCGGGGCGCAGGAGGACGCGGTGGCGCCCGTGACCGGGATCGTCGGGTTTCGCAGGCCGGTGAACCCCCGTGGCCGGACCAGGTTGCCGTCGGCATCGAAGATCGCGGGCTGGGTGATGTTGGCGGGGAACGAGCTGTTGGAGGTCCCGTCCATGCCCACGGCGGGGAGGTAGGACGTCTTCGAGAATTCGCGATCCCTCGCGTGCAGCGCCTCCTGGCGGACGTGGTCGATCGTGAGGAATGCGTTGAAGCGGTCCTTCGCGAGGTTGCCCCATCCACCCGTGATCGTCGCCCGTGTCGTCTCCCCGCCGCCGCGCTCGACGGCCAGGCGCATCGCGCCCAGCTCGACGCCCTGGTAGTCCTTGCGCAGGATGAAGTTGATGACGCCCCCGATCGCGTCCGTGCCGTAGACCGCCGAGGCGCCGTCCTTCAACACCTCGACGCGCTCGATGGCCGAGGCCGGAATGCCGGAGAGGTCCACGCTCTGGCCGCCCGAGAGCGCGTAGGGTGCGAGGCGCCGCCCGTTGAGCAGCACGAGCGTGCGCTCCGCGCCCAGACCGCGCAGGGACGCCCCCGTGTAGCCGGCCAGGGAGTTGCCCACGCCGAGGTTGTCGTTCCAGCCCCCGTAGGACTGGCTGGCGCTGATGCGCTCGATGATGTCCTGGGCGGTGACGATCCCGCCGCGCTCGATCTCCTGGCGCGTGATGACCTGCACCGGCAGGCCGGTCTCCGTGTCGGCCCGGCGGATGTTCGTGCCGGTGACCTCGATCTTGTCGAGCTTCGTGTCGACGGCCGTCGCCTGCGCGCGCGCTTCCGGCGCCCAGAGCGCGAGCGGCGCGATGGCGGCGACGAGCGCGAGGCGTCCCGCGCCTTTCGGATTCTCCAGGTCGTCGTGCACCGGTTCCCCTCCCCACGGCTTCCCCGCCGCTCGGCATGACGCGCGCCCATCTTCGCGCAGGCCCCTTCCCGGTGTCGCGTGAATTTTCACGCCGCCCCGGCCCCGGGAACGCGCCCGGCCGTCCTATTCGAACACCCGGTCGGCGCGCAACAGGATCTCCGCCGGCAACTTCAAGCCGAGCGCGTTCGCCGTCGCGCGATTGAGGGTCAGCCGGTAGTGCTCCGGCAGGCGCACGGGGATGTCCTCGGGCCTTGCGCCCCGCAGCACCTTGTCGACGATCTCGGCCAGCGGCCCATCCGTATCCGAGTCGGGCGTCAGCGAGCCGAGCAGGCCGGCCTCGACCGTCTCGTGGTTCTGGCCCCACATCGGGAGACGCTCCCGGATGGCGACCCGCGCGAGGTCGGCATAGTGCGTGCTCGTGGTGCCGGACGCGTAGATCGCTGCCTGCACCCCTTGCGCGCGAAGGCCGGGTATCGTCCCGAGGATGCGTTCGGGCGGCGAGTCCATCGGCACGCGAAGGACCCCGACACCCGACGCCTTCGCCCCGGACTCGATGAAGTCGGCGATCTCGGCGAAGCTGGCCCCGCGGAAGTGCACGATGGCGACCTTGCGAAGCCCCGGAACGATGCTTCCGAGCAGCTCGACGCTCTTGGCCGCGACCTCGGTGGCGCCTCCCGAAAGGCCCGTCACGTTCGTGCCGGGCCGGGCGAGCGACTTCACGAAACGGCTCGCCACGGGGTCCGCCGCGTGGGTCACGACCGGTATCTCGCGAGTCGCCTGCGACAGGACGCGCGTGAGCGGCGTGCCCGCCGTCAGGATGCAATCGGGCCGAAGCGCCACCAGCTCGGCCGCGACCTTGGGCAGGAGGTCGTAGGGATGGGGCTTGCCCGGCGCATAGCGGCCGGACACGCGGATGACGAGCTCGAGCCGCTCGCCCTCTCGCCAGCCGCGCCTCGCGAGCAAGCCGAGCACCTCGGCCCACCGCTCGCGGGTCTCCTCGACACTGCCGCTGTGGTCGAAGAGGCCGAGGCGCTTGCGACCGGCCGCGGCGTTGGCGACGCCGGCCAGCGGCCACGCGAGGAGCGCAGCCACCAGCGCGCGGCGCGCGGCCGACATCCCGGAACGCTTCACTCGATCACGCGGTCCGCCCGCAGCAGGAGGCCGGGCGGCAGGGGCAGCTTGAGGGCGTCCGCGGTCCGCTTGTTGACGACGAGGCGTGAACGCGTCGGGAACTCGAACGGGATCTGCGCCGGAGGCGTTCCCCGGAGCAGCTTCTCGAGGAGGACGGCCGTGCGCTCGGCCTCGTTGGCATAGGTGAGTTGGAAGGACAGCAGCCCGCCCGCCTCGACATCCCCCTCGCTGAGAGGCATGAGCGCGATGCCGTGGCGCAATGCCAGTTCCGCGATGGCTCGGGCGTCGACCTCGAAGATGTTGAAGGCGAGGGCCGCCGAGCGGCGCGGCGCGGCGACCGATCGCAGGGCGCGGGCCACGTCGTCGGCACTGCCGGCGAGATGCAGTTGCGTCGAAAGGCCCGCCGCCTTCGCAGCGGCCACGAAGGGCGCCGTGACCTCCGACTGCGAGCCATAGCTCTTGCCATAGAGGATGATCACCTGCGAGAGGCCCGGCACGACCTCGCGCAGCAGTTCCAGGTTCTTCTGCGCCCTCTCGTTGGTGCCGTACGAGAGGCCCGTGACGTTGCCGCCGGGACTCGCCAGGGTGCGGGCGAAGCCGCTTCCCACCGGATCGCCGACCGCCGCGAGGATGGGGATCGTGTTCGAGGCGCGCTGCAGCGCGCGGGTCTTCGTCGTTCCCCACGTCATCAACACGTCGACACGCTCCGCGGCGAGCTGGCGCGCGTAGGTTTCGAGGAGCCTCGGGTCGTCCCGGGCGCAGCGGACGACGAACGAGAGGTTCCGGCCTTCCGCGAAGCCGCGGGCCGCGAGTGGCGGCGCCAGCGATTTCGACAGGTTCTCCGGGATCTTTTCGCACTCTCGTCCCTCGGACAGCACGCCGACGCGCCTCGGGGCACCATCGACCGTCTGGGCGTTCGCCGGCCGGCCTGCGGCGACGAGAACCGCGAGGGCGGCGGCCAGGCAGGCCGGCAGGTCGCGGGGTCTCATTCGATCACCCGGTCGGCGCGAAGCAGGAGCTCGGCAGGCAGGTTGATCCCGGTCGCCTTCGCCGTCCGCAGGTTGACCGTCAGTCGCGAGCGGTCCGGCCCCTCGAACGGCATCGTGGCGGGGTCCGCGCCGCGCAGCAGGCGATCGAGGAGGACCATCGTGCGACGCTCCGGGTCCCCATGGTAGAGCTCGTAGGAAATCATGGCCCCCGCCACCACGCCCTCGTCACTGGCGACCATCGTCGCAATCCCCTTCTCGATCGCCGCGCCGAATACCGCTTCGTCGGCCAGCGGCGCGAGGCCCGTCTGCAGGTAGGCGGCGCCCCGACCGGCCTTCGGAAGGGACTGCAGGATGGCGCGCCATTCCTCCAGCGTCTCGATGCGGTGGGCCTTCACCGCGACCCGTCCGCGCCCGAAGACTTCCAGCAGCCGGGTCGTGAATTCCTTCGTCGTGGGAGCCGTCCTCTGCGCCACGAGCGCCACGGCCTGGAGCCTCGGCAACGCGACGCGCAGGATGTCCACCTGCTTCTCGTGGCTCTCGCGCGTCCCGAGCGCAAGCCCCGTGATGTTTCCGCCGGGCCGGCCCAGGCTCTTCGCGAAGCCGGATCCGACCGGGTCGCCCACCGAGGTCACGATCGGGATCGAGCGCGTCGCGTCCCGCAGCGCGCTCGTGCGCCGCGTGCTCGCGGTGGCGATCACGTCGGGCTTCGCGTCGACGATGCCGCGCGCGATCTCCCCGAATCGCTCGCCCTGGTTCTCGCCGAAGAACCACAGGATCTCGAGGTTGCGCCCCTCGACCCAGCCGAATTCCCGGAAGAGCCTGTCCATGTACCGGGCGTGATAGGCCATCGCCTCTTCCCGCGTGCCGCCGGCGAAGATGGCGAGGCGCCTCGGGCGCGGTTCGCTCGCGGCACGCACGGCCAGCGGCGCGATGGCGATCGACGCGAGAAGGGCGCGCCGCGAGATCATTCGATCACCCGGTCGGCGCGCAGCAGCAGGTCCGGCGGAATGTCGATCCCGAGCGCCTTCGCGGTACGCCGGTTCAGCACCAGGCGATACGTGAGCGGATACTGGAAGGGAATGGTCGCCGGATCGCCGCCCCGGAGCACCTTCTCCGCCACGGCGGCGAGCCTCTCGGGCCCTTCGGAGTCCCGCGCATAGTACGAGGCGAGGCAGCCGCCGTCGGTCAGGTGCTCCTGATGGCCGATGAGGGGCAGGCGCGCCTCGATGGCCGCTCGCGCGGCCATTGCGCCGAACCCGTCCGGCGAGGTGAGAATGCCGGCCTCGACGCGTCGCGAGGCAGCGCGTCGCGTGGCGGCCACGAGCGAGGCTTCATCCGCGGTCGGAAACATTTCCGGCTCGATGCCTGCGACGCGGGCCGCGCGCTCGTAATGCCTCGCGAACCGGGTCCCGATCGTGCCGGCGCCATGGAACACCGCGAGCCGGGTGATGCGCGGCACCAGCCGGCGGACGATCTCGATCGACTTGCCCGCCGTCTCCGCGACCCCCTGGGCGAGACCGGTGACGTTTCCCCCCGGGCGGGCGAGCGAGGCGGCAAAGCCGCTGCCGACCGGATCGGCGACGCTCGTCACGATGGGCACCGTCCGGGTGACCACCCGGATCGCCTCCGTGAACCCGGTGCCCTCGGTGAGGAAGAGGTCCGGCCGCAGGGGCAGGCCCTCCTGCCGGATGCGCTCCGTCACGTGATCGAATCGCCGCGGTCCCTCGACGTCGCGGATGTCGATGACCAGGCGGTGGACGTCGAGGTCGCGTCCTTCCACGAAGCCGCGCTTGCCGAGCTGCGCGAGCACCTCATCCAGGTTGTCCGCATCGGTCGCCTCGCGGCGTGCGAACCGGACGAGGACGACGCGCTTCGCGCCCGCTCCCGGCGCCGCCAGGGCGATCTCCGCCAGCGCCGCCAGCGCCGCAAGCGCGCCCATGGCGAGCAACGCATGGCGCCGGCTCGGGTTCACTCGACCACCCGGTCCGCGCGAAGCAGCAGGTCGGACGGCAGCTTCACGCCCACCACGTCGGCGGTTCGCCGGTTGAGCTCCAGCCGGAACCGCTGCGGGAACTCGAAAGGGATGTTCCCGGGGTCGGCCCCGCGCAGCACCTTCGCGGCGACGGCGGCCAGCCTCGCTTGCGGAGACGGCTCGTACGCGGAGTAGGCGCCGAGATAGCCGAGACGGACCCAGTCGTGATCGGGCGCAAACACGGGGAAGCGGGCGGCGAGGCCCTCGGCGGCCAACTTGCGGGGATGATCCACGGGCCAGGCATGGACGCAGGCCGCGACCTGGCGCGCGCGCAGCCCGTGGAGCGCGGCCACCAGCTCGTCGTGCACCTTCGACAGGACCACCACGGGCTCGACGCCGGCGTCCCGTGCCGCCCGTTCGAAGTTCGCGGCGAACCGGGTTGCGGCGGGGCGCGGATCGGCGAAGATGGCGACGCGCCTCGCCTGGGGAACGAGCCGCTTCACCAGCTCGATCGTCTTCACGGACGTTTCCTCGACGCCGTTGGCCAGGCCGGTGATGTTGCCGCCCGGCTTCGCGATGGATTTCGCGAACCCCGCGCCCACCGGGTCCGGCGTGTGCGCCACGATCGGCACGGTCCGCGTCGCGAGCTGTGCGACGAGCGTGACGACGGGGCCGCTCGTCACGATCACGTCGGGCCGGATCTCGGGGATCCGCTTCGCCAGGCGGGCCGCCACGATGTCGGGCCCGCGGCCCTGGCCGTCGGCGACCATCGGCTCGCGCAGGATCTCGACGTCGCGCCCCTCGACGAACCCCAGTTGCCCGAGCGCGGCCACGAAGGGCTCCGTCCAAGCCTTCCAGCCGTCGTCGACGGGCCCGAAATCGACGAAGGCCAGGCGCTTCCTCGGCGCGGCCCGCGCGATCGTCGCGGCGAGGGGGACCGCGGCGAACGCAAGGAGTGCGGCTCGCCGTCCGGGGCTCACTCGATCACCCGGTCCGCGCGCAGCAGGAGATCCGGCGGGACGACGAGCTTCAGCGCACTCGCCGTGCGCCGGTTGATGACCAGGCGGAATTCCCGCGGGAACTGGAAGGGGATCGTCGCCGGATCGCCCCCGCGCAGGATCTGCTCGACCGCGGCGGCCAGCTTGGGAGCCGGCGCGAGGTCGACGGCGGCATAGGACGCGAGGAGCCCGGCCTCGGTGAAGGACTCGCTGGTGCCGATGAGCGGCACGCGCGCCGCGAGCGCCTCGCGGGCGGCCACCTGCGGCTGCGCGTCACTCCAGGTGAGCAACCCCGCCTGCACCTGCCGGCTGGCGAGCTGGCGAAGCTGCTTCAACTGCTCTTCCGGCTCGATGGCGCCGACCATGATCGGTTCGAGCCCCTGGCTCCTCGCGGCGCGCTCGTAGTGGCCGGCGAATCGGGTCGCCATGGGCCGCGAGTCGTGCAGGATCGCCACGCGCGCGAGCTTCGGCACGAGGGCCCGCATGAACTCGACGGTCTTCGCGGCCGACTCGGCCGCCCCCTGCGCCATGCCGGTCACGTTGCCGCCGGGCCGCGCGAGCGACTGGGCCACGCCGATGTCGACCGGGTCGGCCATGCTTCCGACGATGGGGATGCTGCGAGTCGCCATGTGCATGCCCTTGGCCATGATCGAGCCCAGGACCACGATCACGTCCGGCTTCAGGGGAAGCACCTGCTGCTCGAGCTTCGGCACGAGGTAGGCGAGGCCCCGGCCGCGCTCTTCCTCAGGCGCCGATCGGATGACCACCCGCAGGAAATCGACCTGCCGGCCCTCGACGTACCCGCGCCGCGCGAGCGCCTTCACCACGCCCTCGAGCCCGTCGTCCCCGTCCTCGAACATGCCGTCGAACCCGACCAGCGCGATGCGCTTCGCGGGACGCGCCTGCGCGATCGCGGCGAAGGGCGCCAGCGCGAGGGCCGCCAGCGCGAGACGCCTTCCCGGGAAGGTCCCCGTCGCCACCGCCGACCCTCACCACCGGCCCGGCGGCTTGCGCAGGATCGCGATGCGATCCTCCTCGAGCGCGATGTAGCCGCCCTTCACGAGGTCCTCGAGGATGTCCCCGATCATCCCGGGAGGGCTGCCCACGCGCCGGGCGATCTCGTCCGCCCCGGGCGCCATGGGGACGACGAGCCGGCCCGACTGCATGACGGCCGACTCGATGAGCAGGCGGGCCACGCGTCCGTAGGCGTCCATCTGCGCGAGGTTGCCCACGGACTTCGTGAGCTCGCGGATGCGGCGGATCAGCTTGCCGATCAGGTGGAAGGCGAACTCGGGGCTGAGCGCGAGGAACGCCTGGAACTCCCCCGGCTCCACGACGAGCAGCAGCGAGGGCTCCAGCGCCATCACCGAGGCCGACCGCGGGCCCTCGTCGAGCGAGATCTCGCCGAAGTACTCGCCGGGCCCCATCACCGAGAGGTCGGTGACGCGCCCGGAGTCGTCGGTCACGTACGCCTTGCAGCGCCCCTCGAGGATGACGTAGAGCCCGCAGCCCGTGTCGCCCTCGGCGACCACGACGGCCTTCGCGGGGTAGCGGCGCGTGGCCGCGTTGGCCATGATGCGGTCCATCTCCTCGACGGTGAGGACGGTGCGGTTCGTGATGGTGAGTGGAACGTACTTCAATCGGGCTCCCGGGGAGTCGGCGGCGGCGGGCATCACCACTTCGCCGGCGGCTTGCGGACGATCACGATGCGCTCTTCCTCCAGCGCGATGTAGCCGCCCTTCACGAGATCCTTGAAGATGCGGCTCACCATCTCGCGCGAGCACCCCACGCGCCCGGCGATGTCCGTCTGGCGCAGGCGCTCGACGACCAGCCGCCCGCCCTCCTCGCGCGCCGAGTCGAGGAGCAGCCTCGCCACGCGTCCGTAGACGTCGAGGAGCGAGAGGTTGCCGACCGTCTTCGTGAGATCCCGGATGCGGCGGATGAGCTTGCCGATGAAGTGCGTCGCGAAATCCGGGTTGGCGGCGACGAAGTCGCGGAACTCCTTCAGCGGGACCACGAGGACCTTGACCGACTCCAGCGTCATCACCGAGGCCGAGCGCGGCCCGTCGTCGAGCGTGATCTCGCCGAAGTACTCGCCGGGCCCCATCACGGAGAGCACGGCCTCCCGCCCCTCCTCGTCGCTCACGTAGGCCTTGCAGCGTCCCTCGAGGATCACGAAGAGCGCGCCCGCCCGGTCGCCCTCCGTCACGACGATCGTCTTGGCGGGGTAGACGCGGGCCTTGGCGTGGGGCGCGATCGCGGCGAGCTCGTCCGAAGTCAGGATCGACGGATCGGGCTTGTCAGGCGTTTCCGGGGTCATGGAAGGCTCTCGGCAGATCGTGGGGAAAGTTCGCCGGCCGGTCGTGCAGGCGCCTCTTCCGAACGCGGGTCTCGCGCATCATAAAGGCGTCCGGGCATGATGGCGCGCGCGCCGGGCACCTGTCGCGTGAAAATTCACGCGCGCCCCGCTCGATGGAACACCGGGTCGGCGCCACGAAGCACCTCTCACGCCGCGGCCTCCCGGATCGCGACGACCGAGTGCACGCCCACGGCCTTGGGGAAGCCCTTGAGCTGCAGCTCGCCGGCCGGCTGCGAGTCGATGCGGCTCTCGACCCGGGCGAAGACCTTCTGCGACAGCAGGATCTGCCGGGCCGCGGCTTCGGCGCACAGCCGCGCCGCGAGATTCGTGACCGACCCGATCGTGCCGTAGTCGTACCGGCCCTCGAAGCCGATGGTGCCGATGGTGGCGAAGCCCTGCGCGATGCCGATGCCGCAGCCGAGCTCGTAGCCGCTGCGCCTCCATTCCTGCGCCAGGCGGTCCACGGCCGCGCGCATGTCGATCGCCATGCGCACCGCCGCGATCGCGGGGTCGGGCAGCTGCACGGGATCGTTGAAGATGATCATCACGCCGTCGCCGGCGAAGTGCTCGATGGTGCCCTCGTGCAGCGCGACGAGCCGCCCGATCTCGGCGTGGTAGGCGCGCAGGACCGAGAACACCTCCTCCGGCTCCACCTGCTCCGTGAACGCCGTGAAGCCGCGCAGGTCCACGAAGACCACGACCACCTCGCGCCGGTGCGTGGCGAGCGGATCGTCGAGCTTGCCGGTGACGATGAGGTCCGCCACCCGGGGCGAGAGGAAGCGGCGCAGGCGGGCCAGGCGCTCGAGCTGCGCCACCTGTTCCTCCACGCGCGCCTCGAGCGTGGCGTTCCATTGCGCGAGCTCGCGCTTCTGGCTCTCCACCTGCTGGAATAGCGACTGGACGCGAAGCAGCGACTTCACCCGCGCGAGCAGCTCCTGCATGTTGATGGGCTTGGTGAGGAAGTCGTCCGCGCCCGCCTCGATGCCCTTGATGCGTTCGCCGGAAGGATCGAGCGCCGTCACCATGATCACCGGCAATATTCCCGTCTGCGGGTCCGCGCGGATGGCCCGGCAGGCGTCGTACCCGTTCATGCGCGGCATCATCACGTCGAGCAGGACGAGGTCCGGCCGCGAATCCCTCACGCGCTCGATCGCCTCGTCGCCATCGGCCGCCGTCACCACCTCGTAGCCGCGGGAGGCGAGCAGGTCCGCGAGCAGCTTGACGTTGTTCGGCGTGTCGTCGACGACCAGGATCTTCGCCACCTACGCAGCCCCCCTCGCCGCGATCTGGGCCGCGATGGTGTCCGTGAATTCCTTCATCGCGATGGGCTTCGACAGGAACGCGTTGAACCCCGCGCCCATGATCGTGTGCCGGTCGCCCGGCATCACGGAGGCCGTGAAGGCCACCACGGGGATCCTCCTCGTCGCCTCGCCCTCGCGGAGCTTGCCCAGCGCCTGGATGCCGTTCATCCCGGGCAGCTGGATGTCCATCACGACCAGGTCGGGCGGGTCCTTCGCCGCGAGGTCGAGCCCGTCCTCGGCGTTCTCGGCGACGCTCACGCGGTACCCCCGGAACTCGAGGATGTCCTTCGCGAGCTTGCGGTTCTTCTCGTTGTCCTCGATCACCAGCACGTGTTCATTGGCCATGGATGGGTAACCTGACGGTGAAGGTGGATCCCTTGCCGAGGGCGCTCTCGACGCCGATCGAGCCGCCGTGCAGCTCGACGAAGCGCCGGGTGAGGGCGAGCCCCAGCCCCGTGCCCTCGGCCTTGCTCGTGTAGTCCCTGCCCACCTGCTTGAACTCCTCGAAGACGGCCGCCTGGTCCTCGGGCGCGATGCCCACGCCCGTGTCGCTGACGGCCACCTCGAGCGAGCCGTTCCCGCGGCGCGCCGAGATGCCGATCTTCCCGCCCTGCGGCGTGAACTTCACCGCGTTGGACAGGAGGTTCAGCATGATCTGCTTGAACTTGCGCTCGTCGGCGCGGAAGGCGCCCACGCTCGCGTCGATCTCCAGCGACAG
>CAZPLW010000108.1:0-14509 GCA_964587315.1 uncultured Lysobacter sp.
TGTGGCCGATGAAGGGGTAGTTGCCGGTGGGCTCGGCGACGACGATGGCGCCCGCGCGGCCCAGCAGCTGGTGGTCGGCCAGGTAGCGCGCGCCCTCGCAGCCGATTTCCTCGCCGGCGGTGATGACGAGGACGACCCCGGGGCTCTTCGCGAGCTGGGGCGCGAGCTCCACCGCCGCCGCCACGAAGGCCGAGACGCCGCTCTTCATGTCGGAGGAGCCGCGGCCGTAGAGCTTGTCGCCGTCGGTCTCGCCCGCGAAGGCGTCCCGGGTCCACGCCTTGGTGCCCAGGGGCACGGTGTCGATGTGGCCCGTGAAGCAGATGGGCGGGCGCTTCGCGTCGCCGCCGATCTCGGCGATCAGGCTGGTGCGGCTCTCGGCGAACTCGTGGTACGCGGTGCGAAAGCCCGCGGCCTCCAGGATCGCGCCCAGGTGGCGGGCGCAGGCGCGCTCCATCCCGGGCGGATTGATGGTGTTGAAGGCGAGCAGCTCACGGGTGAGCGCGCGCGGGTCGATGCGGGTCTTCATCATGTCGCCCTTGATTCCGCACGCAGGCGCTTGCGGCGCCCGCGGACGATGTGGTTGAGCGTCTCCACGGCCACGGAGAAGGCGAGCGCGAAGTAGATGTAGCCCTTGGGCACGTGCATTCCGAAGCCGTCGGCGATCAGGATAACCCCGATGAGCAGCAGGAAGGCGAGGGCGAGCATTTTCACCGTCGGGTGCGTGGAGACGAAGTTCGCGAGCGGGTTCGAGGCGACGATCATGATGATCATCGCGATGACCACCGCCGCGACCATCACCCAGAGCTTGTCGGCCATGCCGACGGCGGTGATGACGGAATCCAGCGAGAAGATGATGTCGATGATGGCGATCTGGATCACGACGCCCCGGAAGGTGACGCCGGCCGCGCCTTCGGGTGCATCGGGCTCGCCGTCGTCCTTCTCCACCATCTCGTGGATCTCGACGGTGGCCTTCCAGAGGAGGAAGAGGCCGCCGCCGACGAGGATCAGGTCGCGCCACGAGAATCCCTTGCCGGCGATCTCGAAGATCGGCGCGGTGAGGCCCACGATCCAGGCGAGCGTCGCGAGGAGCATGAGGCGCGTGATGAGGGCGAGCGCGAGGCCCACCTTGCGGCCCAGGGCCCGCTGGTGCTGCGGCAATCGCCCCGTGAGGATCGCGATGAAGACGAGGTTGTCGATCCCGAGGACGATCTCGAGCGCCGTGAGCGTGACGAGCGAGAGCCAGATCTGCGGGTCGCTGACCCAGGCGAACGTGAAGAATTCCATGGGCACTCGAACGGAGGTCTGTGAATCGGTATTCTCTCACGCATGATCGCCCGTCTCCTGATGCTCATTGCAATGCTGGCGCTGCCCGCGGCGGCGCAGGATTACGCCCGGGAGAAGCGCTGGTCCGACGAGGTCGTCCCCGGCCTGGTGGTGGGGGATGCGGTGTGGCTCGAGACCCAGGCCGGCCGCAAGTTCCTCGCCATCCACGCGAAGGCCGAAAGGCCCAAGGGCGCCCTCGTCATCGTCCACGGCATCGGCGTGCACCCGGACCACGGCGTCATCGGCGTGCTGCGCGCGAAGCTCACGGACCTGGGCTGGACGACGCTCTCCATCCAGATGCCCGTGCAGGCGGCGGACGCGCGCTCGGAGGCGTACTACCCGGCGCTCTTCCCCGAGGCGATCGACCGCATCCGGAGCGCGGCGGCGTGGCTCGCGGCGAAGGAAGGCCCGCGCGTGGCGATCGTCTCGCACAGCCTGGGCTCGTGGATGACCAACGCGTATTTCGACGCCACGCCCGATTCGCCCTTCCGCGCCTGGGCGTGCCTGGGCCTCACCGGCGGTTACAGCTGGGGTGCGTACTTCAGCCCGCGGCCGATCCTGGACGTGTACGGCGAGAACGATCTCGAGCCGTCGGTGGACGCGGCGTGGCGCCGGCGCATGACGGTCGCGACGGGCGCGGACGGTTCGCGCCAGGCGATGATCGCCGGCGCCGACCACTTCTACGCGAGGAGCGAAGACGAACTCGCGCGCACGATCGGCGCGTGGCTCGACGCCGTGATTCGCTGAAGTCCGCCGCGGCCTAGAAGCGCTGTCGCGTCAGGGGAATCGCGCGCCCGCCCGGCAGGGTCATGATCGCGTCCTGCGCACCCAGGAAGCGGATCGTCGCCGGACCCACGGCCGGGTTCACGAGATCGGGCTTGCGGTAGGTGCCCGTGAGGGTCTGGCCGTTGGCGTACTGCTCCCAGTTGCCGGAGAAGGCCTGCGGATCGGGCGTGCCGGCGGCGGAGATGTGCCAGACCGGGTGCCCGTCGGCCTCGTACAGGAAGCCCGCCATGAAGGCGATGCCCGCCTGCCATTCGAAGAAGAAGCCGCGCCCGCCCTCGTCCTTGTTCCACCACCACCCGCTTTCCGGCTGGTTGGGTTGGGCGACCGCATTCACGCCACCGGTGCCGTACTCGAATCGCCTGATCGGCACGATGCCGCCGGGCCACGTGAGCGTGCCCTGGTACGCCGTGTTGAACGCGAGGATGACCGGGCCCGCGTTGGCGGGCGGCAGCGTGGGCGGGCGGTAGGCGCCCGTGAGGGTCTGCCCGTTCGCGTAACTCTCGAGATTGCCGACGAAGAGCGAGCCGTCGAGGGACGTGGGGCCGGCGGCGATGTACCAGGTCGAGCGCCCCGTGGCGTCGTACAGGTAGGACGAGAAGAAGAGGTTCCGGCCCGCGACCTCGATCGTGTAGCCGCGTCCGCTCTCGTCGGCGTTCCACCACCAGCCGGTCTGGGGCGGTCCCGGCTGGCACAGCTGGCTGCCCGGCACCGTGACGACGCTGCGGTTGATGCCGCCGGAGAACATCGCGTTGGAGTTCGACCCGTAGCCCACGTAGAACGTGGCGCCAGCCACGCCGCCCGTGGGCACGCCGCCGATCACGGGGACGGACTGGCCCTGCGACGAGAGGAACGTGGTGAGGAATGCCTGGAGCCCCGAGAGCGAAGCGGCCTGCAACTGGCCCGACCCGTTGAGCTGCGCGAGCACGCACGCGACCGGCGTGTCCTTGGCGCCGTTCGCGGGGCGCGACTTGCCGATCACGAGGGGCGCGCCGCTCGTCGCCGGCAGGACCCTGTCCTGCGGCGCGACGGCGAAGGCGTAGATGCTGGCCGTCGTGCCGAGGTCCTGCGGGCGGAACTGGATGGCGGCCGTCGCGCTCGCCGTGGTCGCCGTGATGTTCGTCGTCACCGTCATCGGGAACACCGGCGGCGCCGTGGCGGTGGACAGGGTCCTCGTGGTGGCGGTGAACCGTCCCGATATCGGATAGTCCGTGTCGAGGAGCTGGATGACGCCCGTCGTGCCGTCCCAGGTGCCCGTGAACCGGGCACCGCCGTCGCGCTGGCCAGTTATCCGGTACGTGCAGGAACCGCCGGCCCCGACGGTGGAGCTCAGGTTGGCGTTGCGAAGGAGCAGCCCGCCCGATATCGGTCCCGGGGCCGACAGGTCGAGCCCCAGGATGGCGATCTGGTCGTTCACCGCGTAGCCGTTCGAGCAGCCGGGATCGCGGAAGGTCGCCGTGGAATTGCCCGTGCAGGGGCTCATGCCCTGGCACGAGAACGATCCCTGCGCGCTGCCGGCGCCCGTGCCCGAGAAGGAGCCGGTGATCTCGACCAGCTGCGAAACCGCCCTGGCGGTGCCGGTGAGCGTCGTGACGGTGCTGCCCTCCGTGACCGGGGGAAAGGCGAGCGTCGCGCTCGTGCCGTTCCAGTTGCCCGTGAAGGGGCTCGAGAAATCCGAGCGGGAGCCGGGCTGCGAGGAGCAGGGCCCCGGCCCGGAGATCGCCGCCAGGGTGAGCGTCCCGGAAACGGGTCCCGGCTTCGACACGTCCAGCCCCGTGAGGAGGATGGCATCCACGACGGCGTCGTCGTCGGGGCAGTCGAGGGACCGGAAGACGGAAATGTACTGGCCGCGGCACGGACTCTCGCCTTCGCAATTGAAGGCGATGACGCCGGAGCCGCCGTCGGAGCTGCGGGCGTCGATGGAACCCGTCAGGCGCACGGCCTGGGCCTGCGGGATGAAACCGGCGCAGCAGGCGACGAGGGCGAGGGAGGTGGCAAGCCGGAAACGAGGAAACGCGGGCGCATGCATGGCCGGTCCTTTCCGAGCAGCGGGGGCTGGTGCCTGGCGCATCGTCATTCACGCCCCAAGGGCTCGATGCTACGAGCCACGATCGGCCGGACCCTGACGCGTATCAACAAAGGCGCTCGCGAGGCGCCGGGGGCCTCAGGGCTGGATCGTCGCCTCCGACACGCGAAGCGCGCCCGGTCCCGCCGTGCCCACGAGGCTCACGCGTCGCCCGTTCGCGATGTCCGACGCGCTGCCGTTGCGGATCACGGCCGTGGTGAGGTCCACCGGCTCGCCGCGCACGCGAAGCGAGGCGAGCGAGGTGAAGTCGCTCACGGCGCCCGTCACGCGATAGGTCACCTGGCCCGGCGCGATCACCACGACCGACTGCGGCACCAGCGAAATCGAAGACGGCGCGGTGGCGACCACGCGAACGCGCGCACCGGCGGTGACGGCAGGCGAGCCCGCGGGAGGCGCCGCCACGTCATAGTCGCGGCCCGCGGTGCGCAGGCGGAAGGCACCGGCGGCATCCACGCTCGTCGCGATGCCCTCGATCTCCACGCGCGCGCCGGGCGCCGGCACATAGTCCGGCAGGAACGTGACCTGCTCGCCTGTGAGCGTGCCCGAGGCCGCGTCGAGCGTGCCCGTGACGCGCGCGCGACTGCCCGAGGCCGGCACCGGGCTCGGCAGGACGACCGTCGTGGGCACCGACAGGCCCGCGATGGTGAAGCCCGAGGCGGTGAAGGCGTCGACGCGCGCGGCGATCGAGATGCGCCCGTCGGCCGGCGCGGCCGAGCGCGTGACGCGCGTGGCGAGGATCGTGCGCAGGTCCGCGAGCGGCAGCCCCGACACCTCGACGACATCGCCGGGGGCGAGCGCCGTGATGCCGGTCGCGCCATCCCAGAGCGTGTTCGCGTCCACGGTGAAGGTGAGCGTGGCGATGGTGAAGCGCCCGCCCGCCGCGTTGACGGTGCCGATGGGCCCGCGCGCCTCGCTCTGGACGCTGGCGTCGCGGAGCGCGACGGGAACGTTGCCGAACGTGCCGGTCACGGTGCCCACGGCCTCGAGGCTCATGCCCAGGCGAAGCCCGGCGGTTCCCGCATTGGCGGTCGCGTCCTGGCGGAAGGTGGTCGTGGTCGTGTCGAGCGCCGCGGTGCCGATGGCGAACGGGTCCGCGCCGATGAGCGTGCCGCCGATGACGGAGGGCTCGGGCGTGGAGGGCGGCAGGATGCCCGTGCCGTTGCTGCCGGTCTTGGTCTCCGCGCCGCAGGCGGCCAGGAGGGCGATCGCGAACGCGGCGGCGAGGCGGGCGAGGGCGGTGGCGTCAATCTTCATCGGATTCCTTTCGCGGGGAGGGCGCGGCCTCGTTCCCGGCTTCTTCGGCATACACATAGACCCCCACGCGAATGCGCGTCGCGGCCGGACGTCCCTTCGCCTTGTCCTCGGCCTCCAGCGCGTCCGCCCGGACGATCATTTCGTCGTGGACGCGCTTCCAGTGCGCGCGCGCTTCTTCCTGCAGAACCGCCGCCGATTCCGCGGAGAGCTCGTCGGCGAAGAGCGTGCGCTCGAGGAAGGGCGACGAATCGGAGAGCACGTTGGCGACCGCGGCATCGGCGTGGTCCTGCAGGTTCTCCGCGAGCGCGCCCAGGCGGTCGGCGAACTCGCGGCGGGAGCGGAATTCCTCGCCCACGAGCCGCACCGTCTCGCCCTCGCCCGGCTCGATGTAGCCCAGCCGATCGAGCTCGGCGAGCACGGAGGAGGGGCGCAGGTCCCGCGTCACGCTCTTCACGAGCGCGTCGAAGGAGCCCTCGCCCCGCTTGGGCAGCGCGCGCGGCTTGCCCTCGGGATCGCGCCACTGCGCACGCAAGGTCCACGCGGCATGCACCGCCGAGGCGAACGAGGTCACCGATTCCGGCCCCCATTCGTCCGCGACCGGCGTCGTGAGGCGGCGCACCTCCTTGCGGTTGATTCCCGTGAGCAGCGACAGGCGGCTGTCGGTGCCGGCCTGGTCGCCGAAATGCCGGTGCGCGGCTTCCACGTAGGCGCGCTTGAGCGATTCGCTGGCCGCCTGGAACGGGACGCCGCCCGCGATGAGCAGGCGCGCCACGGGCCGGAGCACTCGCGCGAGGGCCCTCAGCACGGCGGATTGGCGGGTTTGCGAATCGGGTTCGGTCACGGTCTTCCGGTCGGTTCCAGCGGGGTGTGGGAAGTGTTCCCACATTTGGTCCCGGTGGCAAGGCTTGACATCGGACTCGATTATGCCAGAATGTGGGAAAAAATCCCACACACAAGGGGAGCCTCGCAACTGCTTGATGGGACAGGCCAAGCCGCCGTCCGGAAAGGGAAATGCCGATGTTCGACTACCTGAGATCCACGCTGCTTTTTGCAGTCGCGCTTTGCGTCGCCTCCTGCCAGACGACGGCGGCCGCGGCCGGCAGTGAGCCCAAGCTCACATTGGCGCCACCCCTCGTTTCGGTCGGCGTGACGCCCCAGGTCGCCCCGCCGGGCACGCTTCGCAAGATCGTGGTGAGCGGGGTCTGGCCGAACGGGTGCGTGCCGACTTCGGCCGCGCTCGGCTCACCGCCCCCCTTCGGCAAGCCGGCGATCGGCGTGCTGCTCTACGAGCCGCAGACCCTCGTGGTCTGCACCTCCGCGCTCACGCCCTATCGCTTCGAGTTCGACTACCGGCCGACCTCCGTGGGCCAGCTCGACATCGTGGTCATGACGAACCTCGCGACCGCGCTGGGCAAGGGCACGCTCGTCACCAGCAGCATCCCGGACCCGCGCGCGGCCTGGGACGTCTCCGGCGCGTGGTACGACCCGCAGACCTCGGGATCGGGCCTCATGATCGCGCACGACTTCGGCGGCACCGACGAGGTCTTCGCGACCTGGCAGGTGTACGACCCGGCCACGGGGCTCGCGCGCTGGTACACGCTGCAGCAGGGCCGCTGGAACCCGAACGGCTTCGTGCTCGAGGCCACGATGTACGAGACGCAAGCCGCGCCCTCGGCCGGCTGCCTCACCTGCCCGCGGCCGGCGCAGCAGATCATCGACCGCGGGCACGTGCGGCTCACGTTCTCGGTGAACGGCGCGAACGGCGGGCTGGATGCGGTCCTGGAACGGGTGCCCGTGACGGGGCCGGCGGAGAGGCTCGCGAACCTGCAGCGGTTCCTGCCGCAGCGGATCGTCCTCTACTAGCGGACGATCCGCGGGAGGAAAGGCGAAGGGCTTCTCAGGCGAGAAGACCGAGGCTCGCGAGTCGCTCGCGGGTCTCGCCCAGCCCCCGCACCACGTGCGCCTCGATCCCGCAGGCCCGCGCGCCCGCGGCATTGATCTCGTTGTCGTCCAAGAACACGGCCTCGTGCGGCTCGAGCCGCATGCGCTCGAGCACGTGCCGGAAATACGAGGGGTCCGGCTTCACCTCGCCCATCTCGTGCGAGGCGAACACGTGCCGCACGCGCTCGATCAGGCCGTAGTCCGCCACGATGCCCATGTGGAAGGCGGAGGTGTTGGTGAGGATGGCCGTCTCGTGCCGCGCGGAGAGGTCCTCGAGCAGGTCCAGGACGCCCTCGTAGGGCCCGACGATCCAGCTTCCGAAATGCGCGAGGAAGGCCTCCGGCCCGATGCGAAGTCCGAACTCGGCGACGGCCGCTTCGGCGAATGCCCTCGCGTCCATCTTTCCGGTTTCGTGCGCGCGCACGGCGGGCGAGTGCAGCCACATGTGCCACATGCTCTCGCGCGTGTGGTTGCCGCCCAGCAGTTCGAGAAAGGGCTTCTCCCCGCCCAGCTCGACGAGGACGCCCCCCATGTCGAGGAGGACCGCCCGCTTCATCCCGCGATGCGCTTGAACGCCTCCTGGTACTTCTCGGAGGTCTTGAGGGCCACTTCGCGCGGCACGTCGGGGGCGGGGGGCTTGCGCGCGAAGCCGATGGAATCGAGCCAGTTGCGCACGTATTGCTTGTCGAAGCTTTCGGGGCTGGAGCCGACCTTGTAGGTGTCGAGCGGCCAGAAGCGCGAGGAATCCGGCGTGAGGATCTCGTCGATGAGGTGGAGCCTGCCGCTCGCGTCCACGCCGAACTCGAACTTGGTGTCCGCGATGATGATGCCCTTGGTGAGCGCGAAATCCGCGGCCTCCGTGTAGAGGCGGATGGCGATGTCGCGCACTTCCTTCGAGCGGGCCTCGCCCACGATCTCGCACATGCGCTCGAACGTGATGTTCTCGTCGTGCGCGCCGGCCTCGGCCTTGGTGGCGGGCGTGAAGATGGGGTGGGGCAGCTTGGAGGCGCGCTGCAGGCCCTCGGGGAGGGGAATGCCGCACACCTTCCCCGACTCGCTGTATTCCTTCCAGCCCGAGCCCTCCAGGTAGCCGCGCACCACGGCCTCCACCGGCAGCGTCGTGAGCTTCTTCACCACGATGGCGCGGCCGCGCACCTGGCCGCGCTCGTCGGGGGCCACCACGCTCTCCGGATCGATGCCCGTGAGGTGGTTGGGCACCACGTGGCCGAGCTTCGCGAACCAGAAGTTGGCGATCTGCGTGAGCACCCGGCCCTTCTCGGGAATCGGCGTCGGCAGGATCACGTCGTAGGCGGAGAGGCGGTCGCTCGCGAGGAGGAGCATCTTGTCCTCGCCCACGGCGTAGATGTCGCGCACCTTGCCGCGCGCGATGAGGGGAAGGGACTTGATCGAGGACTGGTAGAGATCCATGGGCTTTTCCGAAGCAAGCCGGGCCGCGCGAGGGCGGCCCGGAGGGGGTGGAACGGGAGGAGGAAAACGCCTAGACGACGATGGCCTTGAGCTCACCCTTCGTGTAGCGCGTGGCCATCGCCTCGAGCGTGATGGGCTGCAGCTTGGAGCCCTGCCCCGCGCAGCCGAACTGCTCGTAGCGCTGCTTGCAGATGGCCTTGGCCGCGGCGCGCGCGGGCTTGAGGTAATCGCGCGGGTCGAAGGCGCTCTTGTTCTCGTTCATGTACTTGCGGATGGCGGCCGTCATGGCGAGGCGGATGTCGGTGTCGATGTTCACCTTGCGCACGCCGTGCTTGATGCCCTCCTGGATCTCTTCCACCGGCACGCCGTAGGTCTCCTTCATCTCGCCGCCGTTCTCGCGGATGATCTGGAGCAGGTCCTGCGGCACGCTCGAGGAGCCGTGCATCACCAGGTGCGTGTTGGGGATGCGCGCGTTGATCTGCTTGATGCGCTCGATCGCGAGGATGTCGCCCGTGGGCTTCCTCGTGAACTTGTAGGCGCCGTGGGAGGTTCCGATGGCGATGGCGAGCGCGTCGACGCCCGTCTTCTTCACGAAGTCGGCGGCCTGCTCGGGGTCCGTGAGCAGCATCTCGCGCGTCATCACGGAATCGGTGCCGTGTCCGTCTTCCTTGTCGCCCTTCATCGTCTCGAGCGACCCGAGGCAGCCCAGCTCGCCCTCGACGGAGACGCCCAGGCGGTGCGCCATGTCGACCACCGTCTTGGTCACCTGCACGTTGTATTCGTAGGAGGAGATCGTCTTGCCGTCGGCCTCGAGGGAGCCGTCCATCATCACGCTGGAGAAGCCGATCTTGATGGCGCCCTCGCACACCGCGGGGGACTGGCCGTGGTCCTGGTGCATCGCCACCGGCGTCTTCGGGTAGCTCGCGACGGCGGCCTCGATCAGGTACTTGAGGAACGTCTCGCCCGCGTATTTCCGCGCGCCGGCGGAGGCCTGCATGATCACCGGGCTGTCCGTCTCGCTGGCCGCCTCCATGATGGCCTGCACCTGCTCGAGGTTGTTCACGTTGAAGGCGGGCAGGCCGTAGCCGTGCTCGGCCGCATGGTCCAGCAATTGACGCATCGAGACGAGTGCCATGTTTGATCCTCCAGGGGGTATGCGCGGCGCGGCCCGTCGAACGGGGCGGGGACGGAATCGATTTTATCAGTGTGACGCTCTTCGCGCCTCGGGTTGGACCCGCTGGCCCCCCATGCGTTCAGCGCCGGGCGGCGCGGGCGATCATGAGGTCGATGGCGGGCGCGTCCTCGCGGGCGATGGCGAGGCGCTTGCCGTCGGGGCTCGCGGCGATGGCGAGGCCGTTGGCGGTGGGCGCGAAGGCGCGCCGCTCGGCGAGCCGGCCCTCGGCGAGGTCGTAGCGCGCGAGTTGCGGGCCGCCCGCGCCGCGCACCGGGAACCAGAGCGAATTCCCCGCGAGCAGCCAGTCGTAGCGCGTCGCGTCGTCGAGCGCGACGTCGAGCCGCTCGCAGGTGAGCTCGGGCAGCGAGCAGCTCGTGGCGCCCTTGAGGTTCGGCTGCGTGTAGACGAGGCGTTCGGCGCTGAGCTGGAACTCGGCCACCAGCGGCAGCGGCATGCGTTCCGGCGCCGAGGTCGCACCGATCCGTGCGCGGGAGATGTGCATGGCATTGCCGGAGAGCTCGCCCACGTAGAGCCACTGGCCGTCGGGCGAGGGGCGCACGGCGTTCACGCGGGCGCCCAGGTGCTCGAGCACCTCGACCTTGCCCTCGGGCACCGAGACGCGCACGGCGTTCTGCACCGCGGGACGCAGGGCGCCCACCGCGATGCGCACGGCGTAGAGGTGCCGTCCGTCGTGAGACCAGTGCGGGCGGATGAAGCGGAACTCGGGCGGCAGGGGCAGCTTCACCGGATCGCCCGGGCTGCCCGGCGTGCCGACGTAGATGGCCTCCAGCCCGTCGCGGTTGGAGCCGAACGCGAGCCGCGCGCCGTCGGGCGAGAACTCGGGCTGGCTCGTGTAGCGCGTCGAGGGCCACAGGACCGTGGGGGCCGCGGCCTCGTCCTTCGCGTCGGCGAGCCACAGGTTCGACTGGTAGACCGCGTTCTCGAAGACGACATCACCCTCGCGGCTCACGTCCGGGAAGCGCGCGCCGCGCGAGCCCATGAGGCGCGCCTTGCCCGTGCCCAGGTCCAGGAGGGTGAGGGCGCGGAATCCCAGCCAGTCGCTCGCCACGAGGAGCGGCCCCTCCGGCCCCAGCCACGCGCCGCCGTAGGTGAGGCCCTCGAGGGGCGAGACGGGCTTCGCGCTCGCGGGATCGTCCGCCTTCACGACCCACGCGCGGCGGTGGGAGGCCGTGCCGCGGAAGAAGGCGACGCGCCGCCCGTCGGGGCTGAAGCGCGGGTGGACGTCGTCGCCCTCGCCGGGCTCCGGCTTCGTGAGGACGCGCGCCTCGCCCGAGGCCACGTCCACGATCGCGAGTCCCGCGGGGAACTGCTCGCGGTGCGTGGCGGTGACGGCGAGCCGCTTGCCGTCGGGCGAGAGGTCGAAGCGCGAGCGCGGCTGCTTCTCGCATCCCAGGATGTTCCGCTTCGCCCCCGAATCGAGGTCGTACTCGACGATGGCGCAGTCGCCGCCCTGCGCGACCCAGAAGGCGATTCGCCGGCCGTCGGGAAAGAAGACGGGCGACTGGCGGAAGGCGCCGGCGTCGCCCACGAGCCGGCGCGCGCCGCCCGCGAGGGACTGGATCGCCACGCGGCTCTCGTCGCCCTCGGTGACGACGAACGCGACCCGCGTGCCGTCGGCGGAAAAGCGCGGGCTCAGCTCGAGCGACAGGTCGGACGTGAGGGGCTGCGCGGCGGCCAGGCGCCCGGCCAGTTCCGCGCCGGGTTCCGGCTCGAGGCGCAGCGCGAAGTAACCGGCGACGAGCAAGGCCAGGACGGCCAGCACCGCGAGGCCGACGAGGAGGGGGTGGGACTTGCGGAAGGAGGGATGGGGCTCGGCCGTGGCCGCGGCGACGACTTCGTCTTTCGAGATGGATTCGCCGAGCGCCTGCACGGTCGCCACCAGCCGGTAGCCCGCCTTGGGCAGCGTCTCGATGTACCGCGATTGGCGGGCATCGTCGCCCAACGCCGTGCGCAGCTCCGCGATGGCGCGCGAGAGCACCTCGTCGTTCACCATGCGGCGCGGCCAGACCTCGGCCAGGAGGCGCTCGCGCGTGACCACCTGCCCCGGCTCGGCCGCGAGCCTGAGCAGCACCGCCATGATGAGCGGGCGGACGCGCTGGACGCCCTGCGGGCCGGAAAGCTCGTGGGAATCCGGAAAGACCTCGAACTCGCCCACGCGCAGGCGGGCGGGAGGTCGGGAGGCGGGCGGCGGGCCGGACATGCCCGGATTCTAGGGCCTGGCCCCGGAGCCGGCCGGGCGCGGAAGGGAAATCGGAGAAAAAACGGAGGTCCCCGGGCGGGTGCGGGAGGCGGGGCCGGACGATCCTGCCGGTCTCTCGATCCCCCGGAGCACGCCCCGATGGTCCGTTTCGCCCTTGTCTTCCTCGTCTCGCTGTTCGCCTCCCTGCCGGCCGCCGCGCAGGCACCCTGCGGTGCCCGCCTCTTCGTGAGCGGCTATTTCACCACCGTCCACGTGTTCGACGCCTGCACGGGCGCCTTCCTCCAGGACCTCGACGCGCGCACCCGCATCCAGGGCGCGATGGCGGTGCGCCGCGGGGCCGACGGGCTGCTCTACGTGGTGAGCGAGGAGACCTCGCAGATCCTCAAGTACCGCAACGACACGCTCGCCTACGTGGGCGAGTTCGCGGCCACCGGCAACATCGGCCCGACGGGCCTGGTGTTCGACGCGGCGGGCAAGGCCTACGTGGCGGGTTACAGGACCCACGACGTGAAGCGCTTCTCCGCGACGGGCGCGTTCGAGGCCTCGCTGTTCAGCGCGCGCGCGGGCGGCTTGGGCGGGCCCGACAACGGGCTCAGCTTCGGGCCGGACGGCAACCTCTACGTGCCGGGCTACGACACGAACAACGTCGTGAAGTGGGACCCGCGCACGGGCGTCGCCTCGGAGGCGCTCGCGCCTCGCTCGGGCGGCATCCGCAACACGCGGGGGCTCCTCGCCACGAAGGACGGCGCCGGCTTCTACATCACGGCGGAAGGCTCGGGGCAGCTGCTGCGCTGGAACCTCGCGACGAACGAGCTGGTCACGCTGCGCACGGGGCTCGTGCGCCCCACCGGCATCGACTACGCGCCCGACGGCAACCTGCTCGTGGTGGACGGCGAGAGCGTCGTGAAGATCGATCCGGCCACGGGTGCAACGCTCGCGACGCTGGTGGCGCCGGGGCGCGTCGGCGGCCCGGTCTTTCTCGCCGTGATCCCGAAAGCGACTTCCACCGTCGATGCCTCGCAGGTCGGCTCGCAGTTCTGGGTGGTGGGCGACTCGGCGTTCGCCGGCCGCGTGCTCGACATCGGGACTGCCTACACGGCTTCGGGCACGGCGTTCGGCGCGGACCTCAAGTTCGCCGAGATCGCGATCAAGCGGTGGGGCGCGATCCGCTTCGAGCTCGTCACCTGCACCACGGCGCGCTTCACCTACGACTCCACGGGCGCCAACTCCGCGGGCTTCGGCACGGGCGGCTACGACCTCACGCGCTTCTTCGAGGACGAGGGCACGCAGCGCTGCCGCGACCGCGGCGTCGACCACGCGGACAAGAGCTGGGTGAACGGGCAGTGGTGGGGCGGGCAGCCGCGGGCGGGCGAGGGAATCTTCGTCGACCGGCGCGCGGACGGCACGGCGTTCCTGGCGTGGTTCACGCACCGTCCGCGGTGATGCGCCTCCACGATCCGCGGACCGCCATGAAGACGACCCTGGTTGCCTTGCTCCTCGCCGTGCCCGCGCTCGCCCTTGCGCAGGACCCCTGTCACGAGAAGACCACGCCCGAGTGCGTCGCCCGCCAGAAGGAGAATTGCCGCAAGGCCGTCGACCAGGGCCTCGCCATGGCGCGGGATATTCAGGCCAAGGGCGCCTCGGAGATCGAGCGCAAGCGCGAGCTCGTGAACAAGATCGAGACCCTCATCGCCGAGCGCCGCCGCCAGGGCGCCGACGAATGCCGCACCTGGACCGAGGTGATGGGCATCGCCTTCACCCAGTAGCGCTACGACTTGAGGTGGTCGCCGACCTTCACGATCTTGAGCGTGTTGGTGCCGCCCGCCTTGCCGATGGGCTCGCCGATGGTGATGACGATGAGGTCGCCCATCTCCACGACGCCGTTCTTCACGAGCACGCGCTCGGCTTCGCGCAGCAGTTCCTCGCGATCGTGGCCCACATATTTGACCTGAAGTGGATACACGTCGCGGAAGAGCGTCGTGCGGTAGTGCGTGTTGGGCTGCGAGGTGAGCGCGTAGATGGGCACGCCGCAGTTCAGGCGGCTCATCCACAGCGCGGTGGAGCCCGATTCCGTGAGCGAGGCGATGGCCTTCACCTTGAGGTGGAAGGCCGTGAAGAGCGCGCCCATGGCGATCGACTGGTCGACGCGCGTGAACACGCGGTCGAGGAACTCGCGCTCGAGGGCGACGGGCATCGACTTCTCGGCCTCGACGCAGATGCGGCTCATGGCCTCGATGGTCCCCACCGGAGACTGGCCCGCCGCGCCCCCGGCCGAGAGCATCACGGCATCCGTTCCGTC
>CAZPLW010000109.1:0-14484 GCA_964587315.1 uncultured Lysobacter sp.
GCGCGCGCCGTCATGATCAGCTGGCTGGCGCGCTCGGCGTCCATCCCGGTGAGCTCCGTGAGCTCCTCCGTGGCGAGGTCGGCGAGCGCATCCATCGTGGTGATGCCCTTCGAGGCGAGCAGGCGCGCCGTCTGCCCGTCCATCCCCTCCATGCTCTCGAGGCTGCCGGCGGCATCCTCGACGGTCTCCTCGCGCTTCAACTCCTCGGTGAGGAGCGAGTTGCGGGCGCGGCGGCGCAGCTCGTTGACCGTCTCCTCGTCGAAGGCCTCGATCTCGAGCATCTCGTTGATCGGCACGTAGGCGACCTCGTCGAGCGAGGTGAAGCCCTCGGCCACGAGGATGTCGGCGACCTCCTCGTCGACGTCGAGGCGCTCCATGAAGAGCGCGCGCAGCGTGCTGCTCTCGGCGCCGGCCTTCTCCTCGCGCTGGGCGACGGTCATGATGTTCAGCTCCCAGCCGGTGAGCTGCGAGGCGAGCTTCACGTTCTGGCCGAGCTTGCCGATCGCGATGGCCTGCTGGTCCTCCTCGACGACGACGTCCATGGCGTGCTTCTCCTCGTCGACGACGATGGAGCTCACTTCCGCCGGCGCGAGGGCGTTGATCACGAACTGCGCCGGATCGGCCGACCACAGGATGATGTCGACGCGCTCGCCGGCGAGCTCCTGGGTCACGGCCTGCACGCGCGAGCCGCGCATGCCGACGCAGGTGCCGATCGGGTCGATGCGCGGGTCGTTCGACTTGACCGCGATCTTGGCGCGCAGGCCCGGGTCGCGGGCGGCCGCCTTGATCTCGAGGAGGCCTTCCTCGATCTCGGGCACCTCGAGCTCGAAGAGCTTCACGAGGAAATCGGGCGCGACGCGGGAGAGGATCAGCTGCGGCCCCCGGGCGGCGCGGTCGATGCGCTCGATGTAGGCCCGGACGCGGTCGCCCACGCGCAGGTTCTCCTTGGCGATGAGGTGGTCGCGCGGCAGGAGCGCCTCGACGCGACCGGACTCGACGATGAGGTTGCCGCGCTCGGCGCGCTTCACGGTGCCCGTGACGAGCGATTCGCCGCGCTCGAGGAAGTCGTTGAGGATCTGCTCGCGCTCGGCGTCGCGGATCTTCTGCAGGATCACCTGCTTGGCGGCCTGGGCGCCGATGCGGCCGAAGGTCTCGGGCTCGAGCGGCTCCTCGAAGACGTCGCCCAGCTTCGCTTCGGCGTTCTCCTCCAGGGCGTCGGTGATGGCGACCTGGTGCGCGGGCTCCTCGTGGTCCTCGTCGGGCACCACGGTCCAGCGGCGGAAGGCGCGGTATTCGCCCGATTCGCGGTCGATCTCGACCCGGACGTCCACCTCGTCCTTGAACCGCTTCTTCGTGGCCGAGGCGAGCGCCATCTCGAGCGCCAGGAACACGATGTCCCGGGGCACGTTCTTCTCGCGCGACAGCGCGTCGACCAGCAGCAGGATTTCCTTCGTCATCTCCAGCCCCTCTCGCTTCAAACGTCCGGCACCAGCCGGGCCCGGTCGATGTCCGCCATCGCGACCGACCAGCGCTTGCCTTCCACTTCGATCTGGACTTCACCGCCTTCGACGCCGGCGAGCCGCCCCTCGAGGCGCCGCCGCCCGTCCCGCGGCAACTTGAGCTTCACCGTCGCATCCCGGCCCGTGAAGCGCACGAAATCTTCCAGCCGCTTCACCGGCCGGTCCAGCCCCGGCGACGAGACTTCCAGGCGCTCGTACGCCACGTCCTCGACGGCGAACGCCCTCGTCAGGTGGTTCGACACCCGCGCGCAGTCCTCGACGACGATGCCGCCCGGCTTGTCGATGAACACGCGCACGAGCCCTCCTCGGGAGGTCTCCAGGTCCACGAGTTCGTAGCCCAGGGCGCCGAGGAGCTCGGAAAGCCAGCCTTCGAGTTCCGTAATCGGCTTCACAAACAAAAAATGGGCGCTGCCGCCCATCTCGATCCTTTAAACCGCGAAATTATAGCAGTTCCGGCGTCCGACCGATACCGCCGTCTCGTCTCGCGGCCCCCGGGCAAGGTCCGGCGACCGCCCGCACGCGCCCGGAAACATCCCGTGAAGCCCCACAACAATCCGCGACAAAGGGCTACAGAACGATTCGACCGCTTGCGTAGCATCGGCCCGATTCAACCGGCGCGTCGCCGCCGTCACGTCCACGAACCGAGCCTTCAGGGGGAATCGAGTCCATGTCCGTCGCATCCATGCCGTCCAAGCATCGCCATTCGCTGCTGGCCCTCGCGGTCGCCTCCACCCTGGCCGCGCCCGGTCTCGCGCTCGCCCAGGCGCCGGCGCAGAGAATCGACAAGATCGAGGTGACCGGCTCGAACATCAAGCGGATCGAAGGCGAAGGCGCCCTGCCCGTCACGGTGATTACCCGGGATGAAATCTCCAAGTCCGGCGTGACGACGGCCGCCGAACTCCTCGACAAGATCTCCGCGTCCAACGCCGGCGGCTACTCCATCGGCCAGGGCGTGGGCGATTCCGGCACGCCCGGCCTGTCGGCGGCCTCGCTGCGCGGCCTCGGCAGCACGAACACCCTCATCCTGCTGAACGGCCGTCGCGTCTCCAACTACGCGTTCAACGCGTCGGGCGGCGGCACGGTCAACCTGAACCAGATTCCCCTCGCGGCGGTCGAGCGCGTCGAAGTGCTGAAGGACGGCGCCTCGGCCATCTACGGCACAGACGCGATCGGCGGCGTGATCAACTTCATCCTGCGCAAGGACTTCACCGGCGCCGAGCTCTCGGCCTACGGCACGCAGACCGACCAGGGCGGCGGCAACACGCGCAAGTACACCGGCACCATCGGCTTCGGGGACATCAACAAGAACCGCTTCAACGTCCTCGCCGCAGTCGATTACCAGAAGGACACGCCGCTCAAGGCCGAGCAGCGGCCGAGCTTCGGCGCCACCGGCATCCGGCCCGACCTGAACTTCTCGCAGACCTCGGGCAACACGGCGCCCGCCAACTTCGTCTTCGACGGCAACCAGTACAACGTGACGGCCCGGAGCGGCTGCCTGCCGTCGCAGGGCTCCTATCGCATCGTCGCGGCCACCGGCGAGGCCTCCGCGACGCAGCCCTTCTGCCGCCAGGACTTCACCGCCGCCCTCGACATCTACCCGCCGTCCGAGCGCAAGGGCTTCTTCGGCCGCGCGGCGTTCCAGATCTCGAGCGACCACCAGGCCTTCCTCGAGTACCACCGCAGCGAGAACGAGATCACCTTCGCGTCCTCCGAAACGCCGGTGAACGACTTCAACGGCACGGGGCCGTTCCTCTATCCGGCCGGCGGACGCTACTACCCGACGCAGTTCACGACGCCCACGGGCGAGGTCATCCGCCCCACGGGCGACCTCGCGATCGCCTGGCGCCTCAAGGTGGGCGGCCTGCGCACCAACCGCGCGGAATCCGAGGAGGACCGCCTCGTGGCCGGCCTGCAGGGTGTCGCCTACGGCTGGGACTACAACACCGCCTTCAGCGAGAGCCGCTCGAAGGTCACGGACAACTACATCGACGGCTGGGTGCGCGAGTCGCTGCTGCGCCAGGCGATCAGCTCGGGCGCCGTCGACGTCTTCTCCGGCAACCCGCTCGACGCGGCGGGCCAGGCCCTCATCGACCGCGCCAAGATCCTCGAGACGGTGCGCCGGTCCGAGGCGAAGGTGCGTTCGTTCGACGGGCGCCTGTCGCGCGAGCTCTTCGAGACGAAGGCCGGCCCGGTCGCGCTCGCCGTGGGTTTCGAGCGCCGCGAGGAGGAGCTCGACGACCAGCCGCAGGCGGTTCTCTTCTCGGGCGACATCCAGGGCGGCGGCGGCGCGCTTCCGGCGACACAGGCCGACCGCACGGTGACCGCCTTGTTCGCCGAGCTGAACGTGCCGCTGCTGAAGAACCTCGAGGCCCAGTTCGCCGTGCGCCACGACAAGTACTCCGACTTCGGCAACACCACCAATCCCAAGGTGGCGCTGCGCTGGACGCCGTCGAAGGAGATGCTGGTGCGCTCCTCGTACAGCACGGGCTTCCGCGCCCCGACGCTCTCGGACCTCTTCCTGCCGAATTTCCTCTCCAACACCGCCGCCCCCCACAACGATCCGATCCGCTGCCCGAACTCGACGCCGATCGGCGGATTCGTGAATGCCGGCCTCGAGTGCGACGCGCAGTTCCAGAACCAGCTGGGCGGCAATCCGGCGCTCACCCCGGAGAAGTCCAAGCAGTGGACCATCGGCGTCATCTTCGAGCCGACCAACGCGGCCTCGATCGGCGCGGACTACTGGTCGATCCGCCGCCGCAATTCCATCGGCGCCCTCGGCGACACGACGGTGTTCGACGTCTACGGCGCGGCCGATCCGCTCACCGCCGGCGGCCGCTTCGTGCGCAACGTGCGCAACGCGGACGGCACCTGCGTCGGGGACCTCGCCGGTTCGCCCACGCCGGCCAGCGTGCCCTGCTCCATCAACTACGTGATCCAGGGCCAGCAGAACCTGGGCAAGTTCGCCCTGAGCGGCATCGACCTCACGGGCTCGATGCGCTTCCCGACGGGCGCGGGCCAGCTCACCCTCAAGGGCGAAGGCACGTACATCACGCAGTACCGCTACCAGCAGCAGGCCGAAGGCGCCTACCTCGACAACGTCGGCCTGTTCACCTCCGACAACGGCGCGATCATCCGCTGGCGGCATTACGTGACGCTCAACTGGCGCAGCGGCGCCTGGGGCGCCACGCTGGGCCAGAACTTCGCGCTCGGCTACACCGACAACAGCGGGACGCGCCGCGTCGGCAGCTACGAGACGTACGACCTGCAGGGAACGTGGGACGGCTGGAAGGGCCTGGGCGTCGTCGCCGGCATCCGCAACGTGCTCGACCGCGACCCGCCGGCCTCCGACCAGGGCCAGACGTTCCAGGTGGGCTACGACCCGCGCTACACGGACGCCCACGGCCGCACCTTCTACGTGAACCTCAAGTACGCCTTCAAGTAGGAGGGACGGCGATCGGCGCCCCGGAAGCGATCGGCATGGACGGCTCGGCGGCGCCATCCGTCGAGCGCCTGCGGCGCGTGCTGCTCGTCGAGGACGACGAGAGGCTCGCGGCGCTGGTGCTCGACTACCTGTCCAAGAACGGCCTCGAGGTGCACTGCGAGCCGAACGGCGAGGAAGCCGTCGAGCGCACCTGCGCCTTGCAGCCCGACCTGCTCGTGCTCGACGTGATGCTGCCGGGCAAGGACGGCTTCTCGATCTGCCGCGAGCTGCGGGCCCGCGGCGCGACGATCCCGATCGTGATCCTCACGGCGCGCGACGAGGATTTCGACCGCGTCCTGGGGCTCGAGCTGGGCGCCGACGAGTTCATCCCGAAGCCCTTCCAGCCGCGCGTGCTGCTCGCGCACATCCGGGCCGTGCTGCGCCGCGCGGGCATGGGCGTGCGCGGCCCGGGGCCGGGCGACGTGCTCGCCTTCGGGCGGCTGGAGATCGACACGGCCTCGCGCGAGGTGCGGCTGGGCGGCAAGCCCGTCGACCTCACCACGAGCGAGTTCGACGTGCTGCTGCTGCTCGCGCGCCACGCGGGCAAGGTCCTCTCGCGCAACGACATCCTGCAGGCGCTGCGCAGCCTCGACTACGACGGCTCGGACCGATCGGTCGATTGCCGCATCTACCGCCTGCGCCGCAAGCTCGGCGACCTCTCCGCGAGCACCGAGCGCATCAAGACCATCCGGAGCGTCGGCTACCTCTTCAGCCCGACGCCCTGGTAGGGGACCGGTCGCCTCCTCATGGTTCGGCTCTTCCTCAAGCTCTACGGCGTGCTCATCGCGACGCTCGCGCTCTCGTTCATGGTCCAGTCCTACCTCATGGACTACGTCTACAAGAAGATGGTCGCGGGCTACGACTTCCGCGTCCGGTTCCAGCCCACCTTCCAGCTCATCGACGCCGCGCTGGCTCCCCTGCCCCCCGAGGCTCGCCCCGCGAAGTTCCGCGAAATCGCGTCGGGCTTCGCCTTTGCCGCGCGTCTCGATGCGATCGACGGATTGCCCGAGCGCTCACGCCTGCCCGAGGCGAAGCAGGCCGCGTTCGACCAGGGAGCGATCGTGTCGCTCGATCGCCCCGGCGGCGGCTTCCACCTCCTTCGCCGGAGCGCCGATGGCAGGCACGCCGTCGTCCTCGACATGCCCGGGCCCGACAACGAGCGCATCCGCCTCGTCACCTACGCGGTGAACTGGGTGACCGAGTTCGCGATCGTGGCCGTCCTCGTCGGCTTCTGGGTGCGTCCTTTCTGGCGGGACATCGCGGGTCTCACGCACGCCGCCGGATGCGTGGGCACCGGCCGGTTCGACGTGTCGGTGCGGGCCAGCCGGGGCTCCGCGCTGGGGCCCCTGGCCGACGCGTTCAACGCGATGACCGGCCGCATCCACGCGCTGCTCCAGTCGCACAAGGCCCTCACGAGCGCGGTGTCCCACGAGCTGCGCACGCCGCTCGCGCGCCTTCGCTTCAGCCACTCGCTCGCGCGCGAGGAGCCCGACGGCCCATCCCGCGAGCGCTACCTCGCGTTGATGGAGAAGGACATCGCGGAACTCGACGAGCTCACCTCCGAGCTCCTGGACTACGCGAAGCTCGAGCGGGGCAACCCGGAGATCCGGCTGCAGGCGGTGCCCGCCGCCCCTTGGCTCGAGGACGTGCTCGCGGACGCCCGCCACTCCGCGCAGGTGGAGAACCAGCCGGCGGCGATCCGTTCCGACATCGGCATCGAGACCCTGCGCTGCGAGCCGCGCTACATGGCGCGCGCCGTGGTGAACCTGCTCCGCAATGCCCTGAGCCACGCCGTGACCCGCATCGAGGTCTCGGTGGGCCAGAACGGCACGCGCACCGTGATCCACGTCGACGACGACGGCGCCGGCATCCCGGCCGCCGATCGCGACCGCGTGTTCGAACCCTTCGCGCGCCTCGACGCGAGCCGGACGCGCGCCTCCGGCGGCTTCGGCCTGGGCCTCGCCATCGTGAAGCAGGTGGCGCGGTGGCACGGCGGCGACGCCGTCGTCACCGACTCCCCGCTCGGCGGAACGCGGGTCACGATCGCCTGGTAGTCGCCTCGCGGTCGCCGGCCCCGCGGCGGCACGCCCCAAAGTCGCACGCGATTCGGCCCGATGCGCCATTCCGGCACATGCCCCCGGGATTTCCCTTTCACGGTGTGTTGCAGCGCTGCCACAAACTGCAATATCCTCTGGCAGTTTGTAACGGGTGTCGCTATTCTTGGCGGATTCGCACCCACGGGTGACAAGCCCGCGAATAATTTCAAAGCCCTACACTCCACCGGGAGAATTCATGAAAGACATCAAGAGGAAGAAGTTGGCGGTAGCCTTGGTCCAGGCCATGGGCGCCGGCGTGGCGCTGTCGATGGTCGCGACGGGCGCGCTGGCCCAGCAGGCGCAGAAGGTCGACAAGATCGAAGTCACCGGCTCGAACATCAAGCGGGTCGACACCGAGACCGTCGCTCCCGTCGAGATCATCACGCGCGAGCAGATCGAGCGCACCGGCCAGCCGACCATCGCCGACGTCCTGAAGAACATCCCCGCCAACACCGGTGGCAGCTACAGCGAAAGTTTCTCCAACAGCTTCGCGCCGGGCGCTTCCGGCATCTCGCTTCGCGGCTTCGGCCAGAAGGCGACCCTGGTGCTGCTGAACGGCCGCCGCACCGCGGGCTACGGCTTCGCCCAGAACCTGCAGGACACGTTCGTCGACCTGAACTCGATCCCGAGCGCCGCGGTGGAGCGCATCGAGATCCTGAAGGACGGCGCGTCCGCGATCTACGGTTCGGATGCCATCGCCGGCGTCGTGAACATCATCCTGCGCAAGGACTACAAGGGCGTCGAAGTGGGCGGCGGTGCCGGCCGGTTCGAGGGCAAGAACGACTACCGCTTCAACCTCACGGGCGGCATGGGCGACCTCGCCAAGGACCGCTACAACCTCTTCGGCACGTTCGACTACTACAAGCGTGACGGCCTGCTGCTGTCCGAGACGGAATTCGGCCACACGCGCGACTACCGGGGCTTCGACGGCGGCCGCAACTTCCAGAGCCTGACGGCCGGCGGCATCTGGTCGCAGCTCACCGCCACCAACGGCGCGACGAACAACCGCCGCGCCGCCACGGAGTGCGCGGGCCAGACCATCAACGCGGCGCAGGCCGTCGCGGCGGGTCTCCTCGCCGCCACGTCCGGCCAGAACATCGCGACCAACAGCTTCTGCCTGACGGACATCAATTCCGCGCTGTCGGCCCTTCCCGAAACGGAACGCTACGGCTTCCTCGGCCGCTTCACGGCGGAGATCTCGCCGACCGCGACCGTGTATGCCGAACTCGGCCTGAGCCGCGTCGACACCAGCCAGGTGTTCACGCCGCCGTTCTTCGCCGGCACCACGGGCCTCAAGCAGACCGGCGCCGGCCTGCTGCCGTTCACCTACAACATCCGCTTCGCCCCGGGCGTCGCGGGCAACCCCTTCCCGACCAACGCGCTGTGGACGGGCAACCTCTTCTCGCTCGGCACGCGCGACAACGAGATCCAGTCCGACACGTTCCGCTTCCTGACGGGCGCCAAGTACGGCTTCTTCGGATGGGACATGGACAGCGGCCTGGGCTACTCGAAGAACGAGGTCGACAACTCGAACATCAACCGCATCACGCTCTCGGGCACCAGCGCCGTGTTCGGCGTGCCGTCCTCGCCGCAGCCGCCGACGCCGACGTCCACCTCGGCGACGTTCAACCTGGACCGGCCCTCGACCAACTCGCAGGCCGTGAAGGACCAGATGCTGATCACGTTCCCGCGCAAGTCGGAATCCGAGCTCAAGTTCATCGACACCAAGGGCAGCACGGAATTCGGCAAGCTTCCCGGAGGCCCGGTCGGCCTCGCCGTGGGCATCGAGTACCGCGAGGAAAAGCTGAAGGACCGGCCGGCCGAAGCCGCCGCCAACGGCGACATCCTGGGCCAGGGCATCACCGCGACCGACGGCAAGCGCAACAGCACGGCGGTGTACGGCGAGCTCGCGCTCCCCATCACGTCGATGCTCGATGCGCAGCTCGCCCTGCGCTACGACAAGTACAGCGACTACGGCAGCTCCACCACGCCGAAGGTCGGCATCAAGTTCCGCCCGACCTCGACGCTGCTGATGCGCGCCAACTGGGGCAAGGGCTTCCGTGCCCCGACGCTGCCGGAAATCTCGCCTTCCGTCGCCACCTTCTTCGTGCAGGTGAACGACCCGGTCACCAACCAGGCCGGCGTGCAGATCTCGGGCGTCTTCGCGGGCAACCCGAACCTCGAGGCGGAGAAGTCGGAATCCACGACGGCCGGCTTCGTGTGGGAGCCCAACAAGAACTTCAACATCGGCATGTCGTACTACAACATCGAGTGGAAGAACCTCGTCACCTCCGAGAGCTTCCAGGACATCGTCGATGCGGGCGGCCCCCGAGTCATCCGTGACCCGAACACCGGCAACATCGTCACGGTGCTGAACAACTACATCAACATCGGCGCCGTGAAGACGAGCGGCCTCGACCTGGACGCGCAGTACTCGACCAGCACGTCGGTCGGCAAGTTCACGACCCGCGCCAACTGGACGTACATCGACTCGTGGAAGCAGGACGGTGTGGAATACGCCGGCACCAACGGCGGAACCAACACCATCCCGCGCAGCCGCGGCTCGCTCACGCAGGACTGGGATTACATGGGATGGGGCCTCACGGGCCGCTTCAACTACATCCACAGCTACTACCAGCAGCTGCTGGCCGGTTCGTTCTTCACCGCGCAGTCCCCGCTCATCCAGACGAACACCTACCCGGAACGCGTCAACCACTACCGCACGATCGATTTGTTCGCCCGCTACCAGTTCAACAAGAACCTGAGCGTGAACGCGTCGGTCGTGAACGCCGAGAACACCAAGCCCCCGTACGACCCGGGCTTCAGCTCGACGTACAACTACGACTTCTCGCTGTACAGCGTCGTGGGCCGCCAGGTTCGCGTCGGCTTCACCTACAAGATGTAATCGCCCGGGAGGGCGGCCACCTGCGGTGGCCCAGCTCCCCCGATTGCCGTACCGAACAGGGGGCCTCAGGGCCCCCTGTTTTTTTTGCCGGTCGCAGGCACGGAGAGGGTCGGTCTCGTACCGTTGCGAAAAGGCGACAAGACCCGAATAAATTGTTGGATATTTCACAGGACTGTCGCTATCATCCCGCCGTTAGCCACGTCTGCGTTTTATCAAACGACAGATGTTCAATAATCCAAATCGCTGATTTCAAACCGATTTTTCACCTGGGGGTTTTCGATGAATCCAAGAATGAAAAAGCTGTCCGTGGCGCTGTTCCAAGCGCTGGGGACCGGCGTGGCGCTGTCCATCGCCGCGACCGGCGCGCAGGCCCAAGCGCCCGCCCAGAAGATCGACAAGATCGAAGTCACCGGCTCGAACATCAAGCGGATCGAAGGCGAAGGCGCCCTGCCCGTCACGGTGATTACCCGGGATGAAATCTCCAAGTCCGGCGTGACGACGGCCGCCGAACTCCTCGACAAGATCTCCGCGTCCAACGCCGGCGGCTACTCCATCGGCCAGGGCGTGGGCGATTCCGGCACGCCCGGCCTGTCGGCGGCCTCGCTGCGCGGCCTCGGCAGCACGAACACCCTCATCCTGCTGAACGGCCGTCGCGTCTCCAACTACGCGTTCAACGCGTCGGGCGGCGGCACGGTCAACCTGAACCAGATTCCCCTCGCGGCGGTCGAGCGCGTCGAAGTGCTGAAGGACGGCGCCTCGGCCATCTACGGCACAGACGCGATCGGCGGCGTGATCAACTTCATCCTGCGCAAGGACTTCACCGGCGCCGAGCTCTCGGCCTACGGCACGCAGACCGACCAGGGCGGCGGCAACACGCGCAAGTACGCCGGCACGTTCGGCTTCGGCGACATCAACAAGAACCGCTTCAACGTCCTCGCCTCCTTCGACTACCAGAAGGACACGCCCCTCAAGGCGAGCGAGCGCAAGCAGTTCGCCGGCACCGCCATCCGCCCGGACCTCGGCTTCGCCCAGACCTCGGGCAACGCCTTCCCGGCGAACTTCGTGTTCAACGGCACCACCTACAACGTGGCGTCGGCTTCGGGCTGCCGCCCGGATGCGGGTTCCTACCGCATCGTCACCGCGACGGGCGCGCCCTCGGCCACCGCGACGAACTGCCGCTACGACTTCACCTCGGTCCTCGACATCTACCCGCCGTCCGAGCGCAAGGGCTTCTTCGGCCGCGCGGCGTTCCAGATCACGAACGACCACCAGGCTTTCCTCGAGTACCACCTGAGCCAGAACGAAGTCACCTTCGCCTCGTCCGAGACGCCGGTGAACGACTTCACGGGCAACGGCCCGATCCTCTACCCGGCCGGCGGCCGCTACTACCCGACGAGCTTCACGGCGACGGGCGGCGCGACCATTCGCCCCACGGGTGACCTCCCCATCGCCTGGCGCCTGAAGGATGGCGGCCTGCGCACGAACCGTGCCGACTCCGACGAGAGCCGCCTGGTCGCGGGCCTGCAAGGCGTCCTCTTCAACTGGGACTACAACACGGCCTTCACGCAGTCGAAGTCCGAGGTGAGCGACAATTACATCGACGGCTGGGTGCGCGAGTCGATCCTCAAGCGCAACATCGCCACGGGCAACATCGACGTCTTCTCCGGCAACCCGCAGAACGCCGCCGGCCAGGCCCTCATCGACCAGGCCAAGATCCTCGAGAAGGTCCGCGAGTCCGAGGCCAAGGTCACGACGTTCGACGGCCGCATCTCCAAGGAGATCGCGAACCTCAAGGCGGGTCCGATGGGCCTCGCGGTCGGCTTCGAGCACCGCAAGGAAGAGCTGAACGACCGTCCGCAGGAAGTGCTGTTCTCCGGCGACATCCTCGGCGGCGGCGGCGCCCTTCCGGCCACCCAGGCCGACCGCACCATCAAGGCCTTCTTCGGCGAGCTGAGCGTGCCGATCCTGAAGAACCTCGAGGCGCAATTCGCCGTCCGTTACGACGACTACAGCGACTTCGGCAGCACCACCAACCCGAAGGTCGGCATCCGCTGGACGCCGAGCAAGGAAGTGCTGGTCCGCTCCTCGTACAGCACGGGCTTCCGCGCCCCGACGCTGTCGGACCTCTTCCTGCCGCGCTTCCTGTCGAACACGGCCGACACGCATAACGACCCGATCCGCTGCCCCAACGGCCGTCCGATCGGCAGCTTCGTGAACGAAGGCCTCGAGTGCGACGCGCAGTTCCAGAACCAGCTGGGCGGCAACACCGCGCTCACGCCGGAGAAGTCGAAGAACTGGACCATCGGCGTCATCTTCGAGCCGACCAACATGGCCTCGATCGGCGCCGACTACTGGAACATCCGTCGCCGCAACTCCATCGGCGCCCTGGGTGACACCACGGTGTTCGACGTTTACGGCGCCGCGGACCCGCTCAATGCCGGCGGCCGCTTCGTGCGCTCGACCCGCAACGCCGACGGTTCCTGCCGCGGCGACCTGCCGGGCACGCCCACCCCGGCCAACGTGGCCTGCCCCATCGACTACGTCGTGCAGGTCCAGGAAAACCTGGGCAAGTACAACGTGAGCGGCGTCGACCTGTCGGGTTCGATGCGCTTCCCGACGGGCGCGGGCCAGTTCACCATCAAGGGTGAAGGCACGTACATCGTCCAGTACCGCTACCAGCAGCAGGCCGAGGGCGAGTACGTCGACAACGTCGGCCGCTTCACGGCCGACAACGGCGCCATCACCCGCTGGCGCCATTACGTGACGCTCAACTGGCGCAGCGGCGCCTGGGGCGCCACGGTGGGCCAGAACTTCGCGCTGGGCTATCGGGACGCGAGCGAGACCCGCCGGGTCGGCAGCTACGAGACGTACGACATCCAGGGCTCGTGGGACGGCTGGAAGGGCCTCGGCGTCGTCGCCGGCATCCGCAACGTGCTCGACCGCGACCCGCCGGCCTCCGACCAGGGCCAGACGTTCCAGGTGGGCTACGACCCGCGCTACACGGACGCCCACGGCCGCACCTTCTACCTGAACCTGAAGTACGCGTTCAAGTAACGGGACGGTCCTTCCGCACCCAGGGGGCTCTTCGGAGCCCCCTGTTTTTTGGAGCCCTCCGTGTTACCGGATATTCCCTCCGATTTCATACAAAGCTGGAAATCGCCCTCCGAATCCAATAGAATCTCGGGCTGCCGAAATGGACCCCCCCAGGGGTGCCCCACACGGGCATCGCCGGACCGGGCAAGGGGTAGTTACCCGCGGATAAATGCGCGGCGCGAGCCGTCGGTGAGCGGTGTTTGCCTCACGGTCCGGCCACAAGCCGCACCGTCACAGAAATGGGCCAGGAGGTTGGTCAGATGAAGAGTTACCGGGAGACGCAGAGCAACCCCTCGAAGCACATGCCGAGCATCGTGATGGTCGGCCTGCTTCACCTCCTCGTGGGTTACGCGCTCGTCACCGGCCTCGCCCGCAAGGTGGTCGAGGTGATCAAGGCCCCCATCGAGACCAAGATCATCGAGGAGGTCAAGAAGACCATCCCCGACACGCCGCCGCCGCCGCCGCCCAAGCTCGCCGCGCCGCCGCCGCCTTTCATTCCGCCGCCCGAGATCAACATCCAGGTGCCGGTCCAGGCGCAGGCGCAGACCATCACCACCGTCACCACCGAGCGCCCGCCGCCCGGCCCGGCCCCGCGCGTCGCGCCGCCGGCGCCGCAGGCCCCCCAGGGCCCCGTGGTGCGCAAGAACGTCCGGCCGGTGGGCGATGCCGTCCGCCCGGTCTTCCCTCGCCAGGCCATCAAGGACGGCATCCAGGGCGGCCGGGTCGTCGTGCACCTGATGGTCCGGCCCGACGGCACCGTGGGCGAGGTGAGGATCATTTCGGCCACGCCCCCCCGCGTCTTCGACCGCGAGGTCACCCGCGCCCTTTCGCAGTGGCGCTTCGCCCCCGAGCCCGTCGGCTTCATCGGCGAGGTCGAGATCGACTTCAAGCTCACGGACTAGCCCGTCCGCGCGCCGTCCCCTTTCGTGCAGCACATCACCCGGAAATTGGAGGAAACGACATGCACCTGATCAACCGTCTGCCCGCGCTGCTCGCGGCCATCATCATCGCCAGCGCGCCGGCGGCACCGCTCGTGTTCGCCACGAGCGCGCATGCCCAGGCTCCGGCACCCGCCGCCGACAGCGCCAAGCCCGCCGAGGCCAAGCCCGCGGACGCGCCGAAACCGCCCCCCGCGGCGGCCAAGGAGAAGGAGACCATCGAGAACCCGTACGGCCTCGAGGCCCTCTGGAAGCAGGGCGACTTCGTCTCGAAGGGCACGCTGATCATCCTCGTGATCATGTCGATGGGCTCCTGGTACATCGGCATCGTGAAGCTGATCGAGCAGCAGAAGCTGATGCGTAACGCCAAGGAGGCCGAGGAGAAGTTCTGGAAGGCCAAGAGCGTGGAGGAAGGATGGAAGTCGCTGGATGAGGACAGCGCTTTCCGTTT
>CAZPLW010000110.1:0-14366 GCA_964587315.1 uncultured Lysobacter sp.
GGGCGGCAGGGGCCTCGGGGCAGTTGCCCGCGCGCTCCTTGGGTCGCGCGATCGCGATCCAGGCGGCGCCCGCGAACGGCGAGTGCGGCTTCGCCCCCTGCGTGTCGCGCGCGACGACGAGTGAGCGTTCCGCGTCCGCGAGCGCCTCCTCCAGCCGGCCCTGCCGCGCGTGGATGACGCTGCGCTGGCGCAGCGAGACGCTGAGCGCGCCGACCTTGAGCTGCGCGCGCTCGAACTCGGCGAGCACCTCGTCCACGATCCGCCTCGCCTCATCCAGGTGGCCCCGCTCGATCAGCCAGGCGACCTTCGCGGTGAGCAGGCGCCTCACGGGCGCGGTGCCGGGATGAAGCTTCTTCTCCGCGACGAGCCGCTCGCCCTCGTCGAGCACCGCGCCGGCCGCGTCGAGCCGGCCGCGAACGAGTTCGACCTCCGCGAGCCCCGAATGGGCGGCGACCTCGAAGTTCGCGTCACCCGCGGCGCGAGCGACCGGCAGCAGGCGCCGGAAGTTGGCCTCCGCCTCGTCGATGCGCGCGAGCATGAGATAGGCAATCGCCTGGTTGGAGATGAGGTAGCCGGGCGCGTCGCCTTCGACGGCATAGCGCCTCGAGACCGCCAGCGCGCGCTCGAGTTGCACGAGCGCATCGCGCGGATTTCCCATGCTGAGGAGGGCGATGCCCCAGTTGTTGAACACCGTGAGGGCCTGCACGCTGCTGTCGCGCCCCGACGTCGCGAAGATCCGGCTCGCCTCCCCGTAATGGCGGTCCGCCTCGGCCGGCTGGCCCGCCATCGAGTACGCGTAACCGAGCTCGCCTTCCAGCAGGGCGCGGGCGACCGGCGTGAAGCGTTCCGAGGCCTCGTACTGCTGGCGCGCCTGGAGCGCGAAGCGCAGCGCCGACGCGGCATCGCCGGAATAGCGGGCCACGAGCGCGCGCCGCTGCAGGCAATAGGCGGCCACCTCCGCCGGGACGCGCGGCTCGTCGATCACGCCCATCAGCACGGCGATGCCCTCGTCCAGGCGACCCAGGCTCGCGCGCGCGGAGCCCAGCCGGCAGGTCAGTATCCGGTGCAGGAACGGCGCCTCGTCGCGAGAGGTCTCCGCGAGGGTCCGCGCGAGCAACGCCTCCGCGACGCGATGACGGCCCACCGACATGTTCCAGCTGCTCACGGTGTCGGCCGCGGTGAGGCGATCCACCGCGCTTCCGCCGGTCGCGGCGGCCAGCCGCGTCGCCCGCTCGAGAAGTTCCTCTCGAGTCAGCCGCTCGCCGCCGCGGATGCCCTCGGTGATGACCGAGCTCGCGAACTCGAGCGCCGCCTCCGCCTGGGTCGTGCGCTCGAGGACGAGCCGGCGCTGGCGATCGGCCTCGCGCGCCTCGTTCACCGCCACCGCGACGCCCGCGCCGAGCGCGAGCACGATGGAGGCCACCGCCGCCACCGGCCAGCGATGGCGCCGCAGGAACTTGGTCGCGCGGTAACGGAAGCTCGGCGGCTGCGCGAGCACCGGCTCGCCCTCGAGATGGCGGCGCACGTCCTGCGCGAAGGCGTCCACGCTCGCGTAGCGCGCGGCCGGGCGCTTGCGAAGCGCCTTCGCGAGGATGGTGTCCAGGTCGCCGCGCAGCGCCTTCGCGACGCGCCGGTCCGTCGCGCGCGAGCTGGCGGCGGGCGTTTCGGCGTCGAGCACCGCCTCTTCCCGCGCCGCCGGCGTGTCGCGCGCGATGCGGTAGGGCCGCTGGCCCGCGAGCAGCTCGTAGAGCACGACGCCGAGGGAGTACACGTCGCTCGCGGTGCCCAGAGCCTCGCCACGCACCTGCTCGGGCGAGGCGTAGTCGGGGGTGAAGGCCCGGCCGTGGAACTGCGTGAGCCCGGTGTCGACGCGGCCTTCGCCCTGCAGCAGCTTCGCCACGCCGAAGTCGAGCAGGCGCACCGACCCGCCCTTCGTCACCAGGATGTTGGTGGGCTTCAAGTCGCGGTGCACCACCAGCCGCGCGTGCGCGTGCGACACCGCCTCGCACACCTGCAAGAAGAGCGCGAGCCGCGCCGGCACGTCCGCGTGGCGCTCGGCGCAGTACCGGTCGATCGGCAGCCCGTCCACGAACTCCATCGCGAGGTAGGGCCGGCCCTCGTCGGTCACGCCCGCGTCGTACAGCCGGGCGATGTGCGGGTGCTCGAGGCCCGCGAGGATGTCGCGCTCGCGCGCCATGCGCTCGGCCAGCCCCCTCGCCCAGCCCAGGCGCGGCAGCTTGAGTGCCACCTGGCGCTGCATCGCCCCGTCGGCGCGCTCGGCGAGCCACACGGTGGCCATGCCGCCCTCGCCCAGTTCGCGCACGAGGCGATAGGGACCCACGAGCCCGTCCGGCGAGTCGGCGGAAGGCGGCGCGACGCCCAATCCCTCGAGGCTCACCGGCTTGCCCATGAAGGAATCCGTGGACACCGACGCGCGCGCGAGCATCGCCCGCATGTCCGGGATGAAGGGCGCGTGCTCCTCCGGCAAGGACGCGAGCCAAGCCTCGCGCGCCTCGGGAGCGAGCGCGAGCGCCTCGTCGAGGAGGCCGGCCAGTTGCTTCAGGCGCCGTGTGTCGGGCGATTCGGGGGAGTGCACGCTGTCCTCGGAGGCCGCGCCGGGCGGACCCCTTCCTCTGAACGGTTCCACGCGATCGGCGCGGGGATCCGGACACGCCGGGCGCTAGCGCCCGAGCATCTGCGCGAGCAGCAGCCTCGCGCGCTCCCAGTCGCGGCGCACGGTGCGGTCCGTGACCTTCAGCGCCTGGGCGATCTCGAGGTCCGAGAGGCCCGCGAAATAGCGCATCTCGACCACGCGCACGAGGCGCTCGTCCACTTCGGCGAGCTTGGCCAGCGCGTCGTTCACCTCGAGGATCTCCTCGTCGTTCGCGCCCAGGTCGACGGCCGCGTCCGTCTGCAGCGTGATGTGCTCCGCGTCGCCGCCGCGCCGGTCCGCGTCCCGCCGGCGCACGAAGTCGATGACCACGGAGCGCATGGTGCTCGCGGCATAGGCGAGGAAGTGCTCACGGTCGTTCACCGCGACCCCGCCGCCTTTCTGCATGCGCATGTAGGCCTCGTGCACCAGCGACCGGGTGTCGAGCAGCGTGGGCCGCCCGCCACCGGCAAGGCGCGAACGGGCCAGCCGCCGCAGCTCGTCGTAGAGCGCGGGGAAGAGGTCCTCGACATGGGGCCGGGACATGCCCGGCACGGTGGCGGATTCGCTCATGGCCGGGCAAGGATACCAGCGGGCTTCGGGCGTTCTGTAACGAAAGCTCAGCGGTGAAGGGATGAAGGGGACGCACGCCTTCAGGGGAGGTGAAGGGGACGCACGCCTTCAGGGGAGGTGAAGGGGACGCACACTTTCAGGAGCGGGCGCAGCAGCCTCCGCTCCTGAAAGTGTGCGTCCCCTTCACCTCCCCTTCACCTCAGGCTTTCCGCCACCCGCGCCCGGAACCACCCCTCGTCGAGATAGCGCGCGAGGTTCCTGCCCGGACACACCGTCTGCCCCGAATGGTCCCTGTGGCCGGCGATGCGATCGGCCGGAACGCCGTGGCGCGCGGCGATCATCGCCATCGCCTCGACGGTCGCGACGAGCTGGCGCTCGCTCGGCTCCTCGTCCTCGAAATTGCCCAGCACGACGACGAGCGCGTGGCCCGCCAGGTCGTAATCGGTGTTCGTGTCGCCCGCGTAGCCGATGGGACGGCCTTCGTGGATGACGCCCGCGGGATCGATGACGTAGTGGTAGGGCACGTCGGCCCAGCCCTTCTCGCGGCGCGACCACGACTGCAGGCTCTGCAGGTACTCGGCGGTGACGCGGTCCTTCCGGTAAGGCACGCCGCCGTGGTGAAGCGTGATGCGTTCGATCGCATGCGGCTTCATGCGCCCGGGTTCGGCGGGAACGCTTCCCCAGGCCGAGGCGGGGACGACGCGCGACTCGATGTCCGCGAGAGGGGCCCGCGGGAGCGTCGCGCACGCGGCCGCGAGAAGCGCGACGGCGCGAAGGTGAAGGGGACGGTGAAGGGGACGCACGATGAAGGGGACGCACACTTTCAGGAGCGGAGGCTGCCGCGCCCGCTCCTGAAAGTGTGCGTCCCCTTCATCGTGCGTCCGCTCCTGAAAGTGTGCGTCCCCTTCACCGTCGGTACGCCCACGCCATCATCGCCACGCCCGCCGCGATCATCGGCAGCGAAAGCCACTGCCCCATGGACAAGCCCAGCGCGAGGAAGCCGAGGAAATCGTCCGGCTGCCGCCCGAACTCCGTGATGAACCGCCCCGCCCCGTAGCCGATGAGGAAAAGTCCCGACACCGCGCCCGCGGGCCGCGGCTTCGCCGAGAAGACCCACAGCAGCGCGAAGAGCACGACGCCTTCCATCGCGAACTGGTAGAGCTGCGAGGGGTGTCGCAGCGTCGCCACGCGATCGATCTGCGGATACCACATGCCCCAGGGCACGTCGGTGACGCGACCCGGCAGCTCGCCGTTGATGAAGTTGCCCATGCGCCCGGCGCCCAGGCCGAAGGGCACGAGCGGCGCGATGAAATCCATCGTGGTGAGCCAGCGCAGCTGGCGGCGCCGGCAGAAGAGGAGGATCGCGACGAGCACGCCCAGGAAGCCGCCGTGGAAGCTCATCCCGCCCGTCCAGATCTGGATCACTTCCAGCGGGTGCGCGAGGTAGTACTCGGGCTTGTAGAAGAGGATGTAGCCCAGCCGGCCGCCGAGTATCACGCCGAGTACGCCGTAGAGCAGCATGTCGTCCACGCCCTCCTCCGTCACGCCGTACGCGGGCCCCTTGCGCGCGCGGTACTTGCCCAGCACGACGAACGCGACGAACGCGAGCACGTACATGAGGCCGTACCAGCGCACGGCCACCGGCCCGAGGCTGAAGAGGATGGGATCGAACTGCGGGTGCGTGAGCAAGGCGGGGCTTTCAGTCGAAACCGTAGAGGCGGGCCGCATTATCCCAGAGGATCGCGGGGCGGAGCGCGGCGGGCGCCCAGTCCTCCAGCATCGACCGCAGGCGGCCGTAGTCGTTCTCGCGCTCGTGGTTCGTCCAGGGCCAGTCGCTGCCCCAGACGAGATGCCGGGCGCCCACCGCCTCGAGCCAGCGCGCCGCGAGCGCCGCCGGGTTCGCCCCGCCCAGGCGATAGGGCCCCGAGAGCTTGGCGAAGACCTCGCGATCGCGCGCGAGCGCGGCCACGGCGACGAAGGTCGCGTCGGCCGATTCGGCGGACGGGCCGGGACTGCCGAAGTGGTCGAACGACACCGCGACGGGCGTGCCGGCGAAGGCGGGCACGATCTCGGGCAGCCGGCCCGTGTCGACGTGCACCTCGACGTGCCAGCCGCGCGCGTGGATGCAGCGGTAGAGGGCCTTCCAGGCTCCCGACGCGTACGGCGCGTAGTCCGCGGCCGACTTGAGGTTGAGGCGGATGGCGCGGATGCCGCCCTCGTGCAGGCGCGAGAGCTCCGCGTCGCCGATGGACGGATCGACGACCGCGACGCCGCGAAGCCCCGCCGGATCGCTCGCCACCGCGGCCAGCACCTCCGCGTTGTCCGTGCCGAAGAAGCTCACCTGCACCACGACCCCGTGGGTGATGCCCGCCGCTTCCCGGCGCGAACGCCAGTCCTCGAGGGTCGCGGCGTAGCCGGGCCGATAGCGCGCGCCGGCCACCGCCGGGGCGGCCTTCGAGAACACGTGCGCGTGGGTATCGACGCCTTGCAAGGGTTTCGCCGGGAGCCTTCGAAGGGCTATTCTAGCGATCCGGCTGCCCTCGAAGGCGGCCGTTTTCGCCCACTCCCCGTGGATCCCTCGCTCCCATGAAGAAATTCCTTCCGACGCTCGCCTGCGCGCTGGCCCTGGCCGTGCCCGCCGTGGCGCTGGCGCAGGCGTTCCCCGCCAAGCCGGTCAAGATCATCGTGACGTACCCGCCCGGCGGCGGCGCGGACCTCATGGCCCGCCTCGTGGCCCCGAAGATGGCGGAGGCGCTCGGCCAGCCCGTCGTGGTCGAGAACAAGGCCGGCGCGAGCGGCCAGATCGGCGCCTCGGAAGTGGCGCGCGCCGCGCCCGACGGCTACACGCTCATGCTCGACGCGGCCAACTACGCCGTGAACCCGAGCCTCTTCGCGAAGCTGCCCTACGACCCGGCGAAGGCCTTCACGCCGATCGGCGTGCTCGCGCTCTTCCCGAACATGCTGGTGGTGACGCCCTCGTTCGCGCCCCGGTCGGTCAAGGAGCTGGTCGACCTCGCGAAGTCGAAGCCGGGCGCGGTGGCCTTCGCCTCCTCCGGCAATGGCTCCGCGCAGCACCTCGCGGGCGAGCTCTTCAAGCAGAAGGCCGGCGTCGACCTGCAGCACATTCCCTACAAGGGCGGCGGGCCGGCGCTCAACGACGTGATGGGCGGGCAGGTGCCGGTGTTCTTCGCGAACGTCGCCTCGGGCCTCGCGCACGTGAAGGGCGGGAAGCTGCGCGCGCTGGCCCTCACGGGCGCCAAGCGCATCGCCGCCCTGCCCGACGTGCCGACGATGGCCGAGGCCGGCGTCCCCGGCTACGAGGTCTACGAGTGGAACGGCCTCTTCGCCCCGGCCGGCACGCCGGCGCCGGTGGTGCGCAAGCTCGCCGACGCCCTCGCGAAGGCGATGGCCTCGCCGGACATCAAGGAACGCGTCGCCTCCCTGGGCGGCGAGATCTCGGGCTACGGCCCGAAGGAGGCGGAGAAGTTCATCCGCGAGCAGACCGAGCTCTGGGGCAAGGTCGTGAAGGCCGGCGACATCAAGGCCGACTGAAGACACGAACGAAAGAAGCGAACATGACCGAAAAATTCCGCTCCACCACGATCACCGAGGGCGATTCCCGCTCCCCCAACCGCTCGATGCTGCGCGCGATCGGCTACCAGGACGACGATTTCAAGAAGCCCTTCATCGGCCTGGCGAACGGCCACTCGACGCTCAACCCCTGCAACGCGGGCCTGCAGCCCCTCGCCGACGCGGCCGACGCCGCCATCCGCGCCGCGGGCGGCATGCCGCAGATGTTCGGCACCATCACCGTGACCGACGGCATCTCGATGGGCACGGAGGGCATGAAGTACTCCCTCGTCTCGCGCGAGGTGATCGCCGATTCCATCGAGACGGCGGTGCAGAGCCAGTTCATGGACGGGGTGCTCGCCATCGGCGGCTGCGACAAGAACATGCCCGGCGCGATGATCGGGCTTTGCCGCATGAACCTCCCGGCGATCTTCGTCTATGGGGGAACCATCAAGCCCGGCCACCACAAGGGCGAGGACCTGCAGATCGTGAGCGTGTTCGAGGCCGTGGGCTCGCTCAACGCGGGCAAGATGAGCCGCGAGGACTTCGATTGCATCGAGCGCTGCGCCCTGCCCGGCACGGGCGCGTGCGGCGGCATGTACACCGCCAACACGATGAGCTCGGCCTTCGAGGCCCTGGGCATGTCGCTGCCCTACTCCTCGACGATGGCCAACGAGGACGCGGAGAAGATCGCCAGCACCGAGGAGAGCGCGCGCGTGCTCGTCGAGGCCGTGAAGAAGGGACTGAAGACGCGCGACATCGTCACCAAGAAATCCGTCGAGAACGCGGTCGCCGTCATCATGGCGGTGGGCGGCTCGACGAACGCGGTGCTGCACTTCCTCGCCATCACCCACGCGGCGCAGGTGGACTGGACCATCGACGACTTCGAGCGCATCCGCAGGAAGGTGCCGGTGCTGTGCGACCTGAAGCCCTCGGGCCGCTACGTCGCGACGAACTTCCACCAGGCCGGCGGCGTGCCGCAGGTGATGAAGATGCTGCTCGAGCACGGCCTGCTGCACGGGGACTGCATCACCATCACCGGCAAGACCATCGCCGAGACCCTGAAGGACATACCGCCCGAGCCGCGCAAGGACCAGGACGTGATCCGCCCCTGGTCGAACCCGATGTACGCGCAGGGCCACCTCGCCATCCTCAAGGGCAACCTCGCGCCCGAAGGCTGCGTCGCCAAGATCACGGGCCTCAAGAACCCGGTGATCACGGGGCCGGCCAAGGTGTTCGATTCCGAGCCCGACGCGATGGAGGCGATCCTGGGCGACCGCATCCACGCCGGCGACGTCGTGATCATCCGCTACGAGGGCCCCAAGGGCGGCCCCGGCATGCGCGAGATGCTCTCGCCCACCGGCGCGCTCATCGGCAAGGGCCTGGGCGAATCCGTGGGCCTCATCACCGACGGGCGCTTCTCCGGCGGCACCTGGGGCATGGTGGTCGGCCACGTCGCGCCGGAAGCCTACGAGGGCGGCGTGATCGCGCTCATCCGCGAAGGCGATTCCGTCACCATCGACGCGACGAAGCTCCTCATCCAGCTGAACGTGCCGGACGCCGAGATCGCGAAGCGCCGCGCCGAATGGAAGCAGCCCGCGCCCCGCTATACCCGCGGCGTGCTGGCCAAGTACGCGAAGCTGGTGGGCACCGCGAGCAAGGGCGCGGTGACAGATTGACCCGTTTGTAGCCGGGCGGCGACATCCGACGAACGGTCGTGGCGGCGGCGCATCCGCCGCCTAGAATCGGCCGTATCTCCCGCGTCCGATGCGAAGGATCGCCATGCCCCGCCTTTCCCGATTCCTGCCGGGCGTCCTGCTGCTGGCCGCGACGTTCGCCCAGGCCGCGCCGCCCGCCCTCGCGCCCCAGGCCTTCGTGTCCGGGTTCAACACGCCCGTCGAGATCGCGCACGCGAACGACTTCTCCGGCCGCCTCTTCGTCGTCGAGCAGGCCGGGCGCGTGCGCATCGTGCGCAATGGCGCCCTCGTCGCGACGCCGTTCCTCGACATCTCGAGCGGCGCCGGCGGGCCGGTGCGCGCCGGGGGCGAATCGGGCCTGCTCGGCCTCGCCTTCCATCCCGGCTTCGCGACCAACGGGCACTTCTTCGTCTTCTACACCCGCAACCTCGCCGGCGACCCGAACGGCAGCGAGCTCGTCGTCGCGCGCTACACGCGCTCGGCCGCCAGCCCGGACACGACCGATCCCGCCACGGCGCGCATCGTCATCGTCGTGCCCCACCCGCAGCAGGGGAACCACAACGGCGGCAAGATCGCCTTCGGGCCCGACGGCCTGCTCTACATCGCGATCGGGGACGGCGGCGGCGGCGGCGACCCGTTCGGCGCCGGCCAGTCGCTCACGGACCTGCGCGGCAAGATCCTGCGCCTCGACGTGGACGGGGTGGCGCCCTACGTCATTCCCGCGAGCAACCCCTTCGCGGCCGGCGGCGGAAGGGGCGAGATCTGGGCCTACGGCCTGCGCAACCCCTGGCGCTTCAGCTTCGACCGCCTCACCGGGGACCACTTCATCGGCGACGTGGGCCAGGGCGCGCGCGAGGAGATCGACTACCAGCCCGCGGGCACCCCGGGCGGGCGCAACTACGGCTGGAGCGTCTTCGAGGGCACCGCCTGCTACAACCCGCCCACGAACTGCAGCCTCCCCAACCACACGCCGCCCATCCTCGAGTACCTGCACGACGCGCAGGGCGGCGTGTCGGTCACCGGCGGCTACCGCTATCGCGGCGGCTCCTTTCCCGGCCTCGCCGGCTTCTACGTGTACGGCGACTTCGGCAGCGGCCGCATCTGGGCCGCCGAGCCCGCGGGCGGCGGCGCGTGGACCACCACGGTCGTCGCGAACGTGGGCAACCTCTCCACCTTCGGCGAGGACGAGAACGGCGAGCTCTACGCGGCCAACCTGGGCGCCGGTTCCATCGTGCGGCTCACCCCGGCCGCGACGGACCCGCCGCGGCTCGCGAACCTCTCCACCCGCGCGCAATCGCTCGCCGGCAACGACGTGCTGATCGGCGGCTTCATCATCGGCGGCAGCGTCGCGAAGACGGTCGTCGTGCGCGCGCGCGGCCCCTCGCTCACGGCGCAGGGCGTCGCGAACGCGCTCGCCAACCCGACGCTGCAGCTCTTCGCCGGGCAATCGGTCATCGCCTCGAACGACGACTGGGGCGCGGCCGCCAATGCCGCGGCCATCCAGTCCTCCGGCTTCGCGCCGGCGGACCCGGCCGAGTCCGCGGTGCTCGTGACGCTGCAGCCCGGCGCGTACACGGCGGTGATCGCCGGCGCGGGCGGCGGCACGGGCGTCGCGATCGTGGAAGTGTTCGAGGTCGGCGGCGCCACGGTGCCGCTCGTGAACATCTCGACGCGCAGCCTCGTGGCCACCGGCGGCGACGTGATGATCGGCGGCTTCATCATCCAGGGCACGGGCCCGCGCACCGTCGTCGTCCGCGCGCGCGGCCCCTCGCTCGCCGCGGCCGGCATCGCGAACCCGCTCGCCAATCCCACGCTCACGATCTTCGCGGGCGCCACGCCGATCGCCTCCAACGACGACTGGGCGGTGGGCAACACCAGCGCCGGCGCCATCGTCTCGCGCGGCTTCACGCCCTCGGACACGCGCGAATCCGCCCTGCTGCTCACGCTGATGCCGGGCGCCTACACCGCCGTGGTCTCCGGGGCCGGCGGGTCCACGGGCGTGGGCCTCGTCGAGATCTTCCTGCAATAAGTCACCGCCCGTCGCTCGGCGCTTGCAGGGCGCGCCGGGCGGCGGGAACATGCGCCGATTCCCGGAGGATTCCCCTTGCGACATTCCGCCCTGACGCTCCCGCTCGTGCTCGCCGCGCTCGCCCTGCCCGCCGCCGCCGCCCCGCCCACCGTCGGCGGCTGCCAGGTCTTCCCGGCGGACAACCACTGGAACACCGCCATCGACACGATGCCGGTGCACCCGCGCTCGAACGACTGGGTCGCGACCATCGGCAACACCGCGCGCCTGCACGCGGACTGGGGCAACAACCCCCTCGACTACTACGGCATCCCGTTCACGACGGTCACTTCCGCCCAGCCGGCCAGCCTCATCGTGCCCAACCCGGGCGCCTTCGCGGACGAAAGCGACATCGTTCCCTTCCCGATTCCGCCGAACGCGCCCGTCGAGGGCGGGCCGCTCGCGCAGCCCGGCGACGACCAGCACGTGCTCGTCATTGAGACGACCAACTGCATCCTCTACGAGCTCTACCAGGGCACGCCCCTCAACGGCGGCGCGCAGTGGGGCGCCACCTCGTGGGCCCGCTTCGACCTCAAGACGAACGGCCCGCTGCGCACCGATGGCTGGACCTCCGCCGATGCCGCGGGCCTGCCGATCTTCCCCGGCCTCGTGCGCTGGGAGGAAGTGCAGGCGGGCGCCATCAACCACGCGATCCGCTTCACCGCCGTGCAGATCTGGGGCCGCGACGCCGCCACCGGCGGCCAGAAGTACCTCTGGCCCGCGCGCCACGCCTCCGGGAGCAACACCGCCGGCACGCGCCCGCCCATGGGAGCGCGCTTCCGCCTGAAGGCCGGCTTCGACATCACGCCGTATTCGGCGGCGACGCGGGTCATCCTCACGGCGATGAAGAAGTACGGGATGATCCTCGCCGACGGTGGCAGCAACTGGTACTTCCAGGGCGTCACCGACCCCGCCTGGCCCGACGCCGTCTTCTCCGAGCTGGGCTCCATCGCCGGCAGCAACTTCGAGGCGGTGAACACCGATGCGATGCAGGTGAGCGTCGACAGCGGGCAGGCGGCGGTGCCGGCCGCCGCGAATTTCACCCGCCTCGGCAACATCTCGACGCGCATGCAGGTGCAGACCGGCAACGACGTGCTGATCGGAGGCTTCGTCATCGGCGGGAGCGCGCCCAAGACGGTGGTGGTGCGCGCCCGCGGGCCTTCGCTGGCCGCCGCGGGCATCGCCAACCCCCTCGCCAACCCGGTCCTGCAGCTCTATTCGGGCCAGACGGTGATCGCCTCGAACGACGACTGGGGCCAGGCGGGCAACGCCGCCGCGATCCAGGCCTCGGGCTTCGCGCCCGCGAACGCGCAGGAATCCGCCGTCCTCATCACGCTCGGGCCGGGCGCGTACACCGCCATCGTCTCCGGCGCGGGCAACACGACGGGCGTGGGCATCATCGAGGTGTTCGAGGTGGACCGGCTCGACATGCCCCTCATCAACATCGCCACGCGCGGCCAGGTGCTCACGGGCAACGACGTGATGATCGGCGGTTTCGTGATCCAGGGCACGCGGCCCCAGACGGTGGTGGTGCGCGCCCGCGGGCCCTCGCTCGCCGCCGCCGGCATCGCGAACCCGCTCGCCAATCCCCTGCTGCAGCTCTTCGCCGGCGCGACGCAGATCGCGGTGAACGACAACTGGAAGACCGCAGCCAACCAGGCGGCGCTCGCCGCGAGCGGCCTCGCCCCGGGCAACGACTTCGAGTCCGCGATCCTCATCACGCTGCAGCCCGGGGCCTACACGGCGATCGTCACCGGCTCGGGCGGCGGTACCGGGGTGGGCCTCGTGGAGGTGTTCGCGCTGTAGTCCGGCGACTCGACCCCTTGTTTCTCCTGAAATGCGGTCGCACGGACGACCGCTCCCGCGTGCGTTATGCTCGAACGGTTACGCCGCAATCACGCCGCTGACGGGAAAATCATGAGAATCGTTCGCACCGCGCTCGCCACCCTGGCGATTTCCCTCCTCGCAGTCACCTTCCCCGCCCAGGCTTCCACGTACTTCACCGGCGTCGCGACGCGGGTGGGGGCGAACCTGTACGAGGGCGCCAACGGCGAGATGATCAACACCGTCGCCTGCGCCGAAGCGGCGTCCTCCACGCCCTCCACGGTGCGCATCGACGCCACGTCCGGACCGGTCATCGGCAGCATCGCCTTCTCGGGTGGCGGCTCCTGCGACATCGCCGCCGTCTACGCGGCCTACGCGAACGCGCCGGCCGGCATCTACTCGGCCGTGCTCACGAAGGTGGACACGGGCTACTACTCGGACACGAGCGTCGAGCCGTTCTGGATCGTGCGCGGCGACCCCGCCTGCCCGGCCGCGACCGCCACGCCGTCCTTCGTCACGCTCTCGGCCACCGGGGCGACCTACGTCCCGCCGGGCACGGTCCTCGGCACGATCACCTTCGCGCCGGGCGCCGGCCAGCAGGCCTGCCCGCTCATCGGCGTCTTCGGCAAGGTGGACCTCACGACGATCACCGCCTACACGCTCACGGTCTCGAAGGCCGGCGGCGGCACGGGCCTCGTCACCTCGGACATCGCGGTGATCTCCTGCGGCGCGACCTGCGCGGCCGACTTCGGGCCGGGCACGGACGTCACGCTCGACGCGTTCCCGTCCGTGGGCTCGACGTTCGCCGGTTGGAGCGGCGGCGGTTGCACGGGCACCGGCGCCTGCATCGTCACGATGAACGACGTGACGAACGTCGTCGCCACCTTCCTCGTCGAGGCGCCTTCCACGTTCTCGCTCGCCGTCTCGAAGCTCGGGGCGGGCACGGGCACCGTCACCTCGAATCCCGCCGGCATCGCCTGCGGCGCGACGTGCTCGGCCAACTTCGCGGCAAGCGGCCTCGTGACCCTCACGGCGGTCGCGGACGCGGGCTCGACGTTCTCCGGCTGGGCCGGCGAGGGCTGCACGGGCACCGGCACCTGCGACGTCACGATGGACGCGGCGAAGAACGTCGCCGCCGAGTTCACGATCACGACTCCCACCACCTTCCCGCTCACCGTCACGCGCAACGGCAACGGCTCGGGTTCGGTCACCTCCAACCCCGCCGGCATCAGCTGCGGCGCCACCTGCACCGCGCCCTTCACCGCGAGCGCGACCGTCCAGCTCACGGCCACGGCCGATGCCGGCTCCAACTTCGCCGGCTGGAGCGGCGGCGGTTGCACGGGCACGGCCGGCTGCACCGTGACGATGGACGCCGCGAAGACGGTCATCGCCACCTTCGTGAACGCCGCGCCGACCACCTTCTCGCTCACCGTGGCGAAGTCGGGCGCGGGCAGCGGCACGGTCACCTCGAACCCGGCCGGCATCAACTGCGGCGCGACCTGCTCCTTCTCCTTCTCCGCGCGCACGGTCGTCGCCCTCACGGCCACCCCGGCGGCCGGCTCGCTGTTCACCGGATGGAGCGGCGCGTGCACCGGCACGGGCGCGTGCAACGTCACGATGGACGCGGTCCGCAGCGTCACCGCCACGTTCGCGATCCAGCAGTTCGCCCTCACCGTCGCCAAGGCGGGCGGTGGCGCGGGCTCGGTCGCCTCCACGCCCGCCGGCATCGATTGCGGCACGACGTGCACCGCGAATTTCAATTCCGGGACGTCGGTGGCCCTCGCGGCCACGCCCACCGCCGGCAGCGTCTTCACCGGCTGGAGCGGCGCGTGCACCGGCACGGGCGCGTGCAACGTCACGATGAGCGCCGTCCGCAACGTCACCGCCACCTTCGCGATCCAGCAGTTCGCGCTCACGGTGTCCAAGTCGGGCGGCGGCACGGGCCTCGTCACCTCCACGCCCTCCGGCATCGATTGCGGGGCGACGT
>CAZPLW010000111.1:0-9780 GCA_964587315.1 uncultured Lysobacter sp.
GCTCGCGCAGCAGCGACAGCTCGAAGCGGCGCAGCACCGGCTCGACGGCCCGGGGCTCGGCGAGGCCGGGCTCGGCGGCCACGAGCCCCGGCACGCCCGAGGCGCGGCGCGCGATGGCGCGCAGGGCCTCCACGGCGGCGTCGTAGGCGGCCCAGAGCGTCTCGTGCGGGTCGTCGCGGTGCGTGAGCTTGAGCATCAGCTCGTTGAGGTAGAACGCCGAGAGGAGCGCCGGGCCGCGCAGCGGCAACCCCGGCCCCGTGGGCTCGGCCGCCTTGAGCGTCTTCACCTCGCCGCGTCCGAACCACGCGAGCGAGAGCGGCTGGAAGGGCACGAGGACGCCGCGCTGCGCGCTCTTCGGCCGCCGCGCTCCCTTGGCCACCGCGGCGAAGCGGCCGTGGCGCTCCGTCCAGAGCTGCAGGACGAGGCTGGTCTCGCGGTAGGGGTAGGCGTGCAGGACGTAGCCGCGATCGGGCGCCATCGCGGGCGCGCTCACCCGTGGCCCCACTCGCGCACGATCGCCTCGTTGTCGGCCCAGCCGCTCTTCACCTTCACCCACAGCTCGAGGAACACCTTGGCGCCGAAGAGCTCCTGCATGCCGATGCGCGCCTCGGTGCCGATGCGCTTGAGCGTCGCGCCCCCCTCGCCGATCACGATGGCCTTGTGGCCCTCGCGGTCCACGAAGATGGTCGCCTGGATGCGGCGCAGCTCGCCTTCGGTCTCGAACGTGTCGATGACGACCGCCGACGTGTAGGGCAGCTCGTCGCCCAGCAGGCGGAAGAGCTTCTCGCGCACGAGCTCGGCGGCGAGGAAGCGCTCGGAGCGGTCGGTGACGTCGTCGGGTCCGTAGGCGGGCTCGCCCTCGGGCAGGAGCTTCGCCACCTCGGCGGCGAGCGCGTCCACCTGCGTGCCCTTCTCCGCGCTCACGGGCACCAGGGCGGCGAAGTCGCGCTTCGCGGCGCAGGCGGCCAGCAGCTGCGCGAGCTTGCCGCGGTCCTTCACGCGGTCGACCTTGTTGAGCGCGAGCACCACGGGCACGCCGCGCGGCAGCAGTTCGAGCAGCAGGTCGTCGCGCTCGTCCCAGTCCCAGGCCTCGACCACGAGGACGATCGCGTCCACCGACGAGAGCGTGCCCGTCACCGACTTGTTCATGGCGCGGTTGAGCGCGTTGTTGAAGCGCTTCTGGAAGCCGGGCGTGTCGACGAACACGAGCTGCGCGCTCGCGTCGTTGCGGATGCCCAGGATGCGGTGGCGCGTGGTCTGCGCCTTCCTCGAGGTGATGGACACGTGCGCGCCCACGAGCCGGTTCAGCAGCGTCGACTTGCCCACGTTGGGGCGGCCGACGATGGCGACGGTCCCGCAGCGCGCCGCCGCGGCGCTCATGGCCTCGCCTCCTTCGCCTGGAGCGCGGCGAGCGCGGCCTGCGCGGCCTGCTGTTCCGCCGCGCGCCGGCTGGTGCCCTCGCCCGTGCACACGATCGCGAGTTCGTCCACGCGGCATTCGACGCGGAAGGTCTGCTGGTGCGCCTCCCCGCCCACCTGCAGCACCGTGTAGCGCGGCAGGGGCAGGCGGCGGCCCTGCAGGAGCTCCTGCAGGGCGGTCTTCGGATCCTTGCCCGGCGGCGCGGTGCCCGCGGAGTCGAGCTTGGGCGCGAAGAGGCGCTCGATCGTCGCCCGCACGGCCTCGAAGCCGCCGTCCAGGTAGATCGCGCCCAGGATGGCCTCCACGGCGTCGGCCAGGATCGAGGGCCGCCGGAAGCCGCCGCTCTTGAGCTCGCCCTCGCCCAGCCGGAGGCAATCGCCCAGGTCGAGGGCCTGCGCCACCTCGAAGAGGGAGGCCTGGTTCACCAGCGTCGCGCGAAGGCGGGAGAGGTCGCCCTCGGGCATGTCGGGATGGCGCTCGTAGAGGAGGATGGCGATGACGCAGCCCAGGAGGCTGTCGCCCAGGAACTCGAGGCGCTCGTTGTGGCCGCCGGCGAAGCTGCGGTGGGTGAGCGCCCGGTCGAGGAGCTGCGGGTCGGCGAATTCGTGCCCGAGGCGGCGCGTGAGGGGCGCGGGATCGCGGGTCGCCGCGCGCTTGGCCACGGGAGGGGGCGGGGGCGGCCCTACTTCGCGGTGGACACCGTGAAGTCGAGGCACGCGCTGAAGTTCGCGATGACCGGCACCTTCACCGACCAGGAGGCGGTCACCACGACCTCGCCGCCGTCCTTGGTGATCTCGAGGTCGTTGGGCGTGACGGCCTGCACGTTCTCGATCGTGTTGCGGCGGGCGAAGGAGTTGCGGATCTCGGTCACGCTGCCCTTGGTGTCGCCCTGCGCCTCCATCGTGGCGAGGATCTTCTTCACGGCGAAGTACTCGATGTAGGCCGGCGTGAGCTTCGCGCCGAAGAGTCCGAGCAGGGCGAGGACGATCATGCCGATGAGGGCGTTCGTGAGCGTGATGCCGCGTTGCCTGGAAATCATGAAGCCACTCCTCCCGGGTTCCTATTCGATGCCGTTGAAGATGCGCTTGAAGTCCCCGAAGTTCATCCAAACGACGAAGGCGCGGCCCTTGATGTGGTCGTCCGGGACGAAGCCCCAGTAACGGCTGTCGGCGCTCTGGTCCCGGTTGTCGCCCATCATGAAATAGTGGCCGGGCGGAACGGTGCACGTGAAACCGTCGTCATTGTATTCGCAATTGTCGCGGTGCGGAAACTGCCGGACCTGCGAGAGGTTGAGGGGCGGCTCCGAGGGAATCACGAGCATCTGGTGGGCCTTGGCGCCCAGCTTCTCCGAGAACTGCGGCAGGCGCAGGAAGTTGAGCTCGGCGTCCGTGTAGTGCCCCGCGGGCTCGACCGGCACCGCCTGGCCGTTCACCGTGAGGAGCTTGCCGCGGTACTGCACCTTGTCGCCGGGGGTGCCCACGACGCGCTTGATGTAGTCGACGCTCGGGTCCAGGGGGTAGCGGAAGACGACGACGTCGCCGCGCTTCACCTCGCCCACCTCCACCACCTTCTTGTTGATGACGGGGATGCGGATGCCGTACGTGTACTTGTTCACGAGGATGAAGTCGCCCACGAGCAGCGTCGGCTTCATCGACCCGGAGGGGATCTTGAAGGGCTCCACCCAGAACGAGCGGATGAGGAACACCACGACGATCACGGGGAAGAAGGCCCGCGCCATGTCGACCACGACGGGCTCGGCCTCGCCCGCCGGGCGCTTCGGGGCGAAGATCCGGCGGTCCGCGAGCCAGATGAGGCCCGTCGCGACGGCGGCCACGAGCAGCACCGCCGCGAAGTCGGTGAACTTGAGCAGCAGCCCCATGATCGCCACGAAGAGCACGGGCCAGGCGATCTCGAGGATGCCCTTCACGCCGTCCGAGCGCGGCCCCTTGCGCAGCACGGCGTCCCAGCCGATCACGAGCGCCGAGGCGCCCCCGGCCACCAGCGCGATGAGTTCCCAGTTGAGTCCGCCGCCCATCTACTTGCCCTCCACCTGCAGGATGGCGAGGAACGCCTCCTGCGGAATCTCCACGGAGCCGACCTGCTTCATGCGCTTCTTGCCGGCCTTCTGCTTTTCGAGCAGCTTCTTCTTGCGGGTGATGTCGCCGCCGTAGCACTTGGCGAGCACGTTCTTCCTGAGCGCGGAGATGTTCTCGCGCGCGATGATGTTCGCGCCGATCGCCGCCTGCACCGCCACGTCGAACATCTGGCGCGGGATGAGCTTGCGCATCTTGCTCGCGAGCTCGCGGCCCCGGTAGATGGAATTCTCGCGGTGGACGATGAGCGAGAGCGCGTCGACCTTCTCGCCGTTGATCTGGATGTCGAGCTTCACCAGGTCGCCGGCGCGGAATTCCCGGAACTCGTAGTCGAGCGAGGCGTAGCCGCGCGAGTTGCTCTTGAGCTTGTCGAAGAAGTCCATCACCACCTCGTTGAGCGGCATGTCGTAGGTGAGGATCACCTGCCGGCCCACGTACTGCATGTTGACCTGCACACCGCGCTTCTGCGTGCACAGCGTGATCACCGGCCCCACGTACTCCTGGGGCATGATGATGGTGGCCCGGATGATGGGCTCGCGGATCTCCTCGATCCTCGAAGCGTCGGGAAGCCGGGACGGGTTGTCGATATCGAGCACCGAGCCGTCGCGCAGCTTCACCTGGTAGACCACGGTGGGCGCCGTGGTGATGAGGTCCATGTTGTACTCGCGCTCGAGCCGCTCCTGGACGATGTCCATGTGCAGCAGGCCCAGGAAGCCGCAGCGAAAGCCGAAGCCGAGCGCCTGCGAGGTCTCCGGCTCGAAGCGCAGGCTCGAATCGTTCAGCTGCAGCTTGGTGAGCGCATCCCTCAGCGCCTCGTACTGGTTCGACTCGATCGGGTACAGGCCCGCGAACACCTGCGGCTTGATCTCCTTGAAGCCCGGCAGGGGCGCCTCGGCGCGGCGCTCCTGGTGGGTGACAGTGTCGCCCACCTTCGCGTCCTTCAGGTCCTTGATGCCGGCGATGACGAAGCCCACCTCGCCCGCGCCCAGGCTCTCGCGCTCGAGGGACTTGGGGGTGAAGACGCCGACGCGCTCGCACAGGTGCAGCGCCCCGGTGGCCATGAGGACGATCCGGTCCTTCGGCTTGAGCAGGCCGTCCACCACGCGCACGAGCATCACCACGCCCACGTAGTTGTCGAACCACGAGTCGATGATGAGCGCCTTCAGGGGGCCGTCCGGCTCGCCCACGGGCGGCGGGATGCGGGCGATGACGGCCTCGATCACGTCGTCGACGCCCTCGCCCGTCTTCGCGCTGCAGCGCACGGCGTCGGTCGCGTCGATGCCGATGACGTCCTCGATCTCCTGGATCACGCGCTCGGGCTGGGCCGAGGGCAGGTCGATCTTGTTGAGGACGGGCACCACCTCCACGCCCAGCTCCGTGGCCGTGTAGCAGTTGGCGACCGTCTGGGCCTCGACGCCCTGGGAGGCGTCCACCACCAGGAGCGCGCCCTCGCAGGCCGAGAGCGAGCGGCTCACCTCGTAGGAAAAGTCGACGTGGCCGGGGGTGTCGATGAGGTTCAGGCGGTACTCGATCCCGTCCCTCGCCTTGTAGGTGAGGGCCGCGGTCTGCGCCTTGATGGTGATGCCCCGCTCGCGCTCCAGGTCCATGGAGTCGAGGACCTGGGCGTCCATCTCGCGCGCGGCGAGGCCACCCGTGCGCTCGATGATGCGGTCGGCCAGCGTGCTCTTGCCGTGGTCGATGTGGGCGATGATGGAGAAGTTGCGGATGCGCTGCATGGTCATGGCCGGTTGGTCCGGCCCTCAAACAAGACAAAGGGCACGCCGGACGTGCCCTTTTTGCAGTGCAATATTCTACTTCATCCGGGCGAGTCGCGCCTCCACGGCCTCGATGTCGAGGAAGTGGTGGCAGATCTCGCGCTCGCCGTCGAGGAGGACCGGGACCTTCTCGCCCCATTTCTCCTCGAGCTCCGGGTGCCGGTCCACGTCGACCACCTTCACCTGGAAGTCGTACCGCCCCCGGAACTGCTCGAGGGCGGCGATGAGCTCATGGCACAGGTGACAGTACTCGCGACTGAGGACCGTCAGGGTCGGTAAGGTCACTCTTCCGGACGCAGCGTGAGGAAGCGCGTGCCGCGCTCGTCGCGCACCAGCAGCGCCACGGGCTTCTTCGGCTCGAGCTTCGCGACCGCGGCCTCGAAGGCCTTGAGGTCCTTGATGTCCGTGTTGTTCACCCGCAGGATCACGTCGCCGGGCTGGATGCCGCTCGCCAGGGCGAGCCCGTCCACGGCGTCCACCAGCACGCCCCCGGTGATCTTGAGTGCCTTCTTCTGGTCCGCCGGCACCTCGATCACCGCGAGGCCCAGCTTGCCGGGCTTCGCCTTGTCGGCCTTGCCCGAGCCGCCCTTGGCGGTGCGGGTGGCTTCCTCGTCCTTGAACTCGCCCACCGTCACGACGATGTCGCGGGCCTTGCCGGCGCGCCAGACGTTCAGGGTGACCTTCTGCCCGGGGCGCATGGCACGGATGGTGCGGGAGAGATCCGCGGAGCTCTCGATGGCCCGGTTGTCGACCTTGAGGATCACGTCGCCCGGCTCCACGCCCGCCTTGGCGGCCGGGGAATCGTCCTCGACCGTGCCCACGACCGCGCCGTCCGTCTTGGCGAGGCCCAGGGAGTCGGCGAGGTCGCGCGTGAGGCTCTGGATCGCGACGCCGATGCGCCCGCGGGTGACCTTCCCGTTCTTCTTGAGCTGCTCGATCACGTTGGAGGCGTAGTCGATGGGGATCGCGAACGAGATGCCCGCGAAGCTGCCGGTGCGCGAGAAGATCTGCGAGTTGATGCCGATGACCTCGCCCTTCAGGTTGAAGAGCGGGCCGCCCGAATTGCCCGGGTTCACCGCGACGTCCGTCTGCAGGAAGGGCACCGAGTCGCTGTTCGCCGTGTCCTGCGGCAGGTCGCGGCTCTTGGCCGAGAGGATGCCCGCGGTCACCGTGTTGGCGAAGCCGTAGGGCGAGCCGATGGCGAGGACCCATTCGCCCACGCGCGTGGTGTTGGAATCGCCCAGCCTCACGAACGGCAGGCCCGAGGCCTCCACCTTGATCAGCGCGACGTCCGAGCGCTTGTCGGCGCCGATCACCTTGGCCTTGAGCTCGCGCTTGTCCGTGAGACGGACGTTGATCTCCTCGGCGCCCTCGATCACGTGGGCGTTGGTGACGATGAAGCCGTCGGCGGAGATGATGAAGCCCGATCCCAGGCCCTGCGGGCGCAGCGGCGCCTTGGGCGCGTCCTTCTTGCCGTTGTCGGGATTGGGCGTGCGGTCGCGCCCGCGCGGCGCCTGGCGCTGGTCCGGCGGCAGGAAGCGGCGGAAGAAATCGTAGAACGGGTCGTCCTCGTCCAGCTGGCCCTGCAGCGGGTTGCGCCCCGCGCGGGCCTGCGTGTTGATGTTGACGACGGCCGGGCCGTACTTCTCCACCAGGTCGGCGAAGTTCGGCAGGGCCACCTGCGGCTGCGCCTGCGCGGTGGCTTGCGTGGCGACGCCCAGTGCGAGGGCGGCGCCCACGAGGAAGGCTTTGACGGTCTGCATGGTCTTGGGGTCCTCAGGTCGGGTCACCGCCAAGGGGGCGGTTCCCGGGTTTGTCATGGTAATCGCGGGGGATCTGGAGCCGGCGCGGAATCGTTTCAAGGGCGGCGGGCGACGCTCCGGCCCACCTGCTGGGCGGTGGCCGGGGGCACCTCGCCCAGCACCGTCACCTGGCTCTCGCCGACGGGGCCGACGAAGACGCTGAGGTCGCCCTCCTCCGTCATGGTCGTCTCGGGCGGTCGCACGCCGGGAGCGAGGGGCTCGACGAAGACGCTGAAGGCCGCGACGCCGTCGGTGAAGACGATCTGCGACACGGGCTTCTCGCGCCCGGGCAGGCGGCGGGCCATCTCCTTCACCTTGCGGAAGCCGGGGGGCACGGCGTTCACCGTCCAGCCCGTGTCGACCTCCTTCACCTCGTCGCGCGGCTGGCTGTCCGTGCGCCAATCCTTGCTCTGGCCGTAGAAGGTGCTCTTCACCTCGCTGCGGGAGACCTGGCTGCCCATGCGCAGGTCGGTGAACGTGAACTGCTCGATGACCTGCCCCTTCCTGCCGAGCGTCTTGGCGCGCATCACGAGTCCCGAGCCGATCTCGGCGCACAGGCGCTGGGCGTAGCGCAGCGCATCTCGCGGGTCGAGGTGGATCCAGCGGCAATCCTGGCCGAGCACGCGCTCGACCTCGCCCAGTTTCACGGAGTAGTTCTCCGCGATGGCCGGCGCGGGCCCCGTGAGCACCGAGGGAAAGAAGCGCGCCGTCACGCGGCGGTCCAGCCGGACGGTCTTGGCGTCCGGGTAGAAGCACTGCAGTTCCTCGTTGTGGCGCACGATCTCGCGCCGCGGGCCGTCGAGCGACTCGATCTTCTCGTGCTCGACGCCGGAGAGGAAGACGTGGGTGATCCGCGAGGTGGACGTGCGCTCCGGCGTCATGTGGACCACCGTGCCGGCGAACGTGGTGACGCGTGCCGAATCCGTGGCGCGCTGCAGCCACGCGAGCGGGTCGTTGCCGGGGGGATTCGCCCCCGCCGGCATCACCGCCCCCGCGAAGGCGAGCGCCGGCAGGCAGGCCGCGAAACCCCTCACCGGCCGGCCGCGGCGGTGTTGGACACCGGCCGGTAGAAATCGGCGTTGGGAAGCTGGCGATGGACCACGAGGTATTCGTTCACCTGCGCCGGCGGCGCCGAGACCGTCACCGTGGCCGGCTGCGCCGGGGCGCCCTTGGCGAGGGCCGGCGAAGCCTCGGGGACCCTACCCTGCTGGATCCCCATCCAGCCCACCACCGCGACGGTGGCCACCGAGGCCGCCGCCGCGAAGGCGATGCGCCCGGCGTTCACCGGCACCAGGCGCTTCGGGGCGAGCACCGTGGGCTCTTCCCCGATGGCCGCCATGATGCGCCGGCGGGCGTCGCCGTGGCGGGGCGGGTCGCCGCGCAGGGCGTCGCCGATGAGGTGGTACTCGTGCCACTTCTGCTTCAGTTCTTCGTTGCCGCACACCGTGCGGATGGCGCGCTCGGCCTCGTGGCCGTCCAGCTCGCCGTCCATCAGCGTCGATAGTTCCTGCGTCATGTTCCGGTCCTGAAAGTGTCCGTCCCCGCGGGCTTGCCTGCCGCGATGGCCGGGTATGTTGCCGCCCTGCTGCGTGTTCTTACCACCTTTTGTCCTTCGCCGTCCCGAGCTGGGGGCGGAGCCTCTCGGCCACCGCCTCGCGGGCCCGGAAGATGCGCGACCGGACGGTGCCGATCGGGCAATCCATGATCTTCGCGATCTCCTCGTAGGCGAGACCGTCGATCTCGCGCAGCGTGATCGCCGTGCGCAGTTCCTCGGGCAGCGCGTCGATGGCCGCGTTCACCGTCTGCCCTATCTGTTTTGACATGAGCACGGCCTCGGGGGTGTTGATGTCCCTCAAGCCGACCGCATCGTCGAAGCCCTCGGCCTCCTCGCTGTCGTATTCCGTCGAGGTGGGCGCGCGCCGGCCCTGCGCGATGAGGTAGTTCTTGGCCGTGTTGATGCCGATCCGGTACAGCCACGTGTAGAAGGCGCTGTCGCCCCGGAAATTGGGGAGCGCCCGGTACGCCTTCACGAAGGCTTCCTGGGCGACGTCCTCGATCTCGTTGGGATCGCGAATGATGCGCGATAGCAGCCGTTCGAGCTTGCGCTGGTACTTGATGACCAGCAACTCGAAAGCCCGCTTCTCGCCCCGCTGTGCCCGCTCGACCAGCTGCTGGTCGATTTCCCGGTCGCTCATCCGTCCCTGTAGGGGCTGTGTTGCCGTGCCGGCCGCGCCGATCGCGGTCGATCCCGGAACCCGGGTATCCACGAAGGGCTTGCCGGCTTCCTGCGGTATTATAAACGTCAGGTTTTTCATTCCTTTGGCGTGCGTTCCAGCGCGACTATGGCCAACAGACTCCCCGCCGTCCGAATAGTTCCGGCTTCCCGCCCCCGCCGGCCGGGGCGGGCGCGATCTTGAACCCCGAATACGACGTCCTGGTCATCGGAAGCGGCCTGGCCGGACTCGCTGCGGCGCTGCGCCTCGCCCCCACGCGCCGGGTCGCCCTCGTCACCAAGAACGAGCTGCTGGCCGGGGCATCGGCCTGGGCGCAGGGCGGCATCGCGGCCGTGTGGGACAGCGCCGACACGCTCGACGCCCACGCCCGCGACACCCACGTCGCCGGGGCGGGCCTTTGCCACGACGACACGGTCCGCTTCGTGGTCGAGCGCGGCCGCCAGTCCATCCAGTGGCT
>CAZPLW010000111.1:9790-14175 GCA_964587315.1 uncultured Lysobacter sp.
GCGCCGAGGAACTGCACCTCACCCGCGAGGGCGGGCACAGCCACCGGCGCATCGTCCACGCGGCCGACGCCACGGGCAACGTCGTGCAGCGCACCCTCGTCGAGCACGTGCGGGACCACCCCAACATCGACGTGCTCGACTGGCACATCGCCATCGACCTGGTCACGGCGCGCAAGCTCGGCACCGGGCCGGACCGTTGCCTGGGCGCCTACGTGCTCGACAACAAGGCCGGCCGGGTGAAGACGATCGGCGCGCGCTCCACCGTGCTCGCCGCGGGCGGCACCGGCAAGGTCTACCTCTACACCACGAATCCCGACACCGCGACCGGCGACGGCGTGGCGATGGGCTGGCGCGCCGGATGCCCGGTGGCCAACATGGAGTTCGTCCAGTTCCACCCCACCTGCCTCTACCACCCGCAGGCGAAGAGCTTCCTCATCTCCGAGGCGGTGCGCGGCGAGGGCGGGCTCCTGCTGCTGCCCTCGGGCGAGCGCTTCATGCCGAGGCACGACCCCCGCGCCGAGCTCGCGCCGCGCGACGTGGTGGCCCGCGCCATCGACTTTGAGATGAAGAAGCGCGGCCTGGATTGCGTCTTCCTCGACATCTCGCACAAGGGCGAGGACTTCGTGCGCGAGCATTTCCCGACGATCCATGCGCGCTGCCTCGAGTTCGGCATCGACATCGCGAAGGAGCCCATCCCGGTCGTGCCGGCCGCCCACTACAGCTGCGGGGGCCTCAGGGTCGACCTGGCCGGCCGCACGCACCTGCCGGGCCTTTACGCGCTGGGCGAAGTGGCCTGCACGGGCCTGCACGGCGCCAACCGCCTCGCCTCCAACTCGCTGCTCGAGTGCGTCGTCTTCGCCGAGTCCGCGACCGCGGACATCCTGGCGAGCGACCCGCCGCCGCTGCCGAAGCTCCCCGACTGGGACGAGAGCCGCGTCACGGACGCCGACGAGGAAGTGGTCATCGCCCACAACTGGGACGAGCTGCGCCGCTCCATGTGGAGCTACGTGGGCATCGTGCGCACCACCAAGCGCCTGGAGCGCGCCCGCCACCGCATCGAGCTGCTGCAGGGCGAGATCGAGGAGTTCTACTCGAACTTCCGCGTCTCCAACGACCTCATCGAGCTGCGCAACCTCGTCGTGACCGCCGACCTCATCGTGCGCTCCGCGCTCGCGCGCCGCGAGAGCCGCGGGCTGCACTACAGCCTCGACTACCCGGACACCCTGCCCGAGGCGCACGACACGGTCCTGGTCCCCTAGCGGGCCGTCGGGAGCCGGCGCCAGGTCACGGAAGGTCCCACGCGGGATTCGAAGGGATCCCTGATCGCGGTCAACCGGCCGCGACCAGGCGGAGCCTATCGTCAGAATGGCGTCGCCACCGATGCGTCCCGCATCCGATGCGTCCCGCATCGGCGAGAGCGCCGCCTCCCTCCATCTCGCAAAGACTAGGTCCATGGACATCACCCGGAATTCAGTCATGGCGCGGATGCGGTGCATCACCTCCGCGCTGTTCGTCGCCGCCCTGTCGGCGGCGATCCTTCTTGCCATCGTGGCGATTCAACCGGCGCGCGCGCAGAACGCGGCGCTGCCCATCATCGTTTCACCGACCCAGGCGCAGGCGCTGATCGCGCGCGGCGCCAAGGTGCTCGACCTGCGCGCCGACAAGGACTACGCCGCCGGCCACATCGCGGGCGCGATCAGCTTCCCTTGGCGGGCGCTCAACGTGGCGGAAGTCGACGGCGTGCGCAACGAGTTCGCCACCGACGCGGTGATGGAGAAGGCGATCGGCGGCGCCGGCCTCACCTACGACGACACGCTCCTGGTCTACGAGACGACGGCCCTGCCGGGCCGCGCCTACGTGATGCTGGAGTACATCGGCTTCGGCGGGCGCATCCACGTGCTCGACGGCGGCATCCGCGCCTGGGGCGGCGAACTCAGCAAGGCGCCGGCGACGGTCTCGCCAACGGACTTCCGCCTGACCCGCAAGAGCGACCCGCGAGTCGACATGGCGCAAGTCGCCGCCAAGGTCGGTTCCCCCGACGTGGCGATCATCGACTGCCGCGACGAGCCGGCCTACGTCGACGGACACATTCCGGGCGCGCGCAACCTGCCCCAATGGACGCTGATGACGAAGCAGGGCACGCTCAAGCCCGCCGAGGAAGTCACGCGCCTGTTCAAGGGCGCCGGCGTCGACGGCAGCAAGCCGGTGATCTCCTACTGCGGCAGCGGCGTCTATGGCGCGAACACTTTCCTCGCGCTTCGCCATCACGGCTACCGGAACGTCGTCCTGTACGACGGCAGCTGGGACGAGTGGAGCCGTGACCCGAACGCCAGGCAGGAGAGCTCGCTGGCGAACTACACGATCGATGCCGCCGGTTTCGGGTCCGCGAAGGGCGGCCCGCGCTTCGTCGACCGCAAGGAACTGCAGAAGGCGATCGACGCCAACCGCAAGGACGTCGTCATCGTCGACGTGCGCGCGCCAGCCGACTACGACTGGGGCCACATCCCCACGTCGGTGAATGTGTTCTGGAACGACACGTTCGACGCCAATCGCAAGCTGCTGTCGGAAGCGGATCTGGGCGCCCTGTACGCCAAGGCCGGCCTGTCGCCCGACAAGCGGGTCATCATCTACGCGCGCGGCGGCTACCAGCTGACGCACACGTACACGGTGCTCAGCATGCTCGGCTACAAGGACGTGGATTTCTACAACGGCAAGTTCGCCGGCTGGAAGGCAAGGTAGGATACGGCGCTCCTGCCGGACGGGCCGTCCCCGGACGGCCCGTCCGGCTTCACGGCCGCCTCGTCGGTCCCGCCTTCCCCTTCCAGGGCAGGCCGCGGAAAGATTCCCCGAACCCCGCTGGGCGGCGGTAACCTGACGCGCAGTGCCGTTTCGCGGGATGGTGAGATGCGAGGAACCGACGGGATGCAGGAAGCGTGCTTGGCGGTGGCCGGGTCCGAGGGATGCGTTCCGCCGGATCGGCCGGTTCGCGTGCCCGTGAGCGAGGCGCCCGCTGCCCCGCTTCAAGGCCGCATTTCCGCCGGGCGCTAGCCGCCGTGGACGCCCCCGCCGTCTTCACCACCGCGGAGATCCGGCTCCTCGAGGAGCGCGGCGCCCAGGCGATCGCGGACGGGTCCACCCTCATGGAACGCGCCGGCGCCGCCACGGCGCGCGCCGCCGCCGCCCTCGCCCCCGACACCGGCTCGCCCATCCTCGTGGTGGCCGGTCCCGGCAACAACGGCGGCGACGCGTGGGTCGCCGCGGCGCGCCTTCGCGAGAGCTTCCACCGCGTCGTCGTGCACGACGCCGCCGGCATCGCCCCGCGCGCCCCCGAGGCCCGGGCCGCCGCGGCGCGCTTCCTCGAGCTGGGCGGTCGCACCGTGCCGGAGTGGCCCGCGGACCTGAAGCCGGGCGTGGTCGTCGACGGCCTGCTGGGCATCGGGCTCACGCGCGACGTCGAGGGTCCGCTCGCCGAACTCGTGAAGCGCATCAACGCCTGCGGCGCGCCGGTGCTCGCGATCGACATCCCCTCGGGCATCGCGAGCGACACCGGCCGCGTGCGCGGCGTGGCCGTGCGCGCCACGCGCACCCTCACCTTCATCGCGCGCAAGGCCGGCCTCTACACGGCCGATGCGCTCGACCCCCCCGGCGAGATCGTGGTCGACGAGCTGGGCCCGCCGCCCGCCTTCTTCGCGCCCGCCCATGGCAGCCTGCTCACGCCGCAGGCCGTGCGCGACTGGCTCGCGCCGCGTCCGCGCCAGTCGCACAAGGGCAGCTTCGGCACGCTCGCCATCGTCGGCGGCTCGCGCGGCATGACCGGCGCGGCGCTGCTCGCGGGCCGCGCGGGCGCGCTCTGCGGCGCGGGCAAGACCTTCGTGCACCTGCTCGCCGCCGACGCGCCGTCCCTCGACCCGTCCTTCCCCGAGCTCATGCTGCGCCCGATGGAGGATTCACCGGGCGCGGACGTCTACGTGGTGGGCCCGGGCGCCGGGTTCGACGCGAAGACGCCGCGGGTCACGGCCTTCGAGCGCACGATCCTGCCCGGCCTCCTCGCCCACCGCACCCCGCTCGTGCTCGACGCCGACGCGCTCAACGCCATCGCGGCCTCGGGCCCGCTCAAGCAGGCCCTGGCCGAGTCGCGCCCGGCGCCCACGCTGCTCACGCCGCACCCGGCGGAAGCCGCGCGCCTGCTGGGCCGCACCACCGAGGCGGTGCAGGCCGACCGGCTCGCGGCCGCGCTCGACCTCGCGAAGTGGTTCCGCGCGGAGGTGGTGCTCAAGGGAGCGGGCAGCATCTGCGCGAGCCCCGACGGCCACTGGGCCATCAACACGACGGGCAATCCCGGCCTGGCGAGCCTGCGCGCGGTGCTCGACCGCCCCGCCACGGAC
>CAZPLW010000112.1:0-14138 GCA_964587315.1 uncultured Lysobacter sp.
CTGTCGTGTTTTTGGATTTTGAGAAGAGCGTCAGGAACGCTTCGTGGGCCCAGTTCAGGGGCGACATCGCAGCCACGCGCTGCATCACCTTGGACATCATGAACACCGGCACCATGATCCCGCCCAGGGCCGCCGCGATCCCGATGACCGTCGCGCCGAACAGCGAGGCCTGCTCCGGCGTGCGCCCCAGCGCGCCGACCGCCCTTCCCAGTCCCCCCGCCGGCCACCCCGTCTCCGCTGGCCGAATAGCGGGCCTACAGGCTCAACTCACAACGCCCCGGGATGTCGTCGTGTGGTGGCACGAGATTTTGCGCGTGCGCGGCGAGGATCGTCGCCGCGGCATCGCAAATCGACACGGGATGTGGCGGACAGGCTACAGCCTTCCACACAGACTCTCCGCATACTGCCCGCTCATTATCACGCGGGGGCGGGGTCATGCGGAAATTCCTTTTCGGAACGGCCGCGCTGATGGCGCTGGTGGGTCCAGCGATGTCGGCCGACCTGAGAGCACCGGTGTACAAGGCGCCGCCACCGGCCGTCCCGGTTTGGAACTGGACGGGCTGCTACGTCGGCGGCCATGCGGGCGGCCTCTGGGCCAAGTCGACGGAATGGATCGTCCGGACGCCCGGCGGTGCATTTTTCGGCCAGTCGCTCGGCGGACATGAGGTGGACAGCTGGCTCGGCGGAGTGCAGGCCGGTTGCGACTACCAAATTGCCGGCGGCCTCGTGACCCGCGCGGAACCGGCGGCGGGCTACGCCTGAACGGCGCACCTGCCCGAGGGCGCGAGCGGCTTCACGACACTCGAGCTGAAGGCGAACTTCCTGGGCACGGCGCGCGAAGGCCTCGTCGAATGCGAGGCCACGGCGGCGCACCTGGGGAGCACGACCCAACTGTGGGATGCCACGTGCCGGCGCGCGGGCGAGACGAAGCCGATCGCGCTCTTCCGCTGCACGCAGCTCATCCTGCGACCGCGCTGAGGGCGCGGGCGGTGGTCAGGCCAGCGCGAGCGAAGTCACCTGCCGCGAGGCCGGCCGCGACTTGAGCGTGCCGTACCAGCGCTCGATGTTCGGGCGCTTCGCCTTGGCGCAAGGCAGGCCCAGCCAGCGATGCGCCGCGCAGCCGTTCACGATGTCGGCCAGCGTGAACGCGCCGCCCGCGACGAACTCGCGGCCCTCGAGGTGCGCGTCGAGCACCGCCGCGGCCTTCTCCGATTCCGCGATCGACTTGCCGAGCACCGCCGCGTCGCGCTTCTGCGCCGGCGTGCGGATGAGCTGCCAGAAGGCGTCGCGCATGGCCGGCGTGAAGGTGGTGGCCTGCCAGTCCATCCAGCGGTCGATGTCGGCGCGCAGGCGCAGGTCCTGCGGCCACAGCGCGTCGGCGTGGTGCTTCGCGGCGAGGTAGCGCGCGATCGCGTTCGATTCCCAGAGCACGAAGCCGTCGTCCTCGATCACGGGCACGAGCGAGTTCGGGTTCATGGCCTTGTATTCGGGCGTCTGCGTGAGGCCGAAGGCCCCGCCCGCGTCGACGCGCTCGTAGGCGAGGCCCATCTCGTCCGCGGTCCACAGGACCTTCTGCACGTTCACGGACGTGACGCGTCCCCATATCTTGAGCATGTCGGCCTTCAGGGCGTGGAAAGGGGCGCGGCGAGGCCGGCGGCCGAACGGCCCGCGGGGCTCTTCGCCGCCATGATGCCCTGCACCATCTCGAGCGCGCTCTTCCCGCAGGGCGCCAGGTCGACATCCGTCCTGCCGAGCGGGGTGGTCCGCTCGCCCCACTGGATCACGTGCGCGCAGTAGGTGAGGCCGCCGCCGAAGGCCGGCGTGAGCACCTTGGCGCCGGGCTTCACGCGGCCCACCTCGATGGCGTCGACGAGGGCGACGGGCACGGTGGCCGCGGACATGTTGCCGTAGCGCTCCACCGTGAGGAACACGCGGTCGTGGTCCGCGCCGATGCGCTTGCCCACGAACTCGATGATGCGCAGGTTGGCCTGGTGCGGCACGACGAGGTCGATGTCCCCGATGCCGAGCCCCGCCTTCGCGAGCGCGGCGGCCGAGGCGTCGGCCATGCCGTGCACGGCCTTCTTGAAGATCTCCTGGCCGTCGAAATCCCAGCTCGTGTCGCCCACGGGCACGCCGCGGTTGGCGTAGGCCGCGCCCATGCCGCGCACGCGCAGGATGTGGCGCGAGTCCGCGTAGCAGCCGAGCTTCTCGCCCAGCACGCCGAGCTTCTCGTCGGTGGCCTGCAGCACCACGGCCGCCGCGCCGTCGCCGAAGAGCACGGCGACGTTGCGGTTCGACCAGTCCATGAAGGGCGAGATCACCTCCACGCCGATCACCACCGCGTTGCGCACGACGCCCGTGCGGATCATCGCGTTGGCCGAGGAGAGGCCGTAGAGGAAGCTCGTGCAGGCGGTGTTCACGTCCATGGCCGCCGCGTTCGAGGCGCCCAGGAGCGCCTGCACGCCCGAGGCGGCGTTGGGCACCTGCTCGTCGTAGGAGCAGCTGCCCAGGACGATGAGGTCCACGTCCTTGGGATCGAGCCCGGCGCAGGCGAGCGCGCGCGCAGCGGCCACGTGCGCGAGCTGCGTGAGGGGGACGTGGGAGATCCGGCGCTCCTTGATGCCCGTGCGCGAGGTGATCCACGCGTCGTCGGTTTCCATGAAGGTGGCCAGGTCGGCATTGGAGAGCACGGCCGGGGGCATGCACTTGCCCCAGCCGGTGAGGGCGGCGTAGGTCATATCGTTATCGTTCTGGGGACGGCGAAGCCGCAATTATCGCCCGAGACGGCGTTTGCCGCTCAGAGCTTGTGGGCCCCGATCATCAGCCGGTCGTAGACGGCGTACTGCTCGTCCACCGCGCCGCCGCCTTCGCGCGGGGTGCGCTTCACCGTGATCCAGGCGTCGGGAGCGAGGGTTTCGCAGACCTCGGCGGTGTGGCGGATCTCTTCCTCGGCCACGGCGAGGGCGGTCTCCCAGGACGGCGCGCCCCAGCCCTTCACCAGGAACCAGGCGAGCTGCTCGGTGTGCGCCTGCATCTCCTCGTCGCTCACTTCCGCCACTTCGGCGATGGAGCAGCGGCGGCGGCTCTCGAGCGCGAGGAACGAGGATTCGCAGTAGCAGCGCGGATCGCATTTCGGCGCGACGGCGAAGTCGCAGACGGCATAGCCGCCGGAGACGACCCACTCGCCTTCGCGGGCGGCGCCATGGGTCCGGAAGAGGTGATCGTCGGAATCGTCGAGCCGGACGGCCCGCAGCAACTTGGGCATGGGGAATGCTTCAGGGCGCCAGACCGTTATCATATCAGCCGGCGACACCCCTACTCGTCGCCATCAGGAGACACATGTCGACCAAAACCGCCATCGTCACCGGTGCAAACCGGGGTATCGGGCTCGAGATCGCCCGCCAGCTCGTGAAGGAAGGCGTGCGCGTCGTGCTCGGTTGCCGCGATCCGGTGAAGGGCGACCGGGCGGCGAAGTCGCTCAAGGCGGGCGAGCTCGCGGTCGCGCACGCGCTGGACGTGAACGACACCAAGAGCGTGCGGCGCTTCGTGGCCTTCGTCGAGAAGGAGTTCGGCGTGCCCGCGATCCTGGTGAACAACGCCGGCGTGTATCCGGAGGACCCCGACGCGAAAGTCACGACGGCCCCCACGTCGCTCTGGCGCGAGACCTTCGAGACCAACCTCTTCGGCGCGGTGCGCATGTGCCGCGAGGTCGTGCCGCTCATGGAGCGGGTGCGCTACGGCCGCGTCGTGAACATGTCCTCGGGCCTGGGGCAGATCTCCAAGATGGGCGCGGAAAGCCCCGCCTATCGCGTCTCCAAGGCCGCGCTCAACGCGCTCACCGCCACGCTCGCGGCGGAGGTGAAGGCCTCCGGCATCCTGGTGAACTCCATGAGCCCGGGCTGGGTGCGCACCGACATGGGCGGCACCGACGCGCCGCGCTCCGTGGAGGAGGGCGCGGAGACCGCGGTATGGCTCGCGCTCCTGCCGGCGAGCGGGCCCACGGGCCAGTTCTTCCGGGACAAGAAACCGATTCCTTGGTAGCGCCCGCGCGCCGGTTCGCCCTCGCCGCCTTCCTCGCGCTCGCGATCGCGATCGCGGGCTGCTCCGTCACGCGCGTCGCCTATTCCAACGCGCCGCCGGCCATCGCGTGGATGGTGGACGACTGGTTCGACCTCCAGGACGGCCAGAAGGACTGGGTGAAGGAGCGGGCCGCGCGCCTCGTCGCCTGGCACCGCGCGAGCGAGCTGCCCGAGTACGAGCGCTTCCTGCAGGAGATCGCGGCGCGCGTCGCGCGGGGCATCCGCGAGGAGGACGCGCGCTGGGCCTACCTGGGCGCGCGCGACCTCTATCGGCGCGCGATGGAGAAGATGCTGCCGGACATCGCGGATTTCCTGGCGCAGGTGACGCCGGAGCAGGTGGCGTACCTGGAGCGCAAGTTCGACAAGGACAACGAGAAGTCCTTCGCGGAGGCCGGCGCCACGCCGAAGGAACGCGCCGAGAAGCGGGTGAAGCGCTTCGTCGAGCGCCTGGAGGACTGGACGGGCCGCCTCACCCCCGCGCAGCGCGAGCTCGTCGCCGCGCGCGTGAAGGCCATGCCCGACGTCACGGACGACTGGCTCCTCGACCGGCAGAAGCGCCAGGGCGAGTTCGTGAAGCTCCTGCGCGCGAGGCCGCCGCGGGAGGCGATGATCGCGGGCGTGCGCCGGCTGCTCCTCGACACCGACGCGTGGCGAAGCCCGGCCTACGTCGCGAAGCTGCGACAGCGCGACGAGCAGTCGTTCGCGCTGCTGGCCGCGCTCGACGCGACCTTCGACGCGGCCCAGCGCGCGAGCATCCGGAAGAAGGTGATCGGCTACGCGGCGGACGTCGCGTATCTCATGGCCCCGCGCTAGCTGAAGCGTTTCCCCAGCGCATCCATCGTCGCCACCAGCCGTGCGCGCGTCCCCGGCTCGAAGGCCGAGTGGCCCGCGTCGGGCACGACGAAGTACTCCGCCTCGGGCCACGCGCGGTGCAGGTCGTCGGCGCTCGCCGGCGGGCACACGGCGTCGTAGCGTCCCTGCACGATGGTCGCGGGGATTCCCTTCACCTTGTGGATGTTCGCGACGAGGTGGTCCTCGGGCAGGAAGATGCGGTGGCGGAAGTAGTGCGCCTCGATGCGCGCGAGCCCCAGGGCCACGCGATCGGAGGCGAAGTCCGCCACGAGCGCGGGATTGGGCAGCAGGGTCGAGCACGAGCCCTCGTACGCGCTCCAGCGCCGCGCCGCCGGCAGGTGTATGGCGGGGTCGGGATCGTCGAGGCGCCGCGAATACGCCCCCAGCAGGTCGTGGCGCTCGGCCTCCGGGATGAAGTGCGCGAACTCGCGCCACGCCTCGGGAAAGACCTGCCGGATGCCGTAGAGGAACCAGTCGATCTCGGAGGCGCGTCCCAGGAAGATCCCGCGCAGCACGAGGGCGATGCAGCGATCGGGATGCTCCTGCGCGTAGGCGAGGGCGAGCGTCGATCCCCACGAGCCGCCGAACACGATCCACCGCTCGAGGCCCAGGTGGTGGCGAAGCCGTTCGAGGTCCTGCACGAGGTTCTGCGTGGTGTTGCCCTCGAGTCCGCCCAGCGGCGTCGAGCGGCCCGCCCCGCGCTGGTCGAGCACCACGATGCGGAAGACGGCCGGGTCGAAGAACTGGCGGTGCACCGGGCTCGCGCCGGCGCCGGGTCCGCCGTGCAGGAAGACGACCGGGAGCCCGCGGCGGTTGCCGCTGGATTCCCAGTACATCGTGTGCCCGTCCGTGAGCTCGAGGTGGCCGCCGGCGTGCGGCTCCAGGGCGGGGTACAGCGGGTGCGAGCGCGCGTCGACGCGCGGTGCCTCGGCGGGCATGAAGGGCCTTTTCTCGTGCAGGCTCAGCAGCTTACCAGATGGGGGCCGGGGTCCCGGCGCGGTTGCCCGGCGTCAATTTTTCGCGTGTCAGAAACCCGATACACTATGACGCAACGCAGCATAACCCGACGGAGGCAACCCCCCAGTGCTCTACCAACTGTACGACTGGCAGCGCGCGGCCCTCGAGCCGTGGACGACCCTCGCGGGCTATGCGAACAATGCCTACCTGAACCCGGGCAGCCCGCTGTCGTACATCCCCGGCAGCAAGAACGTCGCGGCCGCATTCGACCTCATGGAGCGCCTCACGCAGCGCTACGAGCGCCCCGCGTTCGGGTACACGACGATCCCGTGCGCGACCGGCGAATACCCGGTCTACGAGGTCTTCGAGCTGGAGAAGCCCTTCTGCAAGCTGCTGCACTTCGTGAAGAAGGGCGCGCCCCCGCAGCCGAAGGTGCTGGTGTTCGCGCCGCTCTCCGGGCACTTCGCCACGCTGCTGCGCGACACCGTGAAGACCCTCCTCGCCGACCACGACGTGTGGATCACGGACTGGATCGACGCGAAGGAGGTGCCGCTCGCCGCGGGCGACTTCCACTTCGACGACTACGTGGACTACGTGCGGGAGTTCATCCGCTTCGTGGGCCCGGACGTGCACGCGATCAGCGTGTGCCAGCCCACGGTGCCGGTGCTCTCGGGCGTCTCGCTCATGGCGTCGGATGGCGAGGACGTGCCGCGCTCGCTCACGATGATGGGCGGCCCGATCGACACCCGCAAGGGCGCCACGGCCGTGAACGACTTCGCGCAGTTCCGGCCCATGTCGTGGTTCGAGGCCAAGGTGATCCAGCGCGTGCCCATGCGCTATCCGGGCTTCCTGCGCCGCGTGTACCCGGGGTTCATGCAGTTCGCGGGCTTCGTCGCGATGAACCCGGACCGCCACGTCGACTCGCACGTGCAGTACTACCACCAGCTCGTGAGCAACGACGGCGAGAGCGCCGATGCGCACCGCCGCTTCTACGACGAATACAACGCCGTGATGGACCTGCCGGCGGACTACTACCTCGAGACGGTCGAGCGCGTCTTCCACCGGCACCTGCTGCCGCGCGGCGAGCTCGACGTGCGCGGCGTGCCCGTGAAGCCCCAGGCCATCCGGCGCAGCGCGCTCCTCACCATCGAGGGCGAGCTCGACGACATCGCCGGGCCGGGCCAGACGCACGCGGCCCAGGGCCTGTGCCGCGGCCTGCCCGCCGGCTCGAAGGAGCGCTTCACCGCGCCCGCCTGCGGGCACTACGGCATCTTCTCGGGCCGCAAGTACCGCGAGACGATCTACCCGAAGATCCGCGCGTTCATCGCGAAGCACGACAAGTAAGGACCCAAGCGGAGGAATCATGGCCAAGCCCGTGACGCCGCAGGACATGTTCGACCTGTGGCAGAAGATGGTGAACCCCGGGGCCTACCCGCTCCAGTCGCTCATGTTCCCGGTGCTCGACGCCGAGGAGCTCGAGAAGAAGATCCACGAACTCGAGGTGGTGGAGCACTGGCTCAAGGCCAACCTCAACATGCTGCAGCTGTCCATCAAGAGCCTGGAATACCAGCGCCAGATGGTGAAGGGCGGCGAGCGCGTGCGGGCCGCGATGGAATCGCCCGAGGCTCCGTCGGCCGCGGCCGATGCGACGGAAGAGGAAGCCGCGAATCCCGCGATGTGGGCCTGGAACATGATGAAGCAGGCCGGCACCGACGCCGCCGAGGCGATGGGTCGCGCGGTCGAGGCCGCGGGCACCACGGCGCGCGAGGCGGCCGACGTCGCGGCGAAGACGGTCGCGCCCAAGCGCAAGGCCGCGGCCAGGCGCAAGCGCAAGACGGTTTGAATCGGAACCCGCCATGCGCGATTTCCTGAAGCACGCCGTCACCACGCTGGCCGCGTGCGCCGCGCTCTTCGGCGCCACGGCGCACGCGCAGGGCTATCCCGCCAAGACCGTCACGCTCGTCGTCCCGTACGCCCCCGGCGGCGGGCACGACACGATGGCGCGCATCGTCGCGGAGAAGCTCTCGCCGCGCCTGGGCCAGGCGGTGCTGGTGGAGAACAAGCCGGGCGGGGGCGGGATGGTGGGCACGGAGTTCGTGACCAAGGCGCCGGCGGACGGGCACACGCTGCTCTTCTGCTCGCCGGCGGAGATCGTCATCGCGCCCAGCGTGTACAAGTCGATGCGCTACGACCCGGTGAAGGACCTGACGCCCATCACGCAGGTGGGCGACACGCCGCTCGTGCTGATGGCGCATCCGGGGCAGGGCGTGAAGACGCTCGCGGAGCTCGTCGCCAAGGCGAAGCGCGAGCCGGGCAAGCTCAGCTACGGCACGGCGGGCAACGCGAGCTCGCAGCACCTGGCGGGCGCGTGGATCAACAGCCTCGCCGGCATCGACCTCGCGCACATTCCCTACAAGGGCGCGGGCCCGGCGACCAACGACCTGCTCGGCGGCCAAGTGCCCTACGCGATCCTGGGCATGGCGCCGGTCATGCAGCACATCAAGGCCGGGCGCATCACGGCGCTCGCGGTGATGACGCCGCGGCGCCTCGCGTGGGCGAAGGACATTCCCACCGTGGCGGAGACGCCCGGCATGGAAGGCTTCCAGGCCAACCACTGGATGGGGCTGCTCGGCCCCGCGAACCTCCCGCCCGAGATCGTCGCGAAGCTGCAGGCCGAGATCGCCGCGGTGCTCGCGATGCCGGAGGTGGCCGAGCGCCTGCGCGGCATCGGCATCGACCCGGTGGGCAGCCGGACGGCGGATTTCAGGCAGTTCCTCGCCGACGAGCGCGAGCGCTTCGCGAGGATGTTCAAGCTGTCGGGCCTGCAGCCGGAATAGGGGCCGCCATGAGCACCCCCTTCGGATTCGTCCCCATCGACGCCCGCCGCACGCAGGCGAAGCCGCGCCGCACCGGCATGAGCATGATCATCGACGACGGCCTGCCCTACGCCTACGTCGAGTCGGTGCTCGAGATCGCCGCGCCCTACATCGACCTCATGAAGATCAAGACCGGCACCGCGCGCCTGTACCCGCGCGAGGTGCTCAGGAGGAAGCTGGAGCTCTACCAGTCGAAGGCGATCAAGCCCTTCATCGGCGGGCAGTTCCACGAGTACGTCTTCGCGACGATGGGCGAGAAGGGCCTGCCGCCGTTCTACGAGGAGGCGCTCGCGCTCGGCTTCACCACCATCGAGATCTCCGACAACACGGTGCCCCTCACCGGGAAGCAGCGCTTCGACCAGATCTCGGGCGCGGTGAAGGCGGGCCTCGAGGTGTTCGGCGAGGTGGGCTCCAAGGAGACGATGAGCAACCCGGCGCTCCTCATCGACCAGGCCCGGGTGTGCCTGGACGCGGGTTCGAGCCTCGTGCTGGTGGAGGCCGCCGAGCTGGTGGACGACGGCGTGGTGCGCGAGGCGACGCTCGAGATCATCAAGAGGAACCTGCCGATGGACAGGATCATGATCGAGCTGCCGGGCCCCTGGATCGCGGGCGTGAGGAGCTGCGACATCGAGGCCATGAAGAAGATCGTCTTCGCCGAGTTCGGGCCGGACGTGAACCTCGCCAACATCGACGTGAAGACGATCTTCGACACCGAGGCCCAGCGCGTGGGACTGGGAACGGGCGGGCCGATCCGGCAGTAGCGCGGCCGCCGCGTGATAGGCTGGCTTCAATGGTCGAGCACCTCCCCTCGCCGGCCGGGATCGAGCGCGCGATGGAGGGCGACAGCCCCGTCCTCTACCTGACCGGGGTCTGGCGCCTGGCGCACGTGACGCGGATCGCGGGCCGCCTTGACGCGCTCGGGCTGGACGCCCGGACGCCCTTCGTGCTGGACGGCAGCCGCCTCGAGGCCCTCGACACGGCGGCGGGCTTCATCCTGCTCAGACACCTGGCCGGCGCCGGCTTCACGCGGGCGATGGTGACCCCCCGGGGCTTCGACCCGCGCTACGAGCAGGTCCTGGGGCTGGTCCTCGACCGGATGGCGACGCCGCCATCGGCGGGGCACACGGTGCACCGGGGGCTCCTCGAGCGGGTGGGCATGGCGGTGTCCAACGTCGGGCGCCTGCTCAAGGCCCACGTCGACTTCGTCGGGGTCATCGCGCTCGAACTCGCGAGCCTCGTGCGCCGGCCCGCGCGCTTCCGCATCCGCGAATCGGTCTCCCAGTTCGAGGCCGTGTGCATCGACGCGGTGCCCGTGGTCGCGCTGGTGAACTTCCTCATCGGCGTCGTGATCGCGTACGTGCTCGGCGTGCAGGCGCAGCGCTACGGCGCGACGCTCTTCGTCGCCGACGGCATCGCGCTCGGCATCTGCCGGGAGCTCTCCCCCATCCTCAGCTCGGTCCTCGTCGCGGGGCGCTCCGGCGCGGCCTTCACGGCGCAGATCGGGACCATGAAGGTGGAGGAGGAGATCGACGCCATCGGCACCCTGGGGCTCTCCCCGATCCAGGTGCTCGTGATCCCGCGCCTCGTGGCGCTCATGGTCGCGCTGCCGCTGCTCGTCTTCGTGGGCGACGTCGCGGGCATCGCGGGCGGCCTGCTGGTGGGCACCTCGCTCCTCGACATCGCGCCGCAGGTCTTCCTGGACCGCGTCCACGCCGCGCTCGAGATGCGCCACTTCGTCGTCGGCCTGGGCAAGGCGCCCGTCTTCGCGGCCATCGTCGCGACGATCGCCTGCGGCATGGGGCTCATGGTGAGCCGCGACGCGCGCAGCCTGGGCGCCAACACGACCTCCACGGTCGTGCAGTGCATCGTGTGGGTCATCGTGCTGGACGCGGTCTTCGCCGTCGCCTTCCAGCAGATGGGGATCTGACATGGCGCGCGTCCTGGCCGTCGAGTCGCTCGCCACCCGCTTCGGCAGCCAGGTCGTGCACGAGGGCGTTTCCTTCACGGTCGAGGCCGGCGAGGTGGTGGCGCTCATCGGCGGCAGCGGCAGCGGCAAGTCGGTGCTGCTGCGCGAGATCATCGGCCTGGTGCGGCCCACGGCGGGCCGCATCGAGCTGCTGGGCACGGACGTCTGGCGCGCCGGGATCGTCGAGATGGACGAGCTGCGCGCGCGCTTCGGCGTGCTCTTCCAGGACGGCGCGCTCTTCTCCTCGCTCACGGTCGCCGAGAACGTCGCGGTGCCCTTCCTGGAGCACACGGACCTCGCGCGCGAGCTCATCGCGCCGCTGGTCGGCTTCAAGCTGGCGCTGGCGGGCCTGCCCCCGGACGCGGGCGCGAAGTTCCCGGCCCAGCTCTCCGGCGGCATGCGCAAGCGCGCGGCCCTCGCCCGGGCGCTCGCCCTCGAGCCGGACCTGCTCTTCCTTGACGAGCCGACCTCGGGCCTCGATCCTGTGGGGGCGCGCGAGTTCTACGGCCTGCTGCGCGCGCTGGCCGACAGCCTGGGGCTCACGGTGTTCTTCCTGACGCACGACCTCGACATGCTCGTGTCCATCGCCGACCGCGTCATCGCGCTCGCCGGGGGACGCGTGATCGCCGACGGCACCGTGCCCGAGGTGCGCCGCCTGGACCATCCCTGGCTTCACGCCTACTTCGCGAGCCGCGCCTGACATGGAACCCGAAGCCAAGTACACCCTCGTCGGCGCCGCCGCCCTGCTGCTGGTCGCGATGCTGGCCGCGGCGGTCCTGTGGATCCGCAGCAGCGGGGAGGGCGCGAACGCGAGCCGCTACAAGATCTACTTCGTGCAGCACTCGCTCGAGGGGCTCGAGCCCCGCAGCTACGTCACGATGAAGGGCATGCGCGTCGGGTCCGTCACCGGCTTCCGCTTCTCCGCGAGCCGCAAGGGCGCGGTCGAGGTCCTCGTGGCGCTGGACGCGGGCACGCCGGTGCGCCAGAGCACGACCGCGACGACCGAGCGCCACCTCGTGACCGGGCTCGCCACGGTGCGGCTCGCGAACGCCGACGAGGACAGCCCGCTCCTCGCCCAGGTCCCCGAGGGCGAGCCGTACCCGGTGATCCGCGAGGGCGATTCGCCCTCGCAGCAGATGTCCGAGACGCTCACGCAGATGGCGCAGCGCGCCGACGCGACGCTCCAGCGGCTCAACGCGATCCTCACGCCGGAGAACGGCGCCGCCCTCGCCGAGGTGCTGGACAACCTGCGCCGCGCCTCGCGCCGCGCGGACGCCACGCTGGGCAAGGCCGACGCCGCGCTCGGCTCGCTCGGGGGCGCCGCGGACGAGGTGCGCACGCTCGCGAAATCGCTCGAGAACGACGCCCGCGTGCTGTCGGAGCGCTACGCCGCGCTGGGAACGGACGCGACGGCCACGGTCGCGGAGATCCGCGAGAGCGTCCGCCGGATGGGCGCCGAGGCGAACCGGCTCTCGGCGCGCGCCGACGCGCTGCTCGCGGGCGGCAACGAGGAGCTGCGCGAGACCGTGCGCGCGGTCCGCTCGGCGGCCGATTCGCTCGACGTCGCCGCCAGCCGCCTGCGCGATCCGCGGCAGGCCATCTACGGACCGGCCGAGGGCAGCCTCGGCCCCGGGGAGAGACCGCGATGAGGATGCTGCCCGCCCTGCTGCTCGCCACCGGCCTCGCCGCGTGCTCGGTACCCGGGCCGCGCGAGCCGGACCGCTATTTCGTCCTCGACGCGGGCGCCGTGCCCGCGGCGGCAGCGGGCGCCGCCCCCGCGGTGTACGTGGCGCCGACGTCGGCTACGGGCTTCTACGACACGCAGGACATCGCGTACAGCCGGTCGCCCGGCACGCGCGCCTACTACCAGTTCAACCGCTGGACCGAGCGGCCCGCGCGCAGCATCCACCGGCAGCTCGCGATGCGGCTCGGCGGCGGCGCGCCAAGGGACGGCCTGCGCCTGGAGACGCGGCTCGACGAGATCTTCCACGAGGCCTCCCGCGAGCCGGGCACGGCGCACGTCGCCCTCACGGCGGAGATCGTCGAGGCGCACGGCGGCCGGGTGCTCGCGCGCCGGGCGTTCGCGCTCTCGGCGCCCGCGGCCTCCTACGACGCGCCCGGCGCGGTGCAGGGATTCAACCAGGCGCTCGCGGGGGTGATGGCGGAACTCGAGGCGTGGGTCGCGGCCGAGGCGGCCCGCCAGCCCTCGCGCTGACGCGACGGCCCGTTTCTTCCAAGCCGGGCCGGAGGGGCTTGACCTTCCCACCGTGGGAAACCCGATCGTGCGCACCATGCACCGACCGGAGGTCCCATGGAAAGCCGATTCACCCCGCTAGGCGGATGCGCGTTCCCGCTTGCCGCGGCGGGCCGCCGAGGGCGGCTCGGGGAAGAGCGACATCGCGCGCTCGACCGTCGCGAGCAGGCTCTTGCGCGAGGCGCCGTCGCGCGCCTGCATCGACAGGCCCGTCATGATCGTCGCGTAGAAGTCGCTGAGCCCCGCGGCATCGGTTCCCGGGGGCACGTCGCCTTCCTTGAGGCCGCGCTCGATCCTCGCCCGCATGCGGGCCCTCGCGTCCGTCCGCTTCCTGGCGAGGGCGGCCTGCAGCTTGGGCGCCGAGCCCGTGGTGGCCGCCGCCAGCATCATGAGGCAGCCGCGCGGGTGGTCGGGGCTGGTGAAGTCGTGGGCCATGTAGGTGAGGAGCTTCCCGATCGCCGCCTTGGCGGTGGCTTCCTCCACGTACGGGCACGAGGCGCTGCGGCGCTGCATGTAGTGATCGGCCGCCTCCAGGAAGAGGTCCTCCTTGTCCCCGAAGGCCGCGTAGAGGCTGGGCGGGTTGATGCCCATGGCGCCCGTCAGGTCCGCCAGGGACGCGCCCTCGAAGCCCTTCTTCCAGAAGACCTCCATCGCGCTCACGAGCGCGGCCTCGCGGTCGAACGAGCGCGGGCGCCCGCGCGGCTTCGGGGCCGGGCGGGCCGGGGCGGCGGCGGTCTTTTTCATAGCGATCGATATTAAATGATCCGAGCCGCCCCGGCAACCCCGCCCCGCCGCCCGCCCGGCGCATTCCGTCGCCCGCCGGCGCGCTTCGTCCCATTTGTATAGCGACCGATAAATAATCGCTTGACACGCCCCTCGGGGCCCCCGTAGATTGCGCTTCTCGTTAAATGTAGCAACCGATACATATTTACGCCAGGAGTTACACGCCATGACCCCGATCTCCCGCCCGTCCTCCCGACTCGCCGCCGCCGTCGCCGCCGTCGCCGCCGCCACCGCCCTCGCCGGTGGGGTGCTCGCCTTCCGCACCTCCAGCGCCGCCCCCGCCGCGCAGGCGCCCCAGGCGATGCCCGTGAGCGTCGCCACCGTGGTGCAGGCCTTCGTGATGCCGTGGGACGAGTTCTCCGGCCGCCTCG
>CAZPLW010000113.1:0-14053 GCA_964587315.1 uncultured Lysobacter sp.
GGCACGTGCAGGTCCTGGCCCTGGTCGTCCTTCCTCGCCCAGGCCCGGCCGTAGATGCGCTGGAGCACCTCGTTCCTCGAGTCGCCCCGCCAGTAGGCGCCCGCCACCTTCATGAGCTTGAAGACCTTGAGCTTGCCCGTGGAGGGCACGTGCGGCCCGCGGCACAGGTCGATGAAGTCGCCCTCGCGATACAGGCCGATGTCCTCGTTCGCGGGAATGCCCGCGATGATCTCGGCCTTGTACTTCTCGCCGATCGACTCGAAGAACTTCACGGCGTCGTCGCGCTTCCACACCTCGCGCGCGACGGGGATGTCCTTCTTCGCGAGCTCGCCCATGCGCTTTTCGATGGCCGCGAGATCCTCGGGCGTGAAGGCGCGCTTGTACGCGAAGTCGTAGTAGAAGCCGTTCTCGATCACCGGGCCGATGGTCACCTGCGCGTCGGGGAACAGCGCCTTCACCGCGTAGGCGAGCAGGTGCGCCGTCGAGTGGCGGATGAGGTCGAGCCCCTCCGCGTCCTTGTCGGTGACGATGGCGAGGGCGGCATCCTTCTCGATGACGAACGAGGTGTCGACGAGCCGGCCGTCCACCTTGCCGGCGAGCGCCGCCTTCGCCAGGCCGGGGCCGATGGAGGCCGCGACCTGGGCGACGGAGACGGGATTGTCGAAGGACCGGACCGACTTGTCCGGAAGCGTGATGGCGACCATGGCGTGATTCCTCGGGAAGGCGAAACGAAAAAAGCGCGGGCGAACCGCGCTTCTGACGTGTGCAAAGGCAAAAGGGGAGCGGCCCGTCTATCGGGTGATCGTGAACCTCGGAGTCGGCGGTCTCATAACCATGGCGCGGCCCTTTCTCTCGCCTTCGTTCGCGTCCCCGGCGTCCGGGGAGCAGCGCGAAGCGATATTCTAGCCGTTTCGCCGCGCCCACGCGACCCGCGCGGCCCCCGGGGATACGCCATGGAACGCATCACCATCTCGCTCGACGAATCGCTCGCGCACGAGTTCGACCACCTCATCGCGCGGCGCGGCTACGCGACGCGCTCCGAAGCCGTGCGCGACCTCCTGCGCCGGGAGCTGGAGGCCGAGCGCTCCTCGGCGGGCAGCGGCCATTGCGTGGCGAACCTGAGCTACGTGTACAACCACCACGAGCGCGACCTGGGCGAGCGGCTCACGGGCGCCCAGCACGACCACCACGACCTGTGCGTCGCCACGATGCACGCCCACCTCGACCACGAGGCGTGCCTCGAGTCGGTGATCCTGCGCGGGCCGCTCGCCCGCGTGCGCGCCTTCGCCGAAGGCATCATCGCCGAGCGCGGCGTGCGCCACGGCGCGCTCAACGTGATCTCGGTGGACGTCTCGGGCGGCGCCGGCCACGGCCACGGCCACTCGCACGGCCCCGGCGACGAGGGGCATCACGTGCACGCGAAACCGCGCGCCTGAAGCCCGGGCCCTACTTCGCCCGGTAGTCGGGGTTCTTCATCTTCCCCTGCCGGAACGCGCGCGAGGCCGTCTGGTAGTAGGCGATGGCCTCGTCGACGAGGCGCGGGTCGTTCTCCACGGGCGTGGCCGCGTACGTCTTCGGATCGATGCGGAAGGACTCCACCTTCTGCTTGGGCAGCAGCACCGTGAGCCGGTCGTCCTTGTAGTAGCCGAGCTCCTGGTAGTTGCTCACGAAGGCGCGCGCGGGCAGGTGCGCGTCCTCGAAGATCCCCTGGCCGAAGAAGTGGTCGTCGCCGTTCTTGCCCACCAGGTCGAGCAGCGTGGGCGGCACGTCGATCTGGCTCGCGAGCCGCGTGTCGACGCCCGGCGGCACCATCCCCGGCGCGTAGAGGATGAGCGGGATGCGGTAGCTGCCCACCGGCAGGCGCGACTTGCCGGCGACCGAGGCGCAGTGGTCTGCGGTGATGACGAAGAGCGTGTCGGCGAACCACGCCTTCGTGCGCGCCTTCGCGATGAATTCCCCGATCGCGAAGTCCGTGTACTTCACGCCGCCCTCGCGCCCGCCGGGCGGGGGAATGTCGATGCGCCCTTCCGGATAGGTGAACGGCCGGTGGTTCGAGGTCGTCATGATGTGCGCGAAGAAGGGCTTGCCCTGCCCGCTCGCCCTGTCGAAGACCGACACGGCATTGGCAAAGAGCACCTCGTCGGCCACGCCCCACACGTTCTCGAAGACGATCGACTCCTTCGGGAAGTCGCTGCGGTCCACGATCTCGTAGTCGTTGCCCTTGAAGTACGCGTTCATGTTGTCGAAGTAGCCGTAGCCCCCGTACACGAACGAGACGTGGTAGCCCTGGTGCTCCAGGAACTCGCCGACGGTCGCGAGGTGCTCGTTGTCCGGCCGGCGCACGATCGACTGCCCCGGCACCGGCGGAAGCCCCAGCGAGAGCGCCTCGAGGCCGCGCACCGTGCGGGTGCCGGTCGCGAAGAAGCGCTCGAATCGCAGCCCCTCGTTCGCGAGGCGGTCGAGGTTCGGCGTGAGCCCCTTGGGGTTGCCGTACACGCCGAGGAACTCCGCCGACAGGCTCTCCACCGAGATGAGCACGACGTTGCGCGGGCGCCGCGTGAGAGGCCCCATCTGCGCCGCGGCGTCTTCCTTCTCGTCGGGCTTGAGCGCCTCGCCCAGGGGCTCGCGTTCCACCCCCAGCGAGAGCAGGATCCGGTCCGCCTTCGCCTGGTCGATGGTGCGGTAGAACTTGTCGTAGTCGAGCTCGTTGCGCCGGAAGGCCGCCCAGAACGTGAACAGCCCGTTTCCCGAGAGTTCCTCGGCGTAGGCATTGCCGCTGCCGCCCATCTGGTCGACGCTCGCGAGGGCGAGGCTGCCCGCCGGCAGGGCGAAGGCCATCGCGGCGAGCGCGAGGCGCCTGCGCCCGCCCAGCGGCGCCGTTCCGAGGCGGTAGCGCCGCGAGAGCAGCCACACGATGGCGAAGGCGGCCACGCCGATCGCCGCGAGGATGGCCGGCACCGGGTAGGACTGGCGGATGTTGCCGATCACCTCGTGCGTGTAGACGAGGTAGTCGACGGCGATGAAGTTGAAGCGCGTGGAGAACTCGGCCCAGAACACCCATTCGGAGACTGCCCCGAAGAGCAGCGCCGCGATCGCGAACCAGAGGAGCGCCCAGCGCAGCGCGACGACCGCGCGCCGGCGCCGCCAGCCATCGGGCAGCAGCGCCGAGGCGAGGAGGAAGGGCGCGAGCGCGAAGGCGAGGGTCGCCAGGTCGAACCCCAGGCCGCGCAGGAAGACGCCGGGCGCGTTCTCCCAGCCCGCGAGCTCGGGTCCCGTGGCGATCCAAAGGGCGGCTCGCAGCGCGGTCCAGGTACCGAGGGCGGCAGACGACAGGGCCAGCGCGAGGCGCAAGGCCGGCAGTTTCTTCTCGAAAGCGAAGGACAAGCGGATATCCCGGTTCGGGTGCCCGTCCTGCCGGTCGCGGCCGGCGGCGAAACATCCCTGATTGAATGAACGATTGTCGCAGAATTCACCCGGCCGCGACCGGGGCGCGCTCCCGGCGCCTCAGGACGCGTCCGGTGCCGGGCGTCCCGTCTCGAGCCAGTGCAGCAGGGTCGCGTAGAGCGGCTCGGGATCGACCGGCTTCGCGATGAAATCGTCCATTCCCGCCTCGAGGCACCGCCGCCGGTCGTCGTCGAAGGCGTTGGCCGTCATCGCGAGGATGGGCACGCGGTCGCACGCCGGCAGGGCGCGGATCGCCCGCGTGGCGGCGAGGCCGTCCATGACCGGCATCTGCACGTCCATGAGGATGAGGTCGTAGCCCCGGGGGGCCAGCGCCACGGCCTCGCGCCCGTCGACCGCCAGGTCGATCTGAAGGCCCGTCTCGGCCAGGAGCGCCATCGCGACCTCCTGGTTGACCGAGTCGTCCTCCACCAGCAGCACGCGGGCGCCCGCGTGTTCCGCCCGCAGCCGTGCCTCCGCGTCCAGGGACTGCACCGAGGCCGGGGCCGTGGCGGCTTCGCCGCGCCCGAGCCAGGCGGTGAACCAGAACGTGCTGCCCACGCCCGGCCGCGACTCGACGCCCGCTTCCCCGCCCATGGCCTGGGCGAGCCGCTGCGCGATCACCAGCCCCAGGCCCGTTCCGCCGTACCGCCGCGTGGTCGACGTGTCCACCTGGTGGAAGGCCTGGAAGAGCCCGGGCAACTCGTCCGCCTCGATGCCCATGCCGGTGTCCCGGACCTCGAATCTCGCGAGCAGCCGGTCGCCCTCCTCGCGCTCGCAGGTCGCCTGGATGTCGACAGTGCCCCGGTCGGTGAACTTGACCGCGTTCCCGGCGAAATTGAGCAGGGCCTGTCGAATGCGGGTGGGATCGCCCCGCAGCCACGCGGGCAGCCCCCCGGTCCCGCTCGAGATCGCGATCCCCTTCGCGCGCGCCGCGTCCCCCACCAGGGAGCGCACCGCGTCGAGGACGCCATGCAGCGGGAAGTCGACGCACTCCAGCCGCAGCTTGCCCGCCTCGATCTTCGACAGGTCGAGGATGTCGTTGATGATCTCGAGCAGGTGCCCGCCCGCCGCCTCGATCTTCGCGACGCGCTCGTCCTGCTCGGGCGGCAGCGAGGCGCGCCGCAGCAGGTGGGCGAAGCCCAGGATCGCGTTCATGGGGGTGCGGATCTCGTGGCTCATGTTCGCGAGGAAGACGCTCTTGGCGACGCTCGCGGCCTCCGCCGATTCGGCGCGGCGCGCGAGCTCCCGCTGCGCCAGCGCGAGCGCCCGGTTGGCCTCGGCCAGCGCCGCCGTGCGCTGCTCCACGAGTTCCTCGAGGTGGTGGCGATGCCGTTCCAGCTCCTCCGTGAGGCGGCGACGTTCGGTGATGTCGCTCGCGACGGAAAGCACGCGCGCCACGCCGTCGATCTCGATCGCGTTGAGCTGGATGTCGAGCCAGATGGAATGGCCGTCGGCGCCCCGCGCCTGCCATTCGAAGCGCTGCGGCTGCCCCGGCGTTGTCGCCCGGCATCGCCGCGCGAAATCCTCGCGCGTGAACGGCGGGCCGAGCCAGTGGTCGTGTGCGGCGAGGGCCGCCGCCGAGTCGCACCCGGCCGCCGCGAGCGCGAGGCGGTTCGCCGCGATGGCCTCGCCCGTGTCGCGATCGTGCACCACGCTCGCCACCGGCGCGAGGTCGAAGATCGTGCGGAACCGCGCCTCGCTCTCGGCACGCTCCTGCTCCGCCCGCTTGCGGGCGGTGATGTCGTGGGCGGTGCCGTGCAACGCGACGACGCGCCCCACCTCGTCGCGCGTGGCCGCGCCGCGCGCCACGATCCAGCGCCGCGCGCCGTCGGGCCGGACGAGTTGCGCATCGAGCTGGTAGGGCTCGCCCAGGGCGAGGCAGCGTTCGAAGGCGGCCGAAAGCGCCTCCCAGCTCGGAGCCTCGAAGAACGCGCGCTCGCCGCTGAAGGTCGGCGCGGGCGCCGACGGATCGAGACCGTAGATGCGGTACATCTCGGCCGACCACGTCCACTCGCCGGTGAGGATGTCCCAGCGCCAGTTGCCGACTTCCGCCAGGCGCTGCGCCTCGCGCAGCATCGACTCGTTGCTCTCGAGCAGGGTGCGCGTGCGCATCGCCGCGGAGATGTCCTCGGAGAAGACGACGATACCGCCGACGGCGCCCGCGGCGTCTCGCCAGGGGCGCACTTCCCAGCGCAGCCAATGCACCGAGCCGTCGGCCCGCGTGAAGCGATCCTCCTCATGGCGCGTGACCTCGCCGGCGAGACCCCGCCGGTGCACGCCCTTCCAGGCTTCGGGGATCTCCGGGAAGATCTCGTAGTGCGAATGGCCGACGAGTTCGCGTTCGCCCAATCCGTAGTCCGTGCGCCAGCGCCGGCTCGCCGCGAGGTAGCGCATCTCCCGGTCGAACATCGCGAGGGCGACGGGCGCATGGTCGATGAAGAGCGAGAGCTGGCCCTCGCGCGAGCGCAGGGCCTGCTCGGCCTCCCGGCGCGCCGAGATGTCCTCGATCGAGGCGATGACGTGGTCCGGCCGGCCATCCGGCGCGGCGACCATCGACGCGGTGAAGCGGATCCACACGGTGCCGCCGTCCTTGCGGCGATAGCGCTTCTCGCCGGAGGCCGTCGCCGCCGTGCCGTCGACGAGGCTCTGCATCCGGGCGCGGTCGCTTTCCGCGTCCTCCTCGAAGCTGATGTCGCGGAAGGTCATGCGGACGAGCTCGTCCGCCTCGTAGCCGACGATGGCGCAGAAGCGCCGGTTCACCCGCATCCAGCGCCCGTCGAGCGCCACCTGCGCCAGGCCGATGGCGGCCTGCTCGAAGGTGACGAGAAAGCGGGCCTCGCTCGCCTCGCGCTCGCGATCGAGGTCCGCCAGTTGCCGCCGGATGCCGTCGATTTCCTCCAGCCCGCTCGCCACCGGCACGGCGCCCGGCGAGCGGGGCTCGGCGAGCATCGCCAGCGACCGGCGCAGGCGCCGGGCCGCCAGGCCGGCGCCGACGAGCGCGGCCGCCGTGGCGAGCAGGATCAGCAGCGCGAGGCCGAACCCGGGGCCCGCCAGGGCGCCCAGGCGAGCCGCGTCCGCCGTATCGACCGACACCGACCAGTCCGCGCTCTCGAGCCTGGCGACGAACGGCACGGCACCTCGCGACTCGCCTCCCGCGCCTTCCGGACCGCGGCGCGCCAGGATTTCCCCCTTGCTGTCCTTCAGCGTCACCGTCCAGTCGGCCGGCGCCGCCATCTCGTCGAGCTCGCGCTGGAAGTTCCGCGTCTCCAGCGTGACGATCATGACGAGTTCCGCCCTGCCGCCCCGGATCACCGGCACCGCGATGGCGACCATGCGCTCGTGGGCCACCGGGCCGACGAACGCGTCACCGACCACCGGCTTGAGGGTGCGCAGCGCGGTCGGCGCCGCGGCGGTTCCGCGCACCAGCGGGATGTTCGGCAGAGAGGCCCCGAAGGGGACGCGCGTATTGAGGAGCATCCGTCCCTCGGCATCCGCGAGGACGACGTGATTGCCGAACGCCTCCTGGTAGGCCCGCGCCAGCTCGTGAAGCTCGCCCCAGCGCGCGCGGTCCTTCACCTGCGGCGACAGGGCGAGCATCAGCGCCCCGCCGATGCGGGAGCGCAGCTGCCGGTCCACGGACGCCGCCAGGTTGCCCGCGAGGGCACCGGCCTCCCGCTCCCCGCGGCGCTCCAGCTCGCGCAGCTCCTCGAACGCGAACCACGCCGACAGCACCAGCAGCGGGGCGATGCAGACCCAGATCAGGCGGGACAGGTAGGAACGAAGCTTCATGGCTTCAAGCGCCGCTTTCGCGGGGGGCCTTCCAGGCCGCTTGGGGCGCGGCCGACGAAGCCATCAGGGTAACTCGCGCGCGCCCTTCGCTTCAGCGTTTTCCCGCACGGGGCACGCCGTCAGAACTGGCCGTGCCGGGCCGACAGCGCCGCCAGCTCGACGTTGCTCTGCACGCCCAGCTTGTCCAGCAGGCGCCTGCGATACGTGGTGACGCTCTTGGCGCCGATGCCGAGGTCCTCCGCGATGCGCTGCAGGCTGTGGCCCAGCAGCAGCCCGCGCATCACCTCGTTCTCGCGCCGCGAAAGCGCCGCGAACGGATTGCCGTCCGGGCCGGGCTCGGGGCGCGCCTTCGAGGCGTTCGGGAACGCCTCGCGGCCGGCGAGGACTTCGCGGATGCTGCGCAGCAGCTCGCCCGCGCTCTCACTCTTCGCGACGAATCCCTGCGCGCCCACCTTGCGCGCGTGGTCCACGTACTGCGAGGCCGGGTACATCGAGAAGAGCAGCACCGGCAGGCGGATGCCGTCGGCGCGAAGGTGCTCGAGGACCCGCACGCCGTTCGCCCCCGGCAGGGCGAGGTCGAGCACCATGAGGTCGGCGGCGCGCTCGCGCGCGGCGCGCTCGGCCCCGGGGCCATCGCTCGCCTCGGCGACGACCTCGAGGTCCGTGGTGTGGGCCACGAGATCGCGCAGTCCCTGGCGTACGACTTCGTGATCGTCGGCAATGATGAGTCGGGATTTCATGCGGGGCTCCTGGTGGGAAGGGTCGCGGTGACCGAAGTGCCGGTCCGCGAGGTTTCGATGTCGACGCGACCGCCGTGCTGCCGCGCCCGCTCGCGCACGCCCGACAGGCCGAAGCCCCCGCGCGTGCCCACGGGCATGCCGCGCCCGTCGTCGATGACGCGCAGCCGGTACTCGCCGCGGGCGGACGAGAGCGAGACCCTGACGCCCCGGGCGCGGGCATGGCGCGCCACGTTCGTGAGCAGTTCCTGCAGGATGCGGAAGAGATCCGTGCGCCGGGAATCGTCCGGCTCCGGGTCGAGCGCGCCGATGCGCGAGGACACGCGGATGCCGCTCGTGCCCTCCCATTCGCGCAGGTACCAGCGGCACGCTTCCGCCAGGCCGAGGTCGTCGAGCACGGCCGGACGCAGGCGCGCGCACAGCTCGCGCGTGGCCTCGAGCGTGGAGCGCGCGAGCGTGGCCACCTCGCCCAGCTCGCGCTTCAGGGCCTTCTCGCCCGGCGGCAGGCGCTCGCCGAGCGAGGAGAGCTTCATCGCGATGCCCGTGAGCATCGCCCCGACCTGGTCGTGCACGTCCTTCGCGACGGCGCTGCGCTCGGCCTCGAGGACGTCTCGCTGGTGCGCGGCGAGGTCCTGCAACTGGCGGTGCAGGGTCTCGCGCTCGGCCTCGGCGCGGCGGCGGTCGGTGATGTCGAAGCCCGCGCAGACGATGCCCGAGACCTTGCCGTCCGGGTCGAACTCCGGCTCGGCGATGAGCTCGTAACACCCCTCCCGCCCTTCGTGGGTGATGCAGATCTCGCGGCGCTCGCCGACGCCCGTGCGAAGGACGCGCCGCTTCACCTCGGTGAGCGGCTTCGCGACCGACCTTCCCAGCACCTCCTCGTCGGTGCGGCCGAGCACGTCGGGCGGCTCGACGCCCAGCGTCGGATTGGCGATCCAGGTGTAGCGCAGCGTCCGGTCCTGGCGGAACAGCAGCAGCTTCGAGGACTTGAGGGCCGCCGCGATCTGCGCCGAGGCCGCCTCGAGCGCGGCGTCCGACTCCTTGCGTGCCGTCACGTCGAGGCACACGCCGACCACGCGCGCGGGTCGTCCGCCCCGGCCCGCGATCCCCACGCCGCGCGAATTGATCCAGCGCACCGCGCCGTCGCGACGGATGATGCGGAACTCGACGCTGAACTCCGGGTAGCCGCACTCGGCGCGCTCCGCGTACTCGCGCGAGAACCGGGCCCGGTCCTCGGGGTGGATCGCCTGGAAGAATTCCTCGAACCGGCCGCCGAACCCGCCGGGCTCCACGCCGAAGAGCGCCTCGACCTCGGGCGTCCAGTGCTCGTGCCCGCTCTCGGGCTGCAGTTCCCAGACGCCGAAACGCATCAGGCGCTGGGCGATCTCCAGCCGCTCGGCCGGCCCGATGGGCGGGACGGCCTCCGCCTGCGGCGATGCGGGAACGGCTCGCGTTCCGCGGGGTGCGGCCTGCACGGCTTGCGTTCGTTTCGGCATGGCGTGGTTGGAATTCTCGCAAAGCATTATGCGAGATGTTCCTATGGCTTGGACAGTGGCCGCGCGCGAGGGACCGGATCGCCGGAAACGAAAAAGCCGCCCCGGGGGGCGGCTTTCGCGATGCTGGTAGGCGCGATTGGACTCGAACCAACGACCCCCACCATGTCAAGGTGGTGCTCTAACCAGCTGAGCTACGCGCCTGTCGTTGCCTAGAAGAAATGAATTATAGCCGAAGTGCGCGGTCAGAGGAACCGTGGCACCGTCCTTGCTTCGTCAACTTTACCCCTCATGGTGCCGTTACGTCCCCCACAAGGAGACCGCATGACAAGCCTCATCGCACCCCCCGTACGCCTTCGCCGCACCGATCGTGCCGCCCTCGCGGAGCATTTCCTCGCCCTCGACGCCGATGACCGGCGCCTGCGCTTCGGCGCGGTGCTCAGCGACGACGCCATCCGGCACATGGAGGAACGCATCGATTTCGACCGCGACGAGCTCTTCGGCGTCGCCGACGACGACTTGCGCCTCACGGGCGTGGTGCACGTCGCCTTCTATCCGAAGATGGCCGAGTTCGGCCTGTCGGTGCTGCCGGAGGCCCGCGGCCTGGGCGTGGGCAACGCCCTGTTCGAGCGCGCGGTGACGCACCTGGTGAACCGGTCCGTGCGCGAGGTCTTCGTGCATTGCCTGAACGAGAACGCGGCGATGATGCACCTGGCGCGCAAGCACGGCATGCACATCGTGCGCGACGGCGGCGAGGCGGATGCCCGGCTCGCCCTGCCCCTTCCCACCGCGGGCAGCGTCTTCACCGAGTGGATGCAGGAGCGGCAGGCCGATTCCCTGCACCTGTTCCGGCGGCAGGCGCGCGTCGCGCGCTCGCTCTTCGAGATCGTCGCCACCGCGGGACGCTAGGCGGCTTCGAGCCAGAGCCCCTTCAGGTACTCCCCCTCGGGGAAGTGGATCGAGACCGGGTGGTCGCGGCTCGCCGCGAGCCGCCCGCGGATCTCGAGATCCGCCCGCGAGTCCGCCGCCGCGCCGGCCACGATCTTCTGGAAGAGTTCCGGCCCCACCGCGCCGGAGCACGAGAAGGTGAGCAGGTGGCCACCGGGCCGAAGCAGCTTCATCGCCCAGAGGTTGATGTCCTTGTAGGCCCGCGCCGCGCGCTCGACGTGCTTCTCCGTCGGCGCGAACTTGGGCGGGTCGAGCACGACCAGCCCGAACCGCCGGCCCTCGTCGCGAAGCCGGCGCAGGTAGGCGAACACGTCCGCGTTCACCCACCGCGCGCGCGCGGCGTCCAGGCCGTTGGCGTCCACGCCTCGCCGTCCGGCCGCGAGCGCCTCCTCGGAGGTATCCACCGACAGCGTCTCGCCCGCGCCGGCCGCGAGCGCCGCCAGCGTGAACCCGCCCGTGTAGCAGAAGAGGTTCAGCACCGAGGCGTCCTTCGCGAGCGAGGCCGCCAGGGCGCGGTTGTCGCGCTGGTCGAGGAAGAAGCCCGTCTTCTGCCCGCGCGCGATGTCGACCTCGTAGGCGATGCCCGCCTCGCGCATGGCCACGACGGCGGGCGGCTCGCCCAGGGCCGGCCCGCTGCGCGGCGCGAGGCCCTCGAGCGTGCGCACTTCCGCGTCCGAACGTTCGTAGACGGCCCTCACGCCCGATGCCCTGGCGATGGCCGCGGGCCAGAATTCCCGCCAGGCTTCCGCGCCCGCCGAGAGAACCTGCATCACGGCCACGTCGCCGTAACGGTCGACGATGAGGCCGGGCAGCCCGTCCGATTCGGAGTGCACGAGGCGGCACGCGTCGTGGCGGGCGTCCAGCAGGCCCGCGCGCCTCGCCACCGCGCGCTCGATCCGCCCGGCGAGGAACGCCTCGTCCACGCGATCGGCCGCGTCGAACGACCAGACGCGCGCGCGGATCTGCGACTGCGGCGAGTACGCGCCCCAGCCCAGCATCGCGCCATCGTGAGCGGTGAGCGCGACGAGTTCGCCGGAGGCGGACGCGCCCTCGACGCGGTCGACCGCGCCGGAGAAGACCCAGGGGTGGCGATGGCGCAGGGACTTCTCCCGGCCGGGCTTGAGCACGAGGCGTGCGGTGGCGTTCATGGGGTGGGACTTTCGCAAAGGGGCGCCATGATAGCCCGGCGCCGCGGGCGCGGGCGCTAGATTCGCCGGGCCGAATCGACGCCCGGCACGTCCTTCACCTGCCGGATGACGCGCGCGATGGCGTCGGCGCTCGTCACCTGCAGCGTGAAGCGCATGAAGGCGTGGCCGGCGCGCGAGAGCGTGTTCACCGCCGTGACGTTGATGCGCTCGCGCGCGATGGCCTCCGAGATGTCGCGCAGCAGCCCCTGCCGGTCCGCGGACACGACCTCGATGTCGGCCGCGAAGGGCTCCTCGCCCGTCTTGCCCCAGTCCGCGGCGAGCAGGCGGTCCTTCTGGTCCGGCGTGAGTCCGGTGACGTTCGGGCAATCGGCGCGGTGCACGGTGACCCCGCGCGCCCGCGTGACGAAGCCCACGATCGGATCGGGCGGCAGCGGCTTGCAGCACTTGGCGATGAGGGTGGCCAGGTTGTTCACGCCGAGCACCAGCACGCCGGAGGACGTCCCCGAGGCCGCCGACGGCTTCACCGTGATCGGCTCGGGCTCGGGCGCCGGCGGCGCCTCGCCGCGCACCGCCGTCTCGACCTGCCGGGAGGTCACCTCGCCCCTCCCGAGCGCCGCGTAGAGATCGTCGGCCTGCGGGTGTCCCAGCGCCTGCGCGATGCGCTCGTGCGAGGCGCTCGTCGCCCCCAGGCGGGAGAGTTCCTTCTCGAGCGCGGCGCGCCCCTGGGCGGCGTCCTGCTCGAAGTCCTCGTGCCGGAACCACTGCCGCACCTTCGCGAGGGCCCGCGGGCTCGCGAGGTAGCCGCCGGAGAGCCAGTCGCGCGAGGGGCCGCCCTGCTTCGCCGCGGTGATCTCGACCTTCTGCGCGTTCGCGAGCTTCGTGGTGAGCGGCACCATGTGCCCGTCCACCTTGGCGCCGCGGCAGCGGTGGCCCAGGTCCGTGTGCACGTGGTAGGCGAAGTCGATGGGCGTCGAGCCCGCGGGCAGGTCCACCACGCGGCCCTGCGGCGTGAAGACGAAGATCGTCTCGTCGAAGAGGCCGCGCGCGCCCCGGCCGCCGGCGTCCCCCGCGAGGAGGTCCTTCTTGAAGGCGAGGAGCTCGCGCAGCCAGGCGATCTTGTCGTCGAACTTCTGGTCGGCGCGCTTGCCCTCCTTGTAGCGCCAATGGGCCGCGACGCCGTGCTCGGAGTGCCGGTGCATGTCGTCCGTGCGGATCTGCACCTCGAGCGTGCGCCCCTCGGGCCCCACGACCGCGGTGTGCAGCGACCGGTAGTCGTTCGCCTTGGGGCTCGCGATGTAGTCGTCGAACTCGCCCTCGACGGGCGTCCACAGGTCGTGCACCACGCCCAGCACCGAATAGCACTCGCGCACGTTCTTCACGATGACGCGCGCGGCCCGGATGTCGTAGAGCTGCTCGAAGGCGAGGTTCTTGCCGCGCATCTTGCGGAAGATCGAGTAGAGGTGCTTCGGGCGCCCCTGGATGGTCGCCTCGATCCCCATGCCGGCGAGCTCCTCGCGCAGCGTCGCGATCACGCGCTCGATGTAGGCCTCGCGGTTGCCGCGCTTCTCGTCCAGCTGCGAGGCGATGCGCTTGTAGAGCTCCGGCTCCGTGAAGCGGAAGGCGAAGTCCTCGAGCTCCCACTTGAGCTCCGAGACGCCCAGCCGGTTGGCGAGCGGGGCGAAGAGCGCGAGGGTCTCCTCGCCCGCCGCGCGGCGCACGGCCTCGTCCGCCTTCGTGAGCCCGCGCAGCATCACCACCCGCTCGGCCAGCTTGATGAGCACCACGCGGATGTCCTCGGCGATGGCGAGGAACATCTTGCGCAGCTGCTCGGGATCGGCCCGGGCCGAGCCGAGGGCCTCCAGCTTGCCCGCGCGGGCGAGGCCCCTCACGAGTCCCGCGAGATCCGCGCCGAAGGCCGCCTCCAGCGCCTCGAGATCGAGATCGCTCCCCGCGAACGCGTTGGCGACGAGCGCCGCCGACACGGTCTCGGGATCGGCGCCCTGCGCCCGCAGCACGCCCGCGACCGCGACCGCGCGCTCGAGCGCCTCGCCGCGGCCCGAGGCCTGCGCCGAGTCGCGCGAGAAATGCAGGACGCGCACGGGCAGGTCCGAGAGCGCGGCACCGTAGGTCGCGGCGAGGTCGGATTCGAAGCGGGCGAGGTCGGAGACGGCGGTGGCGCTGAACATGGCCGGTGCTAGAGGCGGGTGCAGGAGCGGATTCTACGCCCGGCGAGGGCCCCCGGATTGCGCGCCAACAAGGGGCGCGCGCACCAAATCGGGGATCGTGGCACTCTTGCGGGCAGGGCTTTCCGGACGATTCCCCTCGGGAACGATCCCGGATCGACCATGGCACAAGGATTGCACCGGAAGGATTCATGGCGCTCAAGCACTACTACAACGAGATGTACCTTTCCGACGGCGAAGTCCGGCCCCATTACGCCCCGCTGGCCGACTGGCTGCGCGAGACGCCGCCGGAGCGCATCGCGCAGGACCGC